>DAISXR010000009.1:11420-18902 GCA_036825755.1 Anaerolineaceae bacterium
TTAGGCGAAGTTTACATGGGTTGACCCGGAACGCCAGGCAACCGAATAAACGAATGAAGAGAAGCAATAATAATCAACGCGGGAAAGATTTTGTGCGAAGCTGGATCATATTCGATTATTCGTTTTCGCCGGCGTCCGCGCCGGCAATTCGTGGATGGTTTGGAGGGCCATCCACGAATGCGCTAGTCTATTAGATTTAAACCGTTTGTATCCATTTACGAAATACAGGCTACCGCACTGGAACCGAAATACAGATCAATTTCCTCGGCGGGGACATAGTGCGTTGGCAGATAAAACCGCAGGCCGGGTTTCTCCGGCAGATCCACATCCACCTGATACGAAGTACCCTGAAATACAGCATCCCGCACGCGCCCGTGGAGATGATTGGGCAGATCCGGGCCGGGTTCCATGCTCACCTCAGCTGAACGGATGAGCAGCGTTACGTTTGAACCGGGCTCGGGCGGTGTACTGCTGCACTGCACCCAAAAAATCCCGCTGGCAGTTTCGACCTGCAGCGGATTGTGCGAGATCACTTTCCCGTCCAGTAGATTGGACAGGCCCAGGAATTCCGCCGTCCACCTGGAGGCTGGCTGGCGGTACACCTGTTGCGGGGGACCTTCCTGCACGATCTCGCCGTCATGCATGATCATGATCCGTTCAGCGATGGAAAAGGCTTCCTGCTGGTCATGGGTCACATAGATGGTGGGGGTGCCGCTCTCGCGCAGTACCTTGCGCAGCTCCACCAGTAGCTGTTCTGATAAAGAATGATCCAACGCGCCCATCGGTTCATCCAGCAGCAGCAGGCGAGGTCGGGGTGCCAGCGTTCGGGCCATGGCCACACGTTGCTGTTCTCCCCCGCTCAAATCGGTCACCTTGCGTTTGGCAAACGCGCCCAGATTCACTTTGCGCAGCAGTTCATCCACCCGCCGGTCCATTTCGTCCTGCGGGGTGTTTTTCATGCGCATCCCAAAAGCGATATTTTGCTCGACGGTGCGGTGCGGAAACAGCGCGTAGTCCTGAAACATAAAGCCGAAGTTGCGCTGGTGGGTGGGTGTGTTCTTCAGATCCATACCATTCCAGAGAATCTGCCCTTTTTCGGCAGTTTCAAGCCCGGCGATGATGCGCAGCAGGGTACTTTTTCCCCCGCCGGATGGACCCAGCAGGCAAACGATATCATTTTCCTCCATGCTGAAGCTGATCCCTTTCAGAAGCGGCTCACCTTCGTAGGATTTGTGGATATCGATGACCTGAAGCAGCGGTGTTTTTTCTGTCATAGGTATTTCTGTCCTGGTTTTTGGATCCATTCCAGCAGGGTGATGCTCAACCCGCAGGTTACCATCAGGATGGTTGCCATCGCCATGGCCTGACCATAGTTTAACCCACCCGGCTGAGAAAGAAAACGGTAAATGGCAACCGGGATGGTAGGATATTCTGGACGGGCCAGAAAGGTGGTCGCGCCAAACTCGCCCAGCGAAATGGTGAACGCGAAGATGGCGGAGGCCAGCACAGAGCGCAGGATGATGGGCAGATCGACTTCGCGCAATACCCGCCACGAATCGGCCCCCTGTACCGAAGCCGCCTGCCGCAAAGAGTGCGGAATGGAAACGATGGCGGGCTGGATGGTTCGCACCACAAACGGCAGCGCCACCAACGAGTGCACTACCGGGATCAGCAAGGGGTATGATTGCACGCTGACGGCCATGCGGCTGAGTAAAATGACGTACCCGAGACCCAACGTCACCGCCGAGGTGCCCAGCGGCAGCATCAACAGCAAATCCAGCCAGCGGCTGGCCAGACCGGTGCGGTGAAACGCGTAAGCGGCCATGATCCCAAGCACCAGCGAGATCAGGGTGGCAGCCGCGGCATACATCAAAGAATTGCTGACCGCCCGAATGGGCGGCACATAGAACAGTGAGCCGATCTCATTGGTGAAGAGCTCGGTGTAGTAACGGGTGGTCAATCCGGTGCGAATCTGCCCGCGCTCACCTCGGTCGGCTTCCAAACGGGTGAACGAACGGGCCGTAAGGGCGGTGAGGGGGAGCAGAATCAGCGTTGCCAGGAACACCAGGGTCAGCGCCAGGAACAACCGCTGCTGCCATGTTTTCACTTTGATGATCCCTTCGCCGTGCAGACGCGGTGAGATGGATACCGACGTGCCCTGCAGCACACGCAGATAAACCAGCGAGATTGCCAGTGTGCAGATCAACTGAATCAGCGAAAGAAGCCCGGCCATGGGCAGGTTGAGCAGATGCAGCGCCTGTACGTAGACTTCCACCTCTAGGGTGGCCATACGAGCGCCGCCCAGCAACAGAATCACCCCAAAGCTGGTGAAATCAAACAGAAAGACCAGCAAAGCCGCTGCCAGGATGGGACGACGCAACAGGGGTAGGGTCGCCTCCGCTAGGGTGCGCAGCGGCGAAGCCCCCAGTGCGCGGGCAGCGCTCTCTAAACGTGGGTCGATCTGTTCCAAAGCGCTGCCCACCACGCGGATGATGATGGTGGTGTTATAAAACACATGCGCCAGCAAGATGGCCCACAGCGTGTTGAGAATCTGGATGGGCGGGCTGGAGAGACTGAAGATCTTCATCAGCAGCAAATTGATCCAGCCGTTAGGGCCCAGCAGTGCGTTGAAACCGGCTGCCACCACTACCGTGGGCAAAATAAACGGCAAGGTGGTGAGCACTTTGAATAGAAACTTGGTACGGAACTGATAACGTGACAGCACAAAGGCGGCCGGCAGCCCGGCCGCCATTGTGAGAATGGTCGATAACGCAGCCTGCCAGAAGGTAAAGGCCAGTGGCTTCCAGATGATACGCGTATTCAGCGAATCAAGCCCGTCCAGGGCGATCTGCTGCCCTACCGTTTGGAAAATGATCCCCAACGGCAGCAGAAAGAAGACCGCCAGAAACAGGGTGGGGACCAGCCAGAGCATCAAACCGGGCAGAGAGCGTTTCATTGATCCTTTCAATATACCGTATGACCGCGTAATTAACGCAGCATCAAATCGGTCCAATCGTTGATCCACTGCTCGCGTTTTTCTGCAATGGAGGTGTACTCCATGGTTGCCGGTTGTTCGGGTATCTGGATATTCTCCACAAAGACCTCAGGCAATTCCACCTGTTCATTGACCGGGAACACGAACATCTGCGTGGGCATGTCGGCCTGGAAGGTCCGATCCAGCATGAAATCGACAAAGGCTTCGGCCAGATCGCGGTTGCGGGTGCCTTTCAGGATGCCTACAAACTCTATCTGGCGGAAACAGGTATCCGGTCCCACAATGGAAGCGGTGGGGGCTTCGGTCAGCTCGGTTTCGGCATAAATCACCTCAACCGCCGGGCTGCTGCCGTAGGATACCACCATCGGCTGCGGGCCCTTCCCAGACGACGCCGAGAAGTTGGTATAGTAGGCGGTTTCCCAATCGCTGACGATCACCACCCCGTTATCTTGCAGCGATTGCCAGTATTCCAGATACCCGTCCTCGCCAAAATGGGTGATGGTGGCCAGCAAAAATGCCAGACCGGTGGATGAGATCGCGGGATTTTCCATGACCAGCAGACCGTTGTATTCCGGTTTGGCCAGGTCTTCGAGAGACTGCGGTACGGCCAGGTTGTTCTGTTCAAAGTAGCTTTTATCATAATTGATGCACACATCGCCGTAATCGACTGGAAGTGCGCGGAATTGGCTGTCCAGTTCAAATTCATCCGGGATGTTTTCGAGCAGGGGAGATTGGTAAGGCTCAAAGATATCTTCATCCAGGGCGCGTGACAGGAAGGTGTTGTCGACCCCGTAGAACACGTCAGCCAGCGGGTTGGCTTTTGAGAGCACAGCGCGGTTCAGCGCAGAACCGGTGTCACCGCTTTTGAGGAACACCACTTTTGCGTGATGCTCCTGCTCAAAGGCGGCCACTACTTCCTGGCTGACCGAGAAGGAATCATGCGTCATGACGGTGAGGGTCTGTTGCTCAACCGTTGTCGCCTGCGCATCTGTTGCCGCCGGTTGGGGCGTTTCCGTCTCGTTTGCCTGACCGCCGCAGCCTGCCGCGAGCAGCAGCACACCGGCCAGGATCATACTCCATAATACATTTGAGCGTTTCATTCATTCCCTCCAAAAATGGGTTGATGTTCTTTCATATCATGCACAACCCCGGGTTACACACCCGTCATTACACAGCCGGTATTGTGCGCACAAAAATGAGTTGATTTTGTTTCGTGCCATGTACCACCCCGGTTACACACCCATCATCACGCAGGCGAATTTGTGCGCAGATGGATACACAACAGCAGGCCTTCCTCAATCGTAACGCGAGCCTGCCCGCCAAGAAACTCATTGCTAACGCCGCGCGAAAGATGTGCATACAGCGTTTCGTCGCGCAGCGGATACTTCAAACCCTCAGTTCTGACCCCTGTTACCGCGCCCCCCATGGGAATTAACGAGAGTAAATCACCGGGATTGCCATTCACCACCCCCTCTGATCGGATTATGAAGGCGGTTTCCTGATCGTCTTCATAACAAATGTCCATTTGCGCATAGGCGGGATGGGTAAGCGCGAATAGATTAGCCAACCAGTGATCCATTCGGCCGCCAAAAGCGCCGATCACGCGCAGAGTCGAATACCCCCGCTCCCTCGCCGTCAGAAAGGCGATCTCCAGATCTGTTTCATCTTTTTCCTGCGGATACTTGTGTATTTCCACACCCAGGGCCGAAAGGCGTTTCACATCCTGCTCATCTACAGAATCCAGATCACCAATCAGCAGGTGAGGAATGAGATTGAGTGCCTTCATGTGCCGATATCCGCCGTCGACGGCAATCAAAATATCATTCGGTTTGAGAAACGGTTCAATCCAACCGTAGTTTTCAACCACCCCGTTGACAAAAACAACTGCCCGCTGGTTTTCAGACATAAAAAACCTCCCGCCGGGGAGGAAATGGAAAAAGCCGTTGAATCCCTCCGCCGGTATGATCCGGATCAGGTAATGCGGGTCGAGGACTCTCATCCTCCTCTCAGCCCCTTGTGCAGGCTCCCCGTTTAATTGTCAGGTACTGATCTCAGTATATTCGCGGTCGGCTGAAATGTCAATGCGGACCGGTATGTCCTTTCAGCGAAACTCTGGAAAGCGGCTGTTCTGAGCGTTTTCAAGCCCAGGTCATCTTCAATGTGGTCTGTCCTTCCGGCATGGTAGGATAATCCGGGTCCAATGACCGCGCGAGGAGGTCTAAATTGGGCGTGGGAACCCCTGATTCCCGGGCCAGGGCGTCAAATTCTTCAGCCAAAATATGCATCTCGTCACGCGCTGCGTTGGCATGCCGGGCCAGCACCAGCTCAGCCTGGGGTGTGTAAAAACCAATTTTTAGAACAGGAATGAGCAAACGCTCGGGTAACCAGGCGAGGAACTGATACTTATTCGGTGTGATTGGGATGCGCAGGGCTTTTAAAACATGAAGCCCTTCCTTTACGGCGCGAACCATCAAGATCAGCCCATCAGGGGTGCGGGCCAGGCGGTAATTGCTGCCCCTCGTGAGATAAAGGGCGTTGGCAACCGGGCTGACGATGGACACATGTGTTTTCAGCCAGGCATCCATATTTCTGGAAAAGACAACGGGAAACCCTGCCTTTTTCAAGGCTTTCGCGATTTGAGTCAGACGTTCGCTCTTTTGCCCACCCACCTCGCCCAGGGTGGTCGGTTGAATTAATTTACCGGTCACGCGGTAGCGTACCAACCCGTCTGATCTTTGCCCTCCGGCCCCGGGAAAACCAAGCAGTACACGTGATGCTCCAATCGTCTGCATGAGTGTTTGCGGTCCTTCGGCGTTGTTGACCAAAAAGAGCACATTGGGGGTGTTCGTGTTGGCTGCCAGCATGGGAAGCACAGCATCAAGCTGGTTTTTGCGTACAATCACCAGAACCAGGTCATACGCATCTGACGGGTCAAGCCGGTTGGTTATTTGAAGGGGAACGGTTTCCACCTGATCACAGCCATCTTTAATCAATCGAAGTCCGTGTTCCTGCAATTCCTCCAGCCGTTTGCCGCGCGCCAGCAGGGTGACATTATAACCGGCCAGTGACAGTTTTCCGGCATACAGACTTCCAAGAACACCGGCACCCAAAACAAGAATTTTACTGATCATGGTTCCTCGTTTATTTTTACGCAAGATCATCCGGATTATTTTATCTGATTCTTTGACGAGGCGTGCAAGCGGTGTCCCACCAGTTACTGCATGAAAGGTAAGCAGTTGCCGCAGTGACCTGTTCTGTGGAAGCCAGGATGGTTTTGATAAAACATGGTGTATTGATGAGCTCGACCAGGGAATTATCCTGTCCCTGATCCAGACAGTAAACCGCCCGGGCGAATTTACCGCAACGGAACTGTCACGGAGCGAAAGAACGGTGGTGGTTGTGTTTTATGCAATTTTCAAAACCCACGTAAGGCAGTTTTACATCCCCAGAGGGATCGAACTGGGCATCACAGAAAATCAACCTGTCTATTTGGGTCCATACTTACAATCTTTCAGCCTCACCTGTATCTCGAGTGTGCCGCTGAACCCTCAACCAGTTGAGGCAGAGTTTTTACCGGAGACTGCCCTGAAGACGCAACCCATCCCGGTGGGGCAGTCGTTGATGGCAATGAACCCTGCACCCGTTAATGGCGAGTCAACTCCCAAACCAAATAAAAGTGGATTCGGTCGAGGCTGCCTGCCCTTGTTGAAAATCGTGGTGGGAGTCTTTTTCCTGCTGGTGGGGCTATTTCAGACCTGGTTTGCTGATCCTGTCGGGGGCGGCTGACACGGCGCTTGTTGAACCGGTATACATCGCTCCATCATTTTTAGGCGGACTTTTCTTCACGGCAGGCAGTATATTTCTATATATCAGAAGAAACAGCGGCCAGGTAACCATCCTGCTCATGGATAAAACGGAACAGGTTTCCTGCCCGGCATTGGAATTAATTTTGCCCGCATATCTGGTTAACGTTTTCTGTGAGGTGGATCAGTCTCCGGATGTGATCTATCCCCAGTATGTTTTCCGCCCTCTGTTATGATTGAGTTATGTTGAAACAGGTTCAATCATGTTGACCAGAGCGGATGTCATCGTGGTGGGTGCCGGCCCGGCCGGCTCGGTTGCTGCCCAGCAGCTTGCCAGTCAGGGGATTTCGGTGATTCTGCTGGATCAGGCCATCTTCCCGCGTGATAAAACCTGCGGCGACGGGGTGGGATCGCATGGTTTGGCGGTACTGGAACGCATCGGCCTGGCCGAGTGGAGCCGGCAGTATTTAGCCCCTGAAGTGATGCGGTTGAACGCCCCGGACGGCGAGATGCTGGAGGTACGGCCGGATAAACACGATTATTGTTTTGGGCGCGTCATTCCGCGCACAGAACTGGACGCCGCGCTGGCGCAACAAGCCGTCAAGAGCGGAGCCGTTTTTCAGGAAGGCCAAAAGGTCACTGACATCACGATAGAAACCGGTTTTGTTATGGCATCAGCCAACG
>DAISXR010000009.1:19002-43025 GCA_036825755.1 Anaerolineaceae bacterium
CAAAAGGTCACTGACATCACGATAGAAACCGGTTTTGTTATGGCATCAGCCAACGGTGACCGTTTTACATCACAACTCCTGATCCTGGCGGAGGGCAGCCGCGGAACGCTTTCGCAACGGTTGGGGTTGGTACGAAGCGGACCGGATTTGTACGCCCTACGGCAGTATTACCGAAACGTCACTCAGCAAACCACCTGCATGGAATTTCACTTTCAGCCCTGGATTTTGCCCGGCTACACGTGGATCTTTCCCATGAATGACGGAAGGGCAAACGTGGGAACCGGCACCTTCACCTACAGGCTGAAACACGAAGGGGTGAATCTCAAGCAGTATCTGGGGCGGTTTGCTGCGGAACAACAATCAGACGGGAAACGCCTGTGGGGAGCAGCACCGGATGGGGAGATGAAAGGTTTTCCGCTGCGGACCACGCTGGGATCGCTTGAGACCCACGCGGACCGGCTGCTGCTGGCAGGTGATTCGGCCGGACTGGTCAACCCCATGTCAGGCGAGGGGATCAGCGCTGGCATGGAAAGCGGTGAAATAGCTGCTCGGGCTGCCACACAGGCGCTGCAAACCGGCCGGTTTACAGCAGCGGATCTGGCCGGATATACGCGCTCGCTCACACAACAGTTTTTGCCTGATTGGCGGGCAGCCCGCCTGTTCAGGCAGGTGTTGAAAATGCCGACTCTGCTGAACCATATTTTCCGACGCATGCGCCAGGATCCGCACCGCGCGCTGCAATTCGCCTATCTGCTGCTGAACGATACCCCGCAGCGCAATCTGTTGAACCCGCTTTACCTGCTCAGATTTCTCTCGTAGCTATCTGACTTTGGGGACAGTTTGCCACCCAACGCCTGAAACGCGAATTTTGGTGAATTGATCAGCAGTCTATGCCAGGTTTCGTGGAACGAAAAATCCCCGCGGATCTTGCTGAAGATGATCTCCTGCGCGGCAGGGGTGTGTTGAAGCAGAGATGTGGCTTGCCGGGGCAGCGCGTAGACTAACCGCGCGATTTTCTGCGCATAGTGAAAATCATCCCGGATTTCTTTCTGGATGTGATCTGTATAGTCCGATAAATCCCAACTTTCATCGGCCTCTGCCTGTCGGTGCGCTGTCAGCAGATGCTGCGAGGCCAGTGACGCGCTGCGCACAGCGTAATAAACGCCTTCCCCCAACCAGGGATCGGCCAGATTGGCTGCATCCCCCGCCAGAAGGCAGCGTTGGGTATGCAGCGGGGAATTTCCCCCGCCCAGCGGAATACGGTGCCCCTGCAGATGCATTACCCTGGGATCTTTGAGCACTGATTGGCAGGCGATAAACTGATCCAGTTGTTCCCGGAGATGGGTATTTTTTCGAGGATCCGCCTGGAACACGCCCACTGAAAAATGATCCCGTTTGGAAAATACCCACCCATATCCACCGGGCAATGCGCCGAAATCGAAAATCACTGATTTGCCAAATTCACGCAGCCGTTCCGCCGGTACTGCCAGTTCGGCCTCCAGCGCGGTGCCGGTACGCCGGTGGCTCAGCAATCCCAGCGCCCGGGCCGTGATGCTGTTCACCCCATCAGCGCCGATCAACCAGCGTGAAGAAAATTGTTCTTCCCCGGCAGTCACCTGGACACCCTCGGGTGTCTCTGTCAGGCCGGTCACCCGCCTGCTGCCCAGGTGAACAACACCGGCCTCAATGGCTTTTTGCAGCAGAAACGCATCCAGCTTTGTGCGGTCCGCCAGCCAAGCATAATCCATGGAGAACCGGGCATCTATAGCTGGCTGTCCCTGATAAGTGATTTTCCCGGAGGTTGCTGTAAATTCAAGAACCGGCTTTACATCAAAAGGGATTTCAGACAGGGTATGGAGCGGCAGACCCCCGCCGCAGGGTTTATAGCGAGGGAATGTATGCTGATCCAGTAGCAGAACACTCAGGTTGTTTTTTACCAGTAAACAGGCTGCCGTAGACCCGGCCGGTCCGGCGCCAACGATGATGACATCGTAAATCAAAGGGACCTCCCGTGATTTGGATGATGATTAATTGTATCGAAAAGATTATTGGGATGGAAGAGTCAAAAACCCGGTCAGCCCAGGGAAGCTGACAATTGACTCAGTTTTTCAATTTCACGGGGAGATAGCTTGAAATCGGCGGCTTTCGCATTATTCTCCGCCTGCTGGATGCGGGTGGCGCCCGGTATGGCTACCACCAGATTTCCGTGGGCATGGATCAACCAGTTCAGCGCCACCTGTGCCGGACTGGCCCCGTACGCCTCACCGATTTTCTGCATCTCAACGACCAGCGGATAAGTTTCCTGCAGGTTCCTGGGTTGAAAAGGAGCCAGATACTTGCGCGGACCGGGGTGGTTCTGGATTTCTTCCGGGCGCTGATGATATTTTCCGGTGAGCACTCCCTGAGCCAGCGGCGAGTAGGCTATCAGGGTGACTCCCAGATCGCGTGCTGTCTCCAGCACGCCGTTTTCTTCAATTTTCCGGTTCAGCAGGCTATACTGCACCTGGTTGGACGCGAGCCTGTAGCCTTCCCTTTTTAGGATGGCATCCGCCTTGAGCATTTGATTTGCGCTGAAATTGCTGACACCCACAGCGCGGATCTTTCCGGTGCGCAAGAGCTGCACCATGTTCATCATCTGCTGTTCAATGGATGACAGGCTGAAGGGGTTGTGGATCTGGTACAGATCGATGGGGAAGCCGTTCAGGGCCTCCAGACGGTCATCGATGGTGTTCACCAGTGAACGGGCGGTGCGGAAAAACGGCTGCCACTTGGTGGCGATAATCACCTCGCCAGCTTTGATTCCCAGTGTTTTAAGTGCAATGCTGAGTGAGTTTTCGGAGTTGCCTTTGCCATAGGCCTCGGCAGTATCGAACCAGTTGATGCCCCCGGTGATGGAGGCTGCCACAATACGGTCGATCTCCTCCTGGGGCAGTTCATCCCAGAAGCTGGAAATTCCCGATCCGCTGTTGGCAAACTGCCAGCAGCCCAGCCCGATAGGTGTGATTTCAATATCCGATTGTCCAAGACGTCTTTTTTCCATGACGGATTGCCCGTGTTGCGTGGTGCCGGTCTATTTCAATGCTTCACTGCCCTCAAAAGCACGATCGTATCGAAGAATTTGCAGGATCTCACGGTCTTCCACCGATAATTCACTCTGGGTGAGCAGACGGGTCAGCAATTTTCCAACACCGGGTCCAAACATGAAGCCCTGTCCGCACATGCCAATGGCCATCAGATAGCCGTCCAGTTCGTTGGCCCAGCCAATGATCGGCGAACCATCCGGGGTCATGGGGTACAGCCCCCGCCAGGTTCGACGAACCCGTATGTTGGCCAGTTTGGGCATCAGGTTGATCATGCGCCTGGATACCAGGGGTAGAAAATCGCTGGTCTCCTGACAATTATATCCCCAGATCTGGGGGTTGGGTGTCAGGCAGAAATTGATCTGCCCGGTATTCTGCTGATAAAAATACACATTGGATGAAGAATCACCGGGGCGCATATCGACAATCATCGGTTGAAGAAACCTCGCAACCGGTTCGGTGATGCCCGCCTCATGTGAATCGGGTTTCACCGGGTGATGCAGCCCGGCCATTTCACCGATTTGGGCGGCAGTCGGCCCGGCGGCGTTGATGACCACCCCGGTTGAGTAGCTGCCTATTGGCGTGGTAACCCCGGTCACCCGTGAATGAGTGATCTGTAAATCGGTGACCGGCTCATTGAAGTGAAAAACCGCGCCTGCTTTTTGCGCCGCTCGGTAGAAAGCCTGATTGGACAGCAGATTGGAAGCATAACCATCTTCTTCCGAGAATGTTCCGCCCCTCAGCCCGTTCGGGTTGAGCCCCGGAACAAGCTCCAAAATGGATTGGGCATCCAGCCAGTCATTCTTCAGTCCCAGCGTTTTCTGGGTACTGACCAGGTCTTTGAGTATTTTTTCGTCGTTTTCTGTATAGACCACATAACAGTAGCCGCCCTGGTGCCATTCGATATCCTGTCCGCGTTCTTCTTTCCAGTTCCGGAACACCTCAAGGCTTTCCAGCCCGAGGCGAATTTTTGCAGGGTCTGAATGGGTGGCGCGGATGCCGCCGATGGCCGCTTTATTGGAACCCTGGCCAGCGCTGGCATGCTGCTCGAGGACGAGCACGCGCAGGCCGGCTTCCGCCAGGTACATGGCCGCGGGTGCGCCGATGCTTCCGGCGCCTATCAGGATGACGTCATACAGACCTGTCATTCTTTCACCTCCTTCAGCCCGGCAAACGCGCGCAATGGTACCTCAACAAACAGTGGCCGTTTCACCTGGCCGGTTACTTCTGACAGATCGATCCCTTCTTCACGGAACAGCCGCGTCAGCAACGCGCCGCAGGTTTTTGACCCGCAGGCGCCCATCCCGGCGCGGGTGATGATTTTCAACTCGTTCATATCGCGCAGACCTTGCCGGATCAGCGCCCGCAGCTCACCGGCGGTTACGCGTTCACAGCGGCAGACAATCGAATCATCCTCCAGACGCTCCACCGCCTCCGGCAGGTCTTCTGACTGCCAGGGTTCCTGTACACGGATACCGGCAATCTGACGGGCCAGCTCACGCGGGGCGCGCAGTTTGACCATGAGCGTATGGTCGTTTCGCGCGATGGATTTCACGCTTTCAACCGGCACCTCACCCAGCACACCGCCATCCACATCCAGTACAGTAACCTGGTCACCGGCGTGGATACTCTCAGGCAGATATTCGTGAGCGAGCGTCACAATCACATCCTGATCACTTTTACGGTAATCCACCAGTGTGATGGCCAAACCGGGGCAGATACTGACGCATTTCTCGCAGCCGATACAGGTTTTTCGGTAATACTGGCTCATAAAGGCCGGCAGGCGACGGATGTCATGCGGATCGATTTCGATCAACCCCTGGGGACATACCGACGTGCATGGGTTGCAGGGAATTTCCTGGCTGCAGTGAAAAACGGGAAAAACACCTTCCTCAAGGCCGGTCTGTTCGATCTTTTCCACTTTTCCAGGGTGCGACTTGAGGATCTCGGCGGTCTGGTACCAATCGGACGGAACAGTCTCGGCGGTGATGTTCAATTGACGGGCGATCTCCAGACCCCGGATTTTGCCTGAGAACATGGCCGATGAGGCCTCGGCGATTTCTTCCGAGTCACCGGCGCTGAAAACAGCCATGCCGTACTCTTTGGCTTTGAGCGCAAATTCATTCACCGGGTCCAGCCCCACCGCGATGAGGATGGTATCGCAGGCGAATGACTGCTCAGTTCCCGGCACCGGCTGAAAATGTTCATCCAATTCGGCGATGGTAACCGATTCCACCTGATCAGTTCCATTGGCGCTCAAGATGGTGTGCGAGGTGTAAATGGGTACACCCATGCGGGCCAGTTTATCCTGATGGACCTTGTAACCGCCACATTTCGGCAGCGCTTCCACAAGACCAACCACCTGTATGCCGGCCTGCAGGGCATGGTATCCGGCAATCAGACCTACATTTCCGCCGCCCACGATAAACAGGCGTTCAGCGGGTTTTACCAGGTCACGGTTTACCAGGGTCTGGAAGGCGCCGGCACCGTATACACCGGGCAGGGTATTGCCGCGAAAAACCAGATTCTTTTCACGGGCGCCAGAGGCTGACAGCAGGATTTGGGGTTCCACCAGCACATATTCACCATTTTCACGCAGGATGCCCACTTTTTGATCCGAAAAGACGGCCAGGACGGTTGAGTTGAGCCAGATCTGCACCGAGGGTAGCGACCTGACTTTTTCTTCCAAACGGCGGGCAATATCAATCCCACGTGTACCGGCATGCACCGCATTGATCGAGCCAAAGAAACGGTGTGTTTGCAATACCAGTTTTCCACCCAATCGGTTTTTGTCATCCACCAAAATGACCGGAACATTGCGCTGACCCAGCTCAATGGCGGCAGACATACCGGATGGCCCGCCCCCGATGATCAGAACCGGTGTCTGGATCACATCCACATATGCGTCCATAGCCAGTGCGGAGGCCGGGGGGAGCTGGGGTAAACCGTCCATCGAACGGATGGACATGTTTTCTGTGATGGGGGTCATGCAGGCCTTGAGCGGGTTTCCGTCGACCACAACCATACATTGAGCGCATTGCCCGTTGGCGCAGAAAATTCCCTGCGGGGCGCCATCTTTATGATGATGGCCGAAGATGCGGATACCGTTGGCGAATAACGCGGAGGAAATCATTTCTCCTTCGCGAGCGGTAAAAGTTTGTTCATTCCACGTGAACGTTACCGTTCGTCCAGGGAGAGGAGTAAGGATCGGATGCTGGTTGATCCTGTACTGAGTCATGTTCAGCTTATATTCCGTTTCATGTCTTGTTATTCATGGTGCAGGGGATCGTGCTAAAAAATCCTGACCATCTATACCCACAATGATTTTATCACCGCTTGTTTTCTGGTATGGTCAGTGAAATACCTGAAATTTCCGGATGAATGGCATTTTTATGAGCTGCAAAAAAGTACAGACGCCCGGGGGAGGGCGTCTGTTTTGAAATTGGGGGTCAACCGGAAAAACGAGTTATCTTTCGCCTAACTGATGATCAAGCATCAATAAACCTTCACCGCTTTCGCCGATCAACTTCAGAAGGTCAATTACAGCGGTCGCATTGGCTTCTTCCTCCACCTGTTCATCGATGAACCAGTGCAGGAAGGTCTGACTGGCGTAATCTTTTTCTTCCACAGCGGCGGCATAGATTTTGTTGATCAGCCCGGTAACCAACCGCTCGTGTTTTAATGCTTCTGTAAAAAACTGAAGCGGGGTTTCGGCCTTCACAACGGGTTGATCGATCGCCTGCAAGGTAATTTTTCCATCGCGATCGATTAAGAAATCAAAGAACTTCATCGCATGAACCTGCTCTTCAGCGGCCTGTTTCTTCATCCAGCTTTCAAAACCTTTCATACCCTTTGAGGCAAAATGGGCGCCGAATGCGAGATACAAATAGGCAGAAGAGAACTCATGCTTGATCTGTTCATTCATTAATTGTTCAATTCTGGGATTGATCATACTGTCTCCTTCATTTGTAATTATTTACCGGTAACGCGGCTCTTTTTCTTTGATTGGCATTCAGGGCACAAACCAAAAAAATCAAGCTGTTGATCAAAAATTTGATATCCGGTTTTCTTCGCGGCTGCGTGCGAAAGCGCCTCCAAATCGGCGACAGGAGCGTCGACAATTTTTCCGCATTCTACACACAGCAGGTGGGGGTGAGGAGGCCCAATAACCGGATCAAAATGGCTGCCTCCTTCGCCAAGGCTCAATTCACGTACCTCGCCAATCTCTTTCAGAGCGGTGACAATTTTATACACCGTGGCGAGGCTGGTCATGGGAAGTACTTTGTTAACCTGCTGATAGATCTCTCCAATGTTCGGATGAGCAGGGTTCTCAGCCAACGCTTTCAGCACAGCCAGGCGTTGAGGAGTTTTGCGAAGGCCGTTTTCTTCCAGCTTTTGCAGAAGGATCCTGTAAAGCTCATCGGATTGGCGATTCATTTTGAATTCTCCAGATAATAATCATTATCATATAAGAATAATAATGTATTGATAATGATACGTCAATACACAAGATACCTGGAATTTGACACCGGAAAGGCTTTTCGACCTAAAAATCGTCAAAAATGATGGCTGAAAAACCACAGATTCGGGCTCGGGATCGATTAAAATGATTGCTATTGACTAGATGATGGATATTGGGTATAATTTTCCAATTGTCCCATCCGGTACAAATGAATCCACCCTCCATACCATGACCGTCGGGCCAGTAAACAAGAATAAGGAGAAAATCCAAACGCGATGCTAAATTACATCATCAGAAGATTGGCTATATCCATTTTTCTGGCTGTAATGCTGGTGGCGATCGTATTCTTTATGCTTCGTACCGTTGTACCAGGAGATCCCGTATTACTCCTGGCAGGTGAACGGGCGACGCCGGAGATGATCGAAACCATCCGCAGACACCAGGGGCTTGATAAGCCGCTGCCTACCCAATTCTATTTATTTTTGAAGCATGCCATTGAAGGGGATTTAGGCCGCTCTATCATGTCAAAACAGCCTGTGCTTGAAATGGTCAAACAGGCCTATCCGGTCACCATCCGGCTGACAGTTTTCAGCTTTGCCATCACCATGATCCTTGGAATTCTGGTGGGTATGGTAACGGCATACTGGCATGATACCTGGCTGGATAACATCCTTCGGGTGGTCACTGTGGCAGGGGCGTCTTTCCCAACTTTCTGGTTGGGCTTAATGTTTATTCTGATTTTTGCTGTTTGGTTGGGTGTGTTACCGGTACAGGGAAACCTTACTTTCAAGGGGCTTCTCATGCCCGCGATGACTCTGGGATTGGGTACGGCCGCGTTTCTAGCACGGCTTGTGCGTGGTGCCATGCTGGAAGTGCTCAACAGTGATTACATCCGTACTGCACGCGCCAAGGGTTTGATGGAACCGATGGTGGTTCTCAAACATGCCTTACGTAACGCCTTAATCCCCATTATCACTGTAGCGGGTTTTGAAATTGGCGGTTTGCTGGGTGGTGCTGTCATCACTGAAAACATTTTCAGTCTTTCAGGGATGGGCGCCATGACCATCACGGCTATTTTTAACCGTGATTATCCAGTGATTCAAGGGACGGTACTGTTCATCTCCCTGACCTATCTGTTTGTGAATATTATTGTGGATGTGACGTATGCTTATGTTGACCCTCGAATCCGATACACTTAGTCAGCAGCCGGGTATCCCGCAGGAAAAGACGCCCATCCAACTGGCTCTGGCGCGCTTTTCGCATAACCGGATTGCTATTTTTGGTTTGGTTGTACTCATTCTGGTTGTCCTGAGCGCTGTGTTTGCCAGCAGCATTGCTCCTTTTGATCCCATCAAGCGTGATGTGCGTAACCGCCTTCAGGCTCCCAGCGCTGAACATTGGCTGGGAACTGATGCCCTGGGCCGCGATATGCTCACCCGCATCATTTACGGCGGCCGGCTCAGCCTGTGGATCGGGTTTGCGGCAGTGATGCTCAGCCTGGTGGTGGGTGTGCCGTTGGGATTGATCTCCGGCTACTCGGGCGGCGCAGTCGATGCCGTGATCATGCGTATCATGGATCTCATTCTGGCCTTTCCAGGAATTATCTTCGCCATCTGGCTGGTCTCCATGCTGGGGGCGGGCGTAAACCAGGTCATCCTGGCCATCGCCTTCTGGAATTTGCCCACCTATTCGCGTGTGATCCGCGGGAATGTGCTGACCATCAAAAACGTGGACTACGTGATGGCATCGAGAGCGATGGGCGGAAACTACCTGACCGTCATTATGAAACACATTCTCCCCAATGTAATTGCTCCCATCATCATCATCAGCAGTCTGAGCATTTCAGGCGCCATCCTTTCGGGCTCCAGCCTGAGCTTTTTGGGCCTGGGTGCACAGCCGCCAACCCCTGAATGGGGCTCCCTGCTGGCTGATGGCCGTCCGTATATCCGGAATGCTTACTGGTTGACGATCTTCCCCGGTGTCATGCTGACCCTGATTGTGCTGGCCACCAACCTGTTCGGCGACGGCCTGCGTGATGCGCTGGATCCGCGTGCGGAGACCTCCGTTTGATGATTTGAGTTGATCCACCATTGACAGAATTCTGTCATCTGGCAACCGGAAGCAATTTGCTTCCGGTTGTTTTTTAGAACCTGCGCTATAATACGGCACATGTTCGAACCGATTCGCTTCCCTGGCTACCTTCCATATTATTCGCAGATCGGAACACTGGATCTCGCTGAACCCATTTTCTCGGAAAAATTTGACCCCATTCACGATCCCGGCTGGAGATCACTGGGCGCTGATTCACCGGAACAGTATGCCCACTGGGTGATGCGCGCATGCGGGATTGTGTGCGTGAAGATGTGCGCCGAAGGATTTGGTAAAACACGCCGGACCGTGCATGAGTGGATCAGATTGGGTTTGAAAAACAACGCCTATCTGATACGGGAAGAAAACGGCAAGATCGAGGAGCGAGGCTGGATCCATAAGTCGCTGGCCGACCTGCTCAATGCGGAAGGCTTAATCAGCCAGGCGATGCCGGCTTCACTGCCTGAAATATGCGAATTCGTACGCGCAGGGAAGTTGTTTATCGCCTCGGTCTCCTACCAGTTAGGCACTCGATTCCCGGTTACCTTCAAGGGGGGGCATCTGGTGGTGGTTCACGGCGCCGATGTCCATGACGGAGTGCCTGAAAAGGTGATTTTGCACAACCCGTCCGGCCGGTATCCTGAATTGCAGGCCAATGCGGTTATCCCGGCGGAGCGGTTTTTATCTGCCTATACCGGCCGTGGGATACTGGTCGAAAAACCATAACAGACTGTTGACATCAATAGAATAAACGTTCTATAATAACGGTATGAATCCCGTTGATAAACTTCGTCTGGTGGGGCAATACATGGACAGCGAAGTGACTGACGCTTCGCTCACCCGTCCGGCTTCGTTGCCAGGCTGCGGGGGCAATCCGCGCAGTGCATGCGATATGCATCCCCACGAAACCCTGACCGACCGAAAAAATGCGGCTCGCTCGTTTCCGGTGCATTTTGCCGTGATGCCCAACGGAAAACGTATTGCGCTGCTAAAAACCGCATTGACTACCGCCTGTGAACGCAACTGCACCTACTGCGCTTTCCGCAGCGGTCGTGATTTTGACCGCCAGACCTTCACTGCCGATGAAATGGCTCAGGCTTTCATGCAGCTTTACCGGGCGCGAATTGTGGAAGGGTTATTCATCAGCTCCGGTGTGGCGGGCGGCGGGCTGAAAACACAGGATCGTCTGCTGGATTGCGCCGAGATTTTGCGCAAACGCTATCAATATAAAGGCTATGTCCACCTGAAAATTATGCCCGGCGCCGAACGGGATCAGGTAGTACAGGGGATGCGCCTGGCTGACCGGGTGTCAGTAAATCTGGAAAGCCCCACCGTACAGCGACTGAGCAGGCTGGCTCCGCAAAAACGGTTTATGGAGGAACTGCTGACACCGCTGAAATGGGTCGATCAAATACGCCGTGAGATGCCCTCCTGGAAAGGCTGGAATGGGCATTGGCCTTCCAGCACCACCCAGTTTGTGGTGGGCGGTATCGATGAGACCGATCTGGAGTTACTGCAAACTACCCATTTTTTGCATCACGAGCTGCACCTGGCGCGGGTGTATTTCTCAGGTTTTTCGCCGGTACGTGATACGCCCTTGGAGAATCAACCTGCCATCAATCCTCTGCGCGAGGTGCGTTTATACCAGGCTGATTTTCTATTGCGTGATTACGGGTTCGATTTTGAGGAACTGGATTTCACCCAGGCGGGCCAGCTTCCCCTGTCTGCCGATCCAAAAGTGATGTGGGCGGATCGTAATTTGCGCCATGCCCCAGTGGAGCTCAACCGGGCTGATTATTCAGAATTGATCCGCGTGCCCGGTATTGGCCCGATTAATGCAAAACGGATTGTGCAGGAACGGAAATTTCACCTCTTATCATGTGAAAGCGATTTGCATAAAATTGGGGTGTCTGTATCACGGGCGGTGCCGTACATATTACTCAATGGTAAACGTCCTGCGCAACAACTTCCGCTTCAGCTTAAGATTTCTTGAGAAAAATACATAGAATTAAATAATCCTTATAGATAATTCAATATTTTTATAAAAGTATTGACAATATTGAATATCGTGCTACAATCTCTTTAGAATTATTAATAAACACTACAGTTTATTAATATAGATAGGAGATTGACATGTTTACGGGATTTGAATACGAAGCCATTGCGGCAGAAAACAAAAAGGACTTTGAGCGCGCACTCAAACACGCGGCTAACGTTGAAGAAGCCAAAAAAGGTCGTGGATCGAACAAGCGGCGCTCGTCGAAATTGTTGGTAAAATTAGCCTCGTTGCTGATCAGGTCAGGTGAATACCTGATGGCTCAAGCGAAACAGGATATCCAGAGCGCCTTTCCCGGCGCGTCCCTGCAGAATATGTAAGCAATTGAGGAGGAAGCATGTTTGAAATGCCCAGAAAATGTCCGGTTTGCGGTGAGCCACTGGCCGTAACTCGTCTGTACTGCAACAATTGCGATACGACCATCGAAGGCCACTTTCATACAACCGAAAGCCCGTTTGGGGCGTTGACACCCGAACAACTTCAATTTGTTCTGGCATTCGTGCGATGCGAGGGGCGTTTCACACGGCTTGAAGACGAATTGCAGCTTTCCTACCCAACACTGCGTAATCGTCTCAATGAGATTATTCGTGCATTGGGTTATGAGCCTGGCAAGGAAGAAACGCCGTATCGGCCCAGTGTGGAAGAAAGACGGCGTATTCTTGAAGATCTGGAAACCGGAAAGATCAGCACCAAAGAAGCCCAGAACCTCTTGCGTGGTTTGGAACCCATCAAAGAAGATAAAGGTTAGCCCTCCAGGCGCCCTTTGGAAAGGAAACAGCAAAGATGGTAACAAGCGACGAACGGCTTAAAGTACTGACCATGGTGCAGGAAGGTAAAATCACCGCTGAAGAAGCTGTTCAGCTTTTGGAAGCGCTGGATGTTTCAACGGCTGAAGGAAAGCGGAAAATCCCCACACCGCCCACGCCACCGGATTTCCCCGGCAGGCCGGGGCGGTGGCTGCAAATGCGTGTGACCGATACGGACACCGGGAAAATTCGTGTCAATGTCCGCCTGCCGCTGGGAGTGGTGAAATCAGGCTTAAAAATGGGAATGCGTTTTGTGCCCGAAGCGGAAGGGCTGGACAAAGAAGAACTGCTGAATGCCATTGAGCAGGGTGAAACAGGTAAAATTTTCGATCTCTATGATGATAAAGATGGAGAGCACGTCGAAGTTTACATCGAGTAAAGCTTTCCGGTAGTTCATTTCAACATAACAAAGAAAAATTCAGGCACTTTTTCCAGCGGAAATGGAAATTTCCCGCTCTGCTTCATATTGCCTGAAACAGGAATCGACTATGGCTCTGGAACAAGAGATACCGCAAAACTGGTTTAAACGTTTTTTGACCATCTGGATCGGTCAGGCATTTTCCATCCTGGGCAGCAGGCTGGTTTCCTTTGCATTAATCTGGTGGATGACACGCGAAACGGGTTCCGCGGTGGTACTGGCCACAGCCAGCACCATCAACTACATTCCGCAGATCTTTCTCGGCCCGTTCGTTGGGGCACTGGTTGACCGCTGGAACCGACGCCGGGTACTGATCATTGCAGATAGCGCAGTGGCCATCGCGACGTTGGTGCTGGCCGGTTTGTTCTGGGCGAATCTGATCCAGATCTGGTACGTGTACGTACTCCTGTTTTTGCGGGCGGTGGGTGATACCTTCCACTGGCCGGCCATGCAGGCCTCCATGTCGCTATTGGTGCCGGATAAGCATCTGGCGCGCGTGGCAGGCATGAATCAGATATTGAACGGTGGTGTGAATATTCTGGGTCCGGCGCTGGGTGCTGTCTTGATGGAAACCCTGCCGATTCAGGGAGTGCTGTCCATTGATGTTCTGACCGCAGCGATTGCGGTGGGGACAATCCTGTTTGTCGCCATTCCGCAGCCGGTCAATACAAACGCGGTGGAGCGTATCACACCCAAAGTGGTGATCAACGATGTGGTGGAAGGTTTCAAGTATGTATCCGCCTGGCGGGGTATGATGATCATTCTGGGTACGGCTATGCTGATGAACTTCATCTCCGCACCCACCGGAACTTACATCCCGCTGCTGGTGACCGATTTCTTCAAGGGCGGGGTCTGGCATCTGGGTTTGATCGAATCACTCGCGGGGGCCGGGATGATCCTGGGAGGGTTGATCCTGGGTATTTTTGGTGGGTTTAAACGCAAGATTCTGAACCTGCTGGCAGGGTTGTTTGTCACGGGTTTGGCGTTTTTCGTGGTGGGTCTGACCCCTGCTACGTTATTCCTGGTGGCGGCGGGTGCGTTTTTGGTGGAAGGCATCGCCAATACCATCTCCAACGGCGGCGCGATGGCCATCATGCAATCTCTGATCAAAGCCGATATGCAGGGGCGTGTGTTTGGCCTGGTGGGCAGTCTGACCAGCATCATCTCACCGATTGGCCTGATGATCTCCGCGCCGATCGTGGAAAGATGGGGGATCAAACCTTTGTTTGTGATCAGCGGAGCGGTCTTTATGCTTGCCACATTTATTCTCACATTCGTGCCGGATGTGATGCATATTGAAACATCCAATCAGGTCAGGAAGAAACCCACTGCCGAAACCGTGGAAAAATCACAGTTGTCGACATTTGAGGATATCGTATGACTTCGCAAGTACAGAAGCAACTGCCTGCAAACTGGCTTAAACGGTTTCTGATCATCTGGATCGGACAGGCTTTCTCCATTCTCGGCAGCCGGCTGGTATCGTTTGCGCTGGTGTGGTGGATGACCAAAGAAACCGGTTCTGCCGTCATATTGGCCACTTCATCCACGGTTACCTATCTGCCGCAGATCTTTCTGGGGCCGTTTGTGGGTGCGCTGGTAGACCGCTGGAACCGCCGCCTGGTCATCATCATCGCTGACGCGGCGGTGGCGGTGGCTACCCTGGTACTCGCTTTTCTTTTTTTATCCGGATTAATCGAGCTGTGGCACATCTACGCACTGCTGTTTCTGCGCTCGCTGGGCGGCACTTTCCACTGGCCGGCCATGCAGTCCTCGATGAGCCTGCTGGTACCCGATAAACATCTAACGCGCGTGGCGGGTTTCAACCAGATCCTGGACGGGGGAGTCAATGTGCTGGGGCCGGCTTTGGGCGCTATACTCATGGAAGCTCTGCCCATCCAGGGGGTCCTCTCCATCGACGTAGTCACCGCGATGATTGCCATTACACCTTTGCTGATTATTGCCATTCCGCAGCCGGTTAACGAATCCGCGGTGGAGCGCATCACGCCCAGGGTTGTGCTGAAGGATGTAAAAGAGGGATTTCGATATGTGGCCGGTTGGCGCGGAATGCTCATCATTCTCATCTTTGCCATGGTCCTCAACTTCCTTTTTGCTCCCACCGGTACCTATCTCCCATTGCTGGTTACCGAATACTTCAAAGGTGGTGTGTGGCATTTGGGCCTTATCCAATCTTTATCCGGAGCAGGGATGATCTTAGGCGGATTGCTGCTCAGCGTGCTGGGCGGGTTCAAACGTAAAGTGCTCAATATTCTGGTGGGTATGATCGTCATGGGCGGGACTGCGGTGTTGGTTGGCGTGACACCGGCTAACCTGTTTATCCTGGCGGCAATCTCATATGGGATCGAAGGTATTTCCAATACATTTTTGAATGGCGGCGCATTCTCGTTGCTACAATCGCTGCTCAGAGCGGATATGCAAGGCCGAGTTTTCGGTCTGATTAGCAGCGCTACCTCTATCTGCTCTCCGCTTGGCTTGCTCGTGTCTGCGCCTGTGGTCGAAAAATTTGGCATACAACCCTGGTTCATCTTTTGCGGAATCGTTTCGATTCTCATGGGACTGGTTTCATTGATGATCCCTGATGTGCTGAAGATCGAGAAGGTCGACGCGGATAACAGCAAACAGCTACTGGAGAACAGCGAACTGGAAGTAGTGCAGGCGGCCGAATAACGCCGAAGTACAGTTGACGCCGGCTCGCTGAGCAGAGCGAGTGATGGAAAGAAAGCGAACTTGAATATGACTGGTGTTATGCAAAATCAACTGCCGAAAAATTGGCTAAAGCGGTTTTTGATTATCTGGTCAGGGCAGGCCTTTTCTATCTTGGGCAGTCAGTTGGTTTCATTTGCCCTGGTGTGGTGGATGACCAAAGAAACCGGCTCCGCCGTGGTGCTGGCAACATCTTCCACCATGATTTATCTGCCGCGCGTTGTGTTCGGGCCGTTTATCGGCGCATTGATCGATCGTTGGAACCGCCGCTGGGTCATTATTCTATCGGATGCGGGTGTAGCGGTTGCTACAGTGGCGCTGGCAGTTCTGTTCTGGGCCGGAGCGGTGCAGATCTGGCATATTTACGTGTTGATTTTTATTCGCTCGCTGGGCGGTATCATTCATTTTCCAGCCATGGAATCTTCCATGGTTCTGCTGGTGCCGGAAAAGCACCTTCCCAGGGTGGCGGGTCTGAACCAGGTTCTCAACGGGGGCATAGGTATTCTGGGGCCAGCATTGGGCGCTCTCCTGATGGAAACCCTGCCAATCCAGGGGGTACTGGCCATTGATGTGGTGACGGCCTTTTTGGCGATCACCCCTCTGTTCTTCCTTTCCATCCCGCAGCCGGTCAATCAAAAGCCGGTCGATCGAATTACGCCCAAAGTAGTTTTGCAGGATGTGGTTGATGGTTTTCGTTATCTGGTGGGCAACCGGGGTATGCTCATTGTGCTCAGTTATGCCATTCTGATTAACTTTGTTCTTTCGCCTACCGGCAGTTTTTTGCCCCTGCTGGTCACCCGGCATTTTCAGGGAGGCGTGTGGCATTTAGGATTACTGGAGTCTCTTTCCGGGGCAGGAATGATCGCCGGGGGGCTGCTGCTCGGTGTTTGGGGCGGGTTCAAACGCCGCGTCTGGAACACGGTGACAGCCATCGGTGTACTGGGTTGTTCCATTCTGATGGTGGGAATCGCACCGGCCGATGCCTTTCCTTTTGCGGCGGCCTTCATCTTTTTGTCCGGGATGTCGACCACGGTGATGGATGGGGCGTTGATATCCTTAACCCAGGCCATTGTGCAACCCGATATGCAGGGTAGGGTATTTTCGTTGATCCTGACCGGTGGCGGGGTTGCTTCTCCGCTGGGCTTAATGATCGCTGCTCCCATTGCTGAGAAGCTCGGCGTTCAAAGCTGGTATATCTTTTGCGGGGTGATCGCCATGCTGCTGGCCGGAGTTTCACTGTTTATTCGCGATCTGATGCACATTGAAGATCAGATGCCCGTGAGTGAAAACCAGAACTCAAGCATAACCGGCTGCCCCGAACCGGGCAAGCTGGATTGACCCTTAATCTCAGGGTTTATTTAGTTACGGAAGAAAAAGATCTTTGCCGCTGCCACGGCTGCAAACAGTAGCCCCGTCAGCAACACCGTGCGCAGGGTTTCATCCTGAGTGCGCTTGTTCAACAACCTCAGCCCAAAGTCTTCCTGTTTGACCGTGTATTCCGGCCCAGAAAACCAGGCAAACAGCGATCCGCCCAGCAGACCGCCCAGATGGCCCCAGTTATCGATCCCGGGTTGGACAGCTCCCAGTACCAGGTTGAAGATCAGGATCATCACGATATTGCTCAACATTCTGCCGGCGCGGTTGCCAAACAGAAAGCGGTTGCGGTAAATAAAAATCCCTTGGGCGGCGATCAGACCAAAGATGGCTGTCGAGGCACCCAACGAAGCATCAGCGGTAAAGGCGAAGGAAAGCACATTTCCGGCAAAACCTGCCAGCAGGTACAACAGCAGGTAACGGGTATGACCATAATAGATCTCAAGACCGCGACCGATGATATACAACGCGTACATGTTGAAGGCGATATGCAGTACCGAGGCGTGCAGAAACATGGGGGTGATCAGTCGCCAGAGCTGACCCACATAAATAAACTGGTTGACTTTCGCGCCGTAGTAAGCCAGCCAATCTTTATGCAGCAGATACTCACTGCCGTATTGCAATAGAAATATCGCAATGGTGACCGCCAGAAGCGTCCACGTGACGTACGGACGTTTGCTCGCAGGCTGAAATCCCAATCTCACCACGCGTGGTTGAGGCGGGATGGAGCCGGGAACAGGATTTTGAGGTGTGTTGGAGGGACCGCCGGAGCTCTCATTCATAAGGAGATCTTTCGCGGGTGGATCCGGCAGTGTTCGGTCTGTATGATGGATAGTACGCGGTCGACTGTTTTTTCCAGTTGATCGTTTTCATTCACCACAGCATAATCAAAAATGGGTAAATAACTCAACTCTTCACGAGCTGCCTGCCGGCGGATCCGTAATGTCTCATCGGTTTCCGTGCCCCGGTTTTGCAACCGCTCCAGCCAGGTCTGGTCGTTTTCAGGCAGTAAAAAGATCAAAACGGCTTCCGGAAACAACTTGCGGATCCGGGCGGCTCCCTGAACATCCAGGCGCAGGATCACATCTTTTCCGCTGTGCAGGGCCTGCTCCACATTTGCTTTAGGAATGCCTTTGTAATCACTGTAGACCCTGGCGTGTTCAATCAGCTCGTCATTGGCGATCATTTCCTGGAAGCGTTCTTTGCTGATAAAGATATAATCCACGCCATCCACCTCACCGGGGCGGGGATTACGATCGGTGGCGGTGACCACAAAATAAAAGGAACCGTCGCGTTCCGCCAGGCGTTTCACCACGGAATCTTTTCCGATGCCGGACGGTCCGGAGATGACTACCATTAAGGGGTTTTTCTGTATGAGTTGAGCGGAAAAGATCGATTCTTCCATGAAGAAACCTGTTTTATGAGAGGATACAGAGATTATATCTCAGGTTTATCCGCGAATACCCTGAGTGTGGAATTCAGGAAAAGAACGTCTTGATTCACGCACAGAGATGGGTCAATCCTGCAAACATCCAGCAAAATCAGCCGTCAAGTTAAATTTCACGTGTGTGTTTTTTATTTTTATCAAATTTTCAGGCCAGGGTATGACACAACCCGACCGTTTCTGGCATAATAAAAGCAGGTAAAATCATTGTCCTGAAAAAATGATACGGCGCTATGTTGATTGCCGACGATTTCGTTAAAAACAGCAATACAGGTTTGCGAGAGGGCCAGATGCCGAACTACGATTACATATGCCTTGAATGCAATAAACGGTTCACGTTGTTCTTTAAGTACAATGAGTATGAAAATGCCCAGCCGATCTGCCCCTATTGCGAAAGTGAAAATGTCCGCCGGCGAATAGGACGGGTGCGCGTGGCGCATACATCACTTGACCGTCTGCAGGATATGTCAGACCCGCAGAGCCTGGACGCAATTGATGAAGATCCGCGCGCGCTGGGACGCATGATGCGCGAGATGAAAGATCAGGTGGGTGAGAATATGGGGCCCGAGTTTGACGAGGTGGTGCACAGGCTGGAAAACGGTCACTCACCTGAGCAAATTGAAAAAGATATGCCTGACCTGTTGGGGGATGAAAGCAGTTCCAATGGTGCGGAGAGTGCTTTTACAGACAATTGACGATTGAAGCATTCCTTGTGGATTGGCTTATTGTGCGCCGGATACCTGTTCCAGGAGCCGGTCGAAAGAGGTCATCCATGAAATACGGTTCAGAAACTGCGCCAGGCTATCGCTTTGTTGGCGCAGTTTTCGTACCGCTGGGCCGACCGGGTCTTCTCCGGCCTGTCCACCGGGTTGGTCGGCATAAGCGCCATAAAACGCAAAGTATGCCTGATTGATGCGCCTGAGCTGGTACCCGTTCTCCCAAAAGAACAGCCGCCGGGCTTCCATGTATTCCTCAGCTTCTTCAATTTTTCCATTTGCCAGCATTTCATCCACCGTGATGCGTGTCTCGTGCATTTCGTTGTTGAAATCAAAGGGCGGTGGTTCCTCCGGCGCAACCGGTTGTTCCGGAGAGGTTTGCTGGCTGGGCGGGGTTTCGACCGGAACAAATTGCGGATACCAGCGTTTGTACACCTCAATGGCAATCTCACGCCCGGCCAGGCTGGCGGTTGTTTCGTTCATAGTGCGAAGCTGCGGTGTGTGCATGTATAACATGCCCATCGGGCGCAGTGTGAGAAAGTTATGTACCCATTCGTGTGCGATCGTTTCGATCATCCATGACAGGTTGGTGGTGCGCAGTACCATGGTCGGGTAAATACCCACGCCACCGATGTTCACCACCAGGGCGGAAACATTTTCATTCTGCTCAATTTGCTGCTCCAACTCCACCATCTTTTCAACCGAGAGGTCAGCCGTGAGTGAGATATCGGCATCCTGACGGATGACATCGCGGGGTGAAATGATCAACGCCAGAGGCAGGGGTGTCATGCGATACAACAGTGGAGGGATCAACTGACCGCCGGCTGCCAGACCCAGATCGGCTGCGACCGTGCTGACCTGCTGCTGCAGCACACTTTCGGAGAGCGCGGCCAGGATTTCATTTTCTTTCTCCAGCGTAGAAAGTTGAGCCGCTTTACCCGCAGCCTGGTTTTCGGGATCACGGATATTCGGATCGGCATAAATAGTGTTGATTTCGGAACGCAGAACGTTGATGTCGTCGACCTGCTGAAAGTAATCTCCCAAAACGGCCTGTCCCTGCTCCTCCGGCAGATACCGATCAAGCCCCAGGGCAATGGTTTGATATTTTATAAACAGGGCTTTCACCGTCCAATTGATAAAATCAAATTCAATGCTGCGGGTATATTTGCGGATGGCATCGGCGGGGTCAGACGTTTGCAGATTGGCACCGGCAAATAGGATCCCGGTGAGCAGGATTAGAACGGCGATTTTCAGCGCGTTCCACAATCTGGCTAACAGATTTTCTGGCATGATCCATTATTATAACGGGCCTGACTGCGGCTGAAGAATGATCTTAATTGATTTATGATAGAATCTTCATTTGGTCGAATCGCGCCGGTATATACCGGTTTTTACAGCAGCCCGTCATGTGTACGGCAAAGAGGATCAATGCGTAAGTGGATTATTTGGATCATCGTAATTGGTGTAATTGGCGCAGGGGGGTTTTTTCTTTGGCAGCGATACCAGCAAAACCGGGCAAACGCTGCCATGGATTTTGAAACGGCCGAACTGCAACGAGGTGAACTGGTTGCCTTTGTGGGCACCACCGGCACGGTACGAGCCAATCAATCGGCATCTCTGATGTGGCAGATATCGGGCAAGATCGGCGAGGTGTATGCCGGGGTGGGTGACCAGGTGGATGCGGATTTTGTTCTGGCAGAACTCAGCCAGGATTCATTGCCTCAGACGGTCATTCAGGCCAAAGCCGATCTGATCGCCGCTCAAAAGGATCTGGAAAATCTACAGACTTCCAATGTGGCTCAGGCTGATGCGCAACTGGCGCTGGCCAACGCGGATGACGCCCTTGAAAACGCACAAAACAAGGCTGAAAGCAAGCAGTATGACCGCGCCTCTGCCCCAACGGTAGACAGCGCCCGCGCCAACTACATTCTGGCCCAGGACGCGGTGGAAACTGCCGAGAAAGAGTACAGCCGGGTTGCCGGTCTGGAAGAAGATAGCGTGATCCGTGCTCAATCGCTGGCCAAATTATCGGCTGCCCGGCAGGAGCGCGATACCGCCCTGGCCAACCTGAACTGGCTGTTGAGCCGCCCGGATGATATTGAGCTCTCCCAGGTCAACGCGGAGCTGGCGGTAGCTCAGGCCAATTATGACGCCGCCCTGAAGGAATGGGACCGCCTGAAGGATGGGCCTGATCCAGATGACATCACTGCCGCCGAGGTGCGCATTGCCGCCATTCAAAACACGATTGATTCGGCGGTGCTGAAGGCTCCCTTCAGCGGTGTGGTTACTGAGATCAATTGTCTAAAAGGCGACCTGGTGGATCCGACCACCGTTTCCTTCCGTATTGATGATTTGTCTCACCTGATTGTTGATGTGCAGGTGCCTGAGGTGGATATCAATCAGATCCAAACCGGGCAAACGGCCCGCATCACTTTTGACGCCATCAAAGACAAGAGCTATACCGGCGAAGTGATTGAGGTGGCCCGTGTGGGCACCACCAGCCAGAGCGGGGTGGACTTCAAGGTATCGATTGAACTGCTGGATGCCGATGAACAGGTGCGCCCGGGTATGACCGCTGCGGTGAATGTCATCGTCAATCAACTGGAAGATGTTTTACTGGTGCCTTTACGCGCCGTGCGCCTGCGCGATACAAGCCGCGTGGTGTATGTAATGCGCAACGGCGTGTTGACCATGATTGAAATTGAGCTGGGCGCTGTATCAGATACCTACGGTGAAATTATTGCCGGAAGCGTAGAGGAAGGCGATTTGATTGTGCTCAATCCGCCTTCGGAAGACCAGATGCAGCAGATGTTCAGCCGGCCGAATATGCGCAACTAAATGGAAAACGTCATCACCGCAATCAATCTGAAAAAGATCTACCGGATGGGCGAGGTAGAAGTAAATGCCCTGGCCGGTGTAAGTTTTACCATTGAAAAGGGTGAGATGCTGTCTATCATGGGACCATCCGGTTCCGGTAAATCCACTCTGATGAACCTGCTGGGATGTCTGGATTTACCCACCAGCGGTGAGTATTACCTGGATGGTGAGCTGGTCTCTAAAATGAAGGATGATCAACTGGCCAGCATTCGCAACCGCAAGGTAGGCTTTGTCTTCCAAAGCTTCAATTTGCTATCACGTGCCAGCGCTCTGGCCAATGTGGAGCTACCCATGCGGTACGCCGGGATGGGTAAGGGACGTCTGCAGAAGGCCAAAGAGGCGCTGGAGGCGGTGGGGTTGGCAGATCGAATTCATCACCGGCCGACCGAATTATCCGGCGGTCAGCAGCAACGGGTGGCCATTGCCCGTGCTCTGGTGAATGATCCCGCCATCATTATGGCCGATGAGCCTACAGGTAACCTGGATTCACGTTCAGGGAAAGAGGTAATGGAGCTTTTACTGCGCCTGAACCGTGAAAATGGAAAAACAATCATCATTGTCACGCATGACCCGGGTGTGGGAAAACAGACCAACCGGATCATCCGCCTGATGGACGGCCTGATTGCAGAGGACGCATGAATATCTGGCAAGCCATTGTTGAAGCTCTGGAAAGCATCACCGGGAACAAGCTGCGCTCGGGTCTGACCATTTTGGGGATCGTCATTGGGGTGGGGGCGGTGATCGCCATGCTGGGTGTGGGGCAGGGCGCGCAGGATGCCATCACCTCACAGATCAGCGGGATTGGCAGCAATCTGCTGTTTGTTTTTTCGGGCAACTTTTCCGAAGAAGTGCGCAACGCGGAGCCGCTCACCATGGATGACGCGGAGGCGATCGCCGATCCGTTTCAAGCGCCCTCAGTAGCGGGTGTCGCGCCAGTGCTGAGCTCCGGGTTGGAAATCAGCTATGGCGGCGAAACCACCTCGGCGGATGTATCGGGGGTGACACCCGATTATCAAACCGTGACCAATATGTCCCTGACGGAAGGGACCTTTATTACCGATGAAAATTTGCTTGGGCTGGCTTCGGTAGTGGTAGTGGGACCGGATCTGGCGGAAAAGTTGTTTGATCGAGTTGACGGCCTGGTGGGAGAGACCATCCGCATCGAAGGCCAACCTTTCCGCATCATCGGGGTACTGGAATCAAGGGGCGGTAGTTCGTTCGGCAGCCAGGACAATGTGGCGATTATCCCTCTCACCACAGCCCGCAGCCGGTTGATACGGCGCAGCCTAAACGACCTGGATTTGATTTATGTACAGGCGGCAGATGCTGATCTGGTGAACCAGGCCTCGGAAGAGGTGACGCAAATTCTACGTTCACGTCACCGTATCATGCTGGAACCGGATGATTTCACCGTTTTTTCTCAGAATGATTTTGTACAGGTGGCATCCACCATCACCGGTGTGTTTACCATCTTTCTGGGCGGGATTGCCGGGATTTCGCTGCTGGTGGGCGGGATCGGCATCATGAACATCATGCTGGTTTCGGTGACCGAGCGCACGCGCGAGATTGGATTGCGTAAAGCCATCGGCGCGCGCAAACGCGATATTCTGATTCAGTTCCTGACTGAGTCCTCGTTGCTGAGTATGTTTGGGGGGTTGATCGGAATTGGGCTGGGATATTTAATCGCTTTCGCAGTGGGGCAGATTGCTGCCGCGAGCAATGCTCCGTTTACACCCAACATTCGTCTCGATTCGATCCTGCTGGCGACGTTGTTTTCCACCTTTGTGGGGTTGTTCTTTGGTATTTATCCGGCCAACCGGGCTGCCAGTTTACAGCCGGTGGAGGCTCTGCGGCACGAGTAAGAGGTGAACCACCCCGACGCCACGTCTAGGAGGCGTCCCTCCAGGGACGGGAATCAAAAGGCATTTTCAAGACGGTAATTAATCTAAACGCAACGGTAGGGGCGGTTCATGAACCGCCC
>DAISXR010000009.1:43125-56057 GCA_036825755.1 Anaerolineaceae bacterium
GTGTTGTTCAAATGAAAGTGTGTTTTATGGTAGGGGTGATCTGTGACCGCCCTTTTTCATGACCAGAAACGCCCTGATGAGGTTATTTATGGTTGATCTTCTCTGGCTTGCCGTAACAATTCCTCATACCGCCTGTTCCCCAGGAAATACCGCAGTTCTTCTTCAAACGTTTCCACCAGCGGAATGGGACGTTCAGCCGGGATCAGGCAACTACCCGGTTCTTCCAGCAGCGCCGGGGTTTCATCCAGCGTGATGCGGCCTTCATCATCCATCACCAATGGGTGGAGAATGCAATAAAACGGCTTGAACCGCCAGGGGTGAAACCCGTTTTCAACCGCAGCCGTTTGAAGCGCGCATTTGGCATCATCGCGCCAGAACACACACGCCAGATCCCCGTAATGGCGCTTTTCATCAATCACCAGGCTATGGACGACTTTACCGGTATGGCTGTTAGGGTCATGGTCTGTGCGACCGTCAAACCAATCCTGCGGATCGGTGTACCCGTTGGTCATAAAGGGAGCGATAAGATCGGCGTGCTGCTGTAAATCCTGCGCTTCCAGCTCATCCAGCCAGACGCCGTACAGACAGCAGGCACCTTTGCAGATGCGAAGGCGGCAGCGTTGCATATTTTCAGATAATAATAGTCGCGGAGCGACATTAATTTGACGATTTCTTGCCATAATGACCAATATTTTACTTCATATTGAAGTGATGAAATTCAAAAGAATCGTGCCTTTGTACACTGTGACAAGCACCTGAAGCCATTCATTATTGTTATATAATTGTGACTGTAAAGCTCCAATCATTCTATATAAAACCTGAGAAAGGTAAGGTAAACATTAATGAAAAAGCACAACTTTAATGCCGGTCCTGCCATCCTGCCGCAAATTGCGATTGACAATACCATCGAGGCCATGAAGAATTTCCGTGGCACAGGGATGTCGATCCTCGAAGTCTCACACCGCGGCAAGGAATTTGATGCAGTGATGGTGGAAGCCATTGCTTTGTTTAAAGAACTGCTTTCAGTTCCGGAAGGGTATCAGGTTATTTTTGTAGGCGGCGGTGCAAGCACTCAGTTTTTCCATGTGCCCTACAATATGCTCAATAAAAAGGCAGCTTACCTGGTAACCGGTTCTTGGGCTTCCAAGGCCAAGAAGGAAGCCGAGTTGTTTGGTGAGGTGGTGGTCGTGGCATCGTCCAAAGACAAGAACCATACCTACATCCCCAAAGGGTACACCATCCCGACCGACGCCGATTATTTCCATATCACCACCAACAACACCATTTTTGGCACCGAAATCCTGACCGATCTGGATTCGCCTGTTCCGTTGTTTGCCGATATGTCATCTGATATTCTCAGCCGCCCCGTGGATGTTTCCAAATACGGTTTGATCTATGGCGGCGCCCAGAAGAATATGGGTATTGCCGGTGTGACCTTCGTCCTGGTGAAGGAAAGCCTGCTGGGTAAAGTGGAACGCCCGCTGCCCTCCATGGTGGATTATCGTATCCACATCGAGAACGGCTCCATGTACAACACTCCGCCCGTTGTGGCCGTGTTCACCATGCTGGAAACCCTCAAGTGGGTCAAGGCCGAAGGCGGTCTGGAAGAAATGAACCGCCGCGCCGATGCCCGCGCCAACCTGCTGTACGCCGAACTGGAACGTAACAAAATGCTGCAGCCGGTTGCCCAGGAAGACAGCCGCTCCCGCATGAATGTGACCTTTGTGTTGAAACCCGAATATGCCGAACTTGAAAAAGACTTGCTGGCTCTGGCCAAAGAACGTGGCATGGAAGGCATCAAAGGCCATCGCTCGGTGGGTGGTTTCCGCGCCTCACTGTACAATGCCCTGCCCCTCGAAAGTGTGCAGGCATTGGTTGATTGCCTGAAAGATTTCGAGAAAAGTCACTAATCGGAACAACCAGAAAAACAGGAGATTTCCATGACCAAAGTATTAGTTGCTACCGATAAGCCCTTTGCCAAAGTTGCCGTCGAAGGTATTCGCAAGATCGTTGAGGAAGCCGGTTTCGAACTGAAACTGCTCGAGAAATACACCGAGAAATCGCAGCTTTTGGAAGCCGTAGCCGATGTGGATGCCATCATCGTGCGCTCCGACAAAATCACCCGCGAAGTACTGGAAGCCGCGAAGAACCTGAAAATCGTCGTGCGCGCCGGCGCCGGTTATGACAACATCGATCTGGATGCTGCCACCGAGAAAAAAGTGGTTGTGATGAACACCCCCGGCCAGAATTCCAACGCCGTAGCAGAACTGGTGCTGGGCATGATGGTTTACATGGCCCGGGGCCAGTTCGACGGAAAATCCGGCAGTGAGCTGATGGGCAAGAAACTGGGTCTGCATGCCTATGGCAATGTGGGCCGCAACGTAGCCCGCATCGCCAAAGGCTTTGGGATGGAAGTTTCTGCTTATGACCCCTACATTTCAGCCGAAGCCATCGCAAAAGAAGGCGTCAAATCGGTTTGCTGCGTGAACACCCTGTTCGGCCAGAACCAGTATGTCTCCCTGCACATCCCGGCCACGCCTGAGACGGTGGGTTCCATCAACTATGATCTGATGATGAGCATGCCCAAAAATGCCGTTCTCGTCAATGCCGCCCGCGGTGAGGTCATCAACGAGGCCGATCTGGTAAAAGTGATGCAGGAACGCGCCGATTTCAAGTACATCTCCGATATTGCCCCCAACAATGCTGCCGAGATTGCCGAGAAATTCCCCGGCCGTTACTACTTCACCCCCAAGAAAATGGGCGCCCAGACGGAAGAAGCCAACATCAACGCCGGCCTGGCTGCCGCCGCTCAGATCCGCGACTTCATCAAAGAGGGTGTCACTAAATACCAGGTTAACAAGTAATCAGTATTTCTGCTCAAATTTTGGATCACAGATCTCCGCCCAACCCGGCGGAGATCTTTTATTCTGGGCTATAATCTCATTGATCTATATTCCCGTATCAGTGAACCTCGAAAGGAACATTTTCCCTGCGCGTATGAAACGGTCGTCTGGTGTTCGCAGTTTTTTCCGTTGGCTGAGTGTGTGCCTGTTTTGCATTAGCCTGCTGGCAGCCTGCGGTCCTTCCGCCGAGCGATTCGCCCGGCAGACCCTGGCGGCCATGACGGCCTCGGCAGCCGTGTGGGAAACCCCAGCGCAGCCTCAAGGAGTCTCTCAGACACCTGGGGTGCCACTGGCGGATACTCCATCCAGCCCGGATGGATCCACTCCAGCGCAGGCAGAAACCATCACCCCGTGGGTGTGGATCAATAATGCCACCGACACGCCGGTAGTGATCACCCTTCCCGTACAGGCTTCGTTTACCGCAACCGCTACCCCCACCATCACGTTGACGCCCGGCAGGGGGCCATCCCCCACCCGAACACGGCTGCCCTCGACCACCTCCACTATCACCGCCACCGCTCGCCCCCCCTATGGTGCGCTGCGTATTGATATACCAGGGGAGGGTTCGAAAATTGTGTCGCCCTACGAGTTCCAGGCGGCTGTTGCACGTGGTGAAGACGGATTGGTGTATGTTTCGTTGATCGGCGAGAACGAGCAGGAGTTTTTCAGCGAGGTTCTCGATTACAGCCAGAGCCGTTTTGACCATTTGCTGGTCACCCCAACGTTGACCTTTGATTTTCCTGGCGTGGCTGAAAATGCCCGCCTGGTTCTGCAAATATTCGATACACAACACCGCATCATGGCTCTTTCATCGGTGGATGTCATTTTGTTGACCGTCGGCAGTAATCAGGTTAACCCGGCTCAGCACCCGTATGACCCCTTTTTGATCGATTCGCCGGACGACGGGGAAGAGATACGGGGGAAACGCCTGATCGTCAGCGGACGGGCTGTGTCAGTGAACACCAACCCCATTTTGATCGAATTACAGGACGAAGATGGGGACGTTATCGCGAGGCGGGAAATGCTGCTGGACGCTCCGGCGCCAGGCGAAACGTACACACCGTTTGTTAGCGAGTTAGAAATAAACATCACCAGGCAGATAAACGCCCGCCTGGTGATTCGTCAGGAAAGCAGCAACGGTATCGTTGGAACCATTGCCCTCTCGAGTGTTGCTGTAACGCTGCAGCCCTAAACGTACTTTTTAGGCGCCGCCCTCTGTATACAGGGCGGGGTCGGTGGGGGTTTCACCCGAAGGATCCCACACGTACACCCAATCACCCTCGTTGGCCCAGTTGTAGATCCAGTGTGAATCTGCTACCGACATGTTCACACATCCGTGCGACTGCGGATAGCCCAGCCAGGCGCGCCAGTATGCGCCGTGGATGGCGCGGGCATCATCGAAGTACATGGTCCACGGAACGGCATCCAGGAAGTAATAATCTGATTTATCGGTCGCGAAGGCGCCAAACATGGCCTCGGTGACCTTTTTCTCGCGGATCTGGAACAAACCGGGGCGTGTGAAGTAAGGATCCACTCCAGAGGCAATCAACGTGGCGTACACCAGTTGATAGTTGTCATACGCGGCCAGAGTCTGTTCAAACAGGTTGATCTCAATCCAACGGCCGCCATCCACACCTTCAGGAGGGGTGTTGTCGACAACCAGTTCGCGGATATAACGGCGCTGCACCCATTGATCGACGCCGATCATGTAGTACTCGGTCTGATCTGCTTCCACCTTGTCATATATCTGTACCTGATCCTCGCGGAAAACCTGGGTGGGGGAGGGCGCAGCATTGTACGATGGAGCAGACAGGGGGTAGGTGCTTTCCACAATCCAGCCAAAGCGGGAATGCGGAGGAGATGTAAAGGTCATCCCGCGGAACGAAATGTAGCTGGCAGGAGAGGCGCGCATCCACCCACCGGCGGATGTCAGCACATACGTGTTGCCGTCCACCACGGCCAGATCGGTATAAGCCACATAAAGCAGTTGCCCGGCCTGCATCATTTTTACCGGGTTGGTCCCGCTGATGGCATCATCGAGCGTACCGTACATGGCGGCTGTTTCGGGGGGTGGAACATTGATTTTTGCGATGGAATAATCCAGGGTTCCCAACGCCGCATCGATTTTCTTGCCATTCAGGGGCGGCATGGGATATTCGATGCCCTGCTGCGCCAGTTGGGTGATAAAAGCTGACGGACCGTAAGGCAGACAATCCTCAGACCCGGTCAAATACACGCCTGGCAGACAAAGCGGATCGCCAGTGAAGGGTTCTTCGCTGGCGGCCTGCTCAGGTGCGGCGGCCGCGGGCAGAGGATTAAAGGCAGTGATACCGAAAAATGCTAGTGCGAAAAGAAAACGAGTCATCTTCATGAAGCAATGTCCTATCTCGTGAGTATTGTAACGTATTTTTGCATCGGATTTGTCAACGCCTGTCACGATTCTTTTGTTATCAAAATTCTCTCTTATTGGCTATTGTAAATTTACAGTATCACTGTATAATAACAGTAAGACTGTATCGATAAGGGTTGAGGATAATGATGACGAGCGATGAGTTAACACTTGAAGAACTGGTGAGCCAGAGCGGTCTACCAGTGCGCACGGTGCGTTTTTACATGCAGGAAGGCCTTTTGCCGGGCCCGGAATCACGTGGAAAAAATGCCCGGTACACCCGCGGGCACCTGGAGCGGCTGGAACTGATCCAGCGCTTCAAAGACCTTTATCTGCCGCTGCAGCAGATCCGAAACCTGATCAATAACATGTCGCCTGAGGAGATTTCCTCCCTGCTGCAGGGGCAGGATCGACTCCGCAAATCGCTATCCAACTTTACAAGCGAGAAACGAAACCCTCCGCGAAGCCCGGTTGACGGGCAGAGCGCGCTGGATTACATCCGATCACTGGAGAACCAGCAGGCGAAAATTCGTGAGATATCCGATGATTATCAAAGCGTAAGCCCCAAACTGTCGCCATCCGCTCCGACCAAACCGAAGTTGAGAAAAGATCGATATTCACCTGCACACAGGCCTGCTCCGCAGACCTGGCAGCGGGTCTCCATCCGGGATGGGATTGAATTAAATGTCAGGTATCCCATCAATCCAGGTGATGAAAAAAAGATCGATCAACTGCTCGTATTCGTTCACCAATTATTTGAACAGTAAAGGAAGGTTGCATGATGGAATCAGAATCCAACCCAATTGTCGCAATGAGCCTTCAGGCGGACAAAAATGTCATTTCCTCCCAATCACCCCAGACACGCATTTTGGAGATCACCATCATTCCGCCGGTAAAGACAACCGTGCACGAAAGAGCGTCGTTGAATCTGAGCCTGGTTCTGGATCGCAGCGGGTCGATGAGCGGTGAAAAACTCGAATATGTGAAACAGGCCGCTTCTCATCTGTTGGATCTGCTCGAGCCATCCGATCAGGCTGCGGTAATCATTTATGATGACGCAGTCAACACCCTCATTCCGCTGCACTGGGTCACGGATTCTTTTCGCGCGGATGCAAAGGAAAAAATTCGGCAGGTACGCACTGGCGGTTCTACCTTTCTTTCAGGGGGCTGGTTGCGCGGTTGCGAGGAGATTGCTCCAGGCATCAGCGAGTCTTCAATAAATCGCACGCTTCTGCTTACCGATGGGTTGGCAAACAAAGGGATTGTGGACCTGGAAGAACTGGCCACACATGCCCGCGAGATTTACCAGCGCGGTATTGCCACCACCTGTTTTGGCGTGGGGCATGGCTATAACGAGCATCTATTGGAGGCGATGTCAAACGCCGGGGGCGGAAATTTCCACTATCTCGAAACACTGAACGCCATTCCGTTGGAATTCGAGCGCGAGTTCGAAGAATTGATCAGTGTTACCCTGCGGGATACCGAGCTCAGCCTGGATCTTCCCGAGCACGTTAATGCCACGGTATCCGCCGGATACGATGCAAGAACAACGGACAACCGGATGACCATTGCGCTGGGAAGCCTGTACTCCGGCAAAGAAAAGCGCATTTACGTCACACTGAAATTTGATCATGCGCTGTCCGGTGAGACGGTTTGCATCAAAGCCACCGTGCGCGGAAAGGGGGCGGGCGGTTTTCTGTGTGAAGATGAAAAGCTGCTGACGATCAAGGTCGTCTCTGATGAAGAGGAACACAAGGCTGCAGCCGATCAGGCGCTGCTGGAGCGTTTTGCCGTGGTGGATCTGGCGGATCAGGCCAACGAGGCTTTGAAACGGGAAAGGGCGGGCGACCGGGCTGGGGCGAACCGCATTCTAAACCAGTCGCTCAGCGCGCACAGCGCAAACATCCCGGCTTCCATGCGATCCAAATTCAAATTCATGGCTGATCAAATGAGCTCAGGGTTGGATGAATCAGCTCGTAAAAGATATCACCAGGAAGAATATTTCAACCGGCGCGGGCGTGATTTCATCCGCGATTATCCGCTCAACCTGGTCAACGGTCATCTGATTGCTCGTATTGAAAATGCCACAGTGCTGATCGATACAGGTTTACCCATCAGTATGGGAACCATGGGCACATGGTATTTCCTCAATCAGGTGCATGAGCTGTCGCCCTCCTATATGGGCGTCTCCCCGGAATACATCAGCCGAATGGTAGGGACCCGAGTGGACATCATCCTTGGATCGGATATCATAAGGAACCTCGATGTGCTCATCGAGTTGGATAAAGAGCGCATCACCTTCTGTACCGGATATCTGCGTGGAACCCGTGAGGAAATCCCGCTGGCTGATTTTATGGGCATTCCCATTACGACAGTAACCATTGGGGATACCCTGTGCGACGCCTTTATTGATACCGGCGCACGACTTTCTTATGTAGATAGTACGTTGATTTCTTCCTTATCACCCATCGGGATCGAAAAGGATTTTTACCCCGGGATGGGTGAGTTTGAAACGCAGGTTTTTCAGGTTCCCGTGCAGATTGGGCATCAAAAGTTTTCACTTCGCTGTGGTGTCTTACCCGTCCTGCTCGAAAAAGCCCTGTTTGTCACCGAAAAACGCGGCATCATCGGCGCCGAGTTGTTCAAGAAGTTCCAGGTTCACCTGGCCTTCATCCTGCAGAGCATGTCTTTGAATTAATCCGGGGGTCAACTCTCATGTCGGCTCGGTTTCAGTCATTAGAAACCGGACCGCATGAGAAAGGCTGCGGTTCGGTTGAAATTTGAGGGGTGGGTAAATTTTGACATAATAACAGACAAGGGGGAGCGCTATCCCGGCAGTGTAATGATAAAAACGGAGCCTTCTCCCGGCGTGCTGCGGACCGAGATCTCACCGCCATGCCGGGCGACGATTTTTTCACAGATGGCGAGGCCGATACCGGTGCCTTCGTATTCACTGCGGCCCACCAGTCGCTCAAACGGGCGGAAGATACGCCTGGCATACAGCTCATTGAAACCGATCCCATTGTCTTCAATCGATATCTGTACTTTCCCCTGGTCTGTCTTTTGACCGGTAATACGGATATGCGGTTTCTGACCCGGTTTCTGGAACTTGATCGCATTGGCGATTAAATTCTGAAACAACTGGCGAAGCTGCATGACATCACCCTGTACTGACGGCAGCGGATTCAGCTCAATTTGTGCATCGGCATTGCGTATTTGAATTTCCAGATCGGTCAACACTTCGGCAGCAACCTGTGATAAATCCACCTGGCTGAAGGCGCTCCCGTGCGTGGATATCTTCGAAAGATTGAGCAGATCGGTGATCATCCCTTTCATGCGATGGGTGGCCACGTTGAGCCGGCTAATATTTTCCCGCTGTGTCTCATCCAGATTCCCGGCGCTATCCATCAAAATGTTGCTGAAGGAGATAATCTTACGCAGCGGTTCCTGCATATCGTGTGAAGCGATTGTGGCGAACTGCTCGAGCTCCTGGTTACTGGCTTTCAAGCGTTCGTTCAAGTTCCGCAGCTCTTCTTCCATACGCTTGCGCATGGTGATATCGATAAAAATTCCAACGGCGCCTTCTGAATTCCCGGGGGTTTTGTTAAGTGGCGCAGCATTTCCATACAGTTGTGTCACCTGTCCGTCCTCAAACTGAAGGGTCATCTCATAATCTTTGATCATTTCACCGGCAGCAGCACGCTGGATCGGTAGAATCTGTGGTGGGATCTCTTTCCCATCCTTGAAAGCTCTAAACTCACGTGGCGTGATCGTTTCTAATGCTGTTTTGGATAAATTTTCGCCCAAATCGGCTTGCAACAACTCATAGGCAGCAAGGTTGCCGGTCAAATGACGCGCCTGGCGATCATGCGTGATGAAGATATATGCCGGAGCGGCATCCATGATGCTCTGCAGATCCTGGTTGGTGGCTTTCAGTTCAGATTGCAGCGTGTACAGGTTGGTGATATCCTGTATGACCACCACACTGCCGGTGATGTTTCCCTGCGGGTCAATGAGGGGAGCCGCACTGTTCATCACGTAGGCATCGCTGCCATCAAAACGCTGGATCCTGAGCATTTGTTTTTCGATCGCTTTTCCGTGCTGCACAGCCTGCGCGGATGCCCATTCTTCAGGTTTGATTGGTTGACCGGTTTCCAGCCACCAGGCATGAAAATCGGCGTAATCATTGACGGAAAGTGTTTCAGGGATCGGATAGCCCCATATCCGCTCATACGCGGTATTGGCCAGCACAATTCCCCCGGCCTCATCGGTGATGGCCAGCCCGGCCGGTAGAATCTGCATGACTGCCAGCAGGCGATTTTTCTCATTAACTGCCTCGTCGCTGGCTTTCTTGAGCGCCTCTTCTGTTTTCCGCCGCTGGGTCTGATCCACCATGTAAATATTCACATGGCGATCACTCTGGATTGGCACCAGGTCGATCTGGTACGTCTTTTCCGAAATCATTTCTTCCAGTCGGGCGGGTGTGTTACTCAGCAGACATTGTTTTACGAGCGCCTGTATGTTGTCCGGTACTTTACCGATTTTGCTGACGCCCCAACCTTTCAGTACTTCCTGACTGGCCGGATTGGTATACAGAAGATGGCCCTCAAAATCAATCTGCAAGATAGGATTTGGATTTTCAGCCGGAAAATTAGCCAGGTTTTGGCGCGAATGTTCTGACTGCTTGCGGGCGCTGATATCCTGCGCAAAAACGGATATGCCATCTACCGAAGGATAAATACTAACGAAATAAACCGCATTATGAAATACGCCGGTCGTTTCAAACTGGACGGGAGTGCGGTTTTGCATGACCTGGTTGAATTTTTTCCCGGTTTCTGTGTTCTCCAGCGATGAAAAGATCTCCCAAAAATTCCGACCAATGAATTTATCGGGCTTTGAGCCGCCGATTTGGGCGGCTTTATTATTCATGAATGTAATCACCCAATCACGATTGATGGAGAAAAAGCTGTCCTGGATGCTTTCCAGCAGGTGCATGCGTTCCTGAAGGCTGTCTTCCAGTTTCTGTTCTATCTGCTTTTGCCGGACCGCGTAGCGAATCAACCGGTCCAGCAGCAGGGCGTTGGCATCGCCCTTGGAAATATAAAAAGAAGCTCCAGCTTCCAGGGCTTCTACGTCTACCTCATAATTTCCGCGCCCGGTGTACAGAATGAGTGGAGCAGGGTAATCAGAGGCGCAAATTTCCCGAATGAGCTGGATGCCTGTTTTATTCCCCAGATCATAATCGACGAGAACAGCGTGATAGGTTTGTGACCGGAGTTTCAGCAGCCCCGTATCGTAATCGCAGGCCCAATCCAGAGAATACCGGCTTCCCTGAGCCTTGCCAAGCATGGTGCGAGTGAGGATGAAATCTTCGTGATCATCGTCAATCAATAATACCTGGTAAACCTGTAATGCAGAATTTTGCATTCAAACTACCTTTGAGTAGAAAAATCACCTTGATATATAATTTCTGACTGTTTCGAAAATTCGAATTTTTTCTTCCCCCTGAGGATCAAGCCTATTATAGCATTGATTGGCACCTGTTTACAATTGATCCTTTTTTAGCCAGAAAGCATGATCACTGGTTTCATCCGGATCAATTTCATTCCGGCATTTGTCCGCACTCCAGGTGAATTACAAAAGAGCGTTACACAATGATCACAATATAGATTGATTTGGAATAGGATGATTGGAAACAGAGAGCGCCTGGTTTTCCAGGCGCTTTTTGGAAATGTTCAATGCATTCCGGTCGACTTGCTATGGAAGGGTACCGCTGTAAACAATTTCCAGCAACAAACGGTCAGGGGTTTCGAACATGACCTGATAATAGGTGCTTCCGGGCCGGCTGAATTCAGGGCGGTGGCAGGGTGTGTTGAAGAGAGCTGGAACACCGCGAGCTTTCAGCCAATCGACGGCGGCATCCACATCGGCAACCGATGCGGCGGCAATGGCAAGGTGATTCAGCCCCGGTCCGTCATAGTCATTGACCACCGGTTTGATGGGATCGCCAAACCACAGGCTCGCGCCGTTGCTGTCGGCCATTCCGAGCCCCGTTTCATCCGCGTACCTGACAGACCATCCCAAAAAGGTAAGCAGGTCTTTGTAAAAGGCAAGATTCTTTGTATCAATGTGATACACAAGATGTCCGATGTGCGATTGGATCATAATATCCCTCCTGTATTGATGAGTACTGACTTGACCAGAGTTAAGTATATGTCATACGTCATCATCATTCAACACGCTGATTTATGAATCTCAACGAGGTGCGAAGCGCGAAGGTGTCTTGAAATGATGCCAGAACGGCGTATAATGATAACACCTGAACATATACTCAAATGTTATAGAAATGGTCGACATGATCTCTTCTTCATTTTTGGATGAACACTCCGCGACCCATGTGGCCGAGCTCTTCCGGGCATTCAGCGATACCAGCCGGGTGCGCATTCTCTCTGCCATCATTGGCCAGGAGATGAATGTATCGCAACTGGCGGCACTGGTAGGTGTCACCGAATCGGCGGTATCGCACCATATGCGCGGTCTGCGGCAGATGCGGCTGGTAAAAAGCCGGCGCGAGGCGAAAGAAGTGTATTACACCGTCGATGATCCGCATATCATCGAGCTGTTCCAGCAGGGAATCCGGCATGTGAAAGAATAGAGGGCGGGATGAGAGCCAGACAGGCCAGCCTTACGGCAATGGGTATCGCGATCGCACGAGCGTTGGAATCAGAAAAGCCGGAGAGCGAGCGGATCTGCTTTGATCCGTTTGCCCGGTATCTGGTTCCGGCCGGATTGTTCCGTGTGATGTCGTTTTTCATCCGCTCCGGTTACGGCGAACTGCGCGGGCCCGGGGTGATGGGATTTTTGGTGGCCCGCGACCGCTATATCGACGATGTGCTGAACTCGTTTTTGGACCAGGGTTTACGGCAACTGGTGGTGCTTGGGGCGGGGCTTGATTCGCGCGCATACCGCTTCCCGGTCAAAGGACGGGTCACCACCTTTGAGGTGGATCACCCTGCCACCCAGGCGGAAAAAATCTGGCGCGTCCGAAAAATCCTGGATCCCTTTCCGGATCACGTGCGTTATGTGCCGGTGGATTTCAACAGGCAGAATCTGGCAGATCGTTTACGAATGGCAGGGTATGAACCAGGCTTAAAGACGCTGTTCATCTGGCAAGGCGTCACCATGTATCTGGAAGAGGAAGCCGTTTTATCGACTTTAGACTTCATCCGTCAGAGTTCAGGCACTGGCAGTGCGGTGGTATTTGATTATGTGCATCAATCCGTGCTGGATGGAACCCGCCGGCAAAGTGAGATTTCGAGTATGCGGCGATACAAATTTATGACCGGGGAGAGTCTGCGTTTCGGGATCCCGGAAGGGCAGGCGGAGGCCTTTTTGTTGAAAAATGGTTTCAGCAGCGCCAGAAACGTCAATACATTTGATTTGAAGGAAATGTATTTTGTTGGAAGGCAATCTGATCGCAGGATAGCCAATGGATACGGCATTTTAACGGGTTGGGTATAGACACTGGATAGTTCAGGAGTCTGCAATGAAAAAGGGATATGATAGTATTCTATTTTTGGCGGGTGTTCTGACAGGTTTGGGGGCGGGGTGGGCCATCTCCACTGGCCGCCAGTTGGATA
>DAISXR010000009.1:56157-60284 GCA_036825755.1 Anaerolineaceae bacterium
ATCCATTTTGCCGGTGATCATGAAACAATATCACCCCGATGGATGGGATTTTGAGTACGAGGAAATTAGCGATTCCCGGGTCGCCTTTTCAGCCACTCGCTGTTACTACCTGGATACACTGACGGAGTTGAAAGCCCCGGAATTATGCGCTTCATTTTGCAGGATGGATGATGTGCTGGCAGATTCATTCCCGGAGGGTATCCGTTTTATCCGGCCGCACACATTGGGTCGGGGTGACCGGCTGTGTGATTTTGAGTACTGCAGGATGAAAAACGCCTGAACGATGAAACCATGAGGCGGGCATGATGAAAAACCATTTCGAGAACCAGGTGGTGATCATCACCGGCGCGTCGGCGGGAATTGGCAGAGCACTAGCCATCAACGCCAGCCGGCAGGGCGCCAAAGTGGTACTGGCCGCACGCCGGGTTGAGAAGCTGCAGCAGACAGCAGATGAATGCCATCAGGGCGGTGGTGAGGTGCTGGTTGTCCCCACCGATGTCGCGGATGAACTGCAGTGCCGCAATCTGGTCGAAAAAACGGTTCAAACGTTTGGCCGTGTGGATATGTTGATCAACAATGCCGGCATGGCAGTGACAGCCCTGCTGCAAGACTTCTCATCGCTGGATTTGTTCAGGAAAACGATGGATGTAAATCTGTACGGCGCTGTTTATTGCACATATTATGCGCTGCCGTATCTGAAGCAGACCCGCGGCCGTATTGTGGCTGTATCCAGCCTGGGTGGAAAAGCCACTATTCCTTACAATACGCCGTATTGCACGAGTAAATTTGGCATGCACGGCTTTTTTGATGCCCTGCGCATGGAACTGTTCTCCAGCGGGGTGAGCGTAACCATCGTTTGCCCCTCGTGGGTGGCCACGGAATTTCACGCGGCTCAATTGAATCAGAACGGCACACCGCGCGGACAAGAAGCAGGCGCTGATTATTACAGTTCCCGAACCATGAGCGCGGACCGCTGTGCCCGTTTGATCCTGAAAGCAGCGCATCGAAGAAAACGTGAGATATGGATGGGCGCTGGTTGGGCGACTGTCTGGCTGAAGTTGCTGGCTCCTGGGCTGCTGGATTGGATCGCGGTGAAGCTGTTCCTGGGTTCGGCGGTTCGCCGGGCGGTAAAAGCAAGACAATCCCGAAACGTATCTGGAACCTGACAGATGCGGGAATCCTCAGCGGCCTTACGATCAGCACCCCACTCAAAGCCCGTAACATGGATCTTTTCCTGACCCTCAAATCCTGGTTCAACTGACCGTCTGAGAAGGTATTGACCTCCCATCCAACGGTTGCATAAAGTACTTCAGCCTTTTCCAGTCGGGTAAACAAGGCGTGATTCCTCGGCGAATTCGGCATTTAATCAGGAAATATTGTGCGATTTTGTTCATTTTCATGATAAATGTTTATGTTATTGATGGTTATAATCAAGTTGACGTCACCGGAACAAATGGTATAACAGTAAACAAATTACACCTTAAATTGGCTGTTGACCGGCTTTATTGGTGTAAAACACTCGACTTAAGCAACATATTTATTGCGGAGGCTCCATGTTCGATGACCTTGACCTGTTTTTGATCAATGCGCTGCAAAAGGATGCGAGAATACCCATCACCCAACTGGCTAGACAGCTCAGTCAACCCATTCCCACCATCCGTGACCGGATCAAGCGGTTGGAAAAAAAGGGCATCATCAAGGGGTATTCGGCTGTGATCGATCTGAATAAGGTAGGTCTTTCCATCAAGGCCATTGTTCAAATACGGATAGCCGGCGTGGTCACCAACCCCGGTTACTTTCTGAATGAGATCAAAAAAATCCCTGAGGTAGAAAGCGCATATCTTGTGACCGGGGATTGTGAAGGAATCATCATCATCAATGTAAAAGATGTGGATCATCTCCGGCGCATTATCTATGAAGAGATTCCCAAGCTTCCCGGGGTCTCCGATACGAATACCATGCTGGTTTTATCGGAATCTCACAGCATCACCATGCCGTAAGCACCGTGATTGACAGGAGATTACAGTTTTCTCCGGATGTGATAACGAACCTGATTATTCCGTATAACTTACAGGGAATGGATGCTCGAGTCCATTCCCTTCATCTTTACACCATGAAGGATCAACGCGATGAAACATGACTATGTAAACTGGGTTGAAATCAACCTTTCCGCCATTGAAAAAAACACGCAGATTTTGATCGAGTCCAGCCAGCGCCCGTTGATGGCAGTGGTGAAGGCCAATGCCTACGGTCACGGGGCGGTTGAGGTGGCACGGGCGGCCCTGTGGGCCGGCGCGAGCTGGCTGGCGGTAGCGCGATACTGTGAAGCGCGTATCCTCCGAGAAGCGGGTATCCTGGCCCCCATTCTGGTGCTGGGCATGGTGATGCCGGAAGAGGTGGATGAAGCCATCCAACAGCAGGTCACTTTATGCCTGTACGATTTTAAAGTGGCGGATCTCTTTTCTGCCCGTGCGAAAGCGTTGGGAAAACCCGTCTACGCGCACGTAAAAATTGATACCGGGATGGGCCGTTTGGGTGTATTCGCTGAGGACGGTGTCCGGTTGATCCAGTATGCCCAGTCCCTGGGCGGTATCAAAATCGACGGCTTATTCAGTCACTTTTCCATGGCAGCCAAAAAAGACCACCCATTCACGCAAACACAAATCTCCCGTTTCACTCACCTGGTGGACGAATTAATGTCTGTGCAATTGCTGCCCAAATGGGTCCACCTGGCAAATTCGGCGGCATCCTATTATGAAAACGATTCACGCTTCAACCTGGTGAGAGCCGGTGCCGCCATTGTGGGTCTGCCCTTCAGCGATGATGTGCCCTTCCCGTCCGCCATGTGCCGGTCGCTTTCCTGGAAAGCGCGCCTGGCTTCGTGCAAACGGATGCCAGCCGGTTGGACGATCAGCTATGGCCAGCGCTATACCGTGGAGCAGGATGAATGGATTGGCGCGCTCCCGGTGGGTTACGCCGATGGGTATCATCGCGTTGCGGGAAATCAGGTGCTTTTGGATGGACAAAAAGTACCGGTGGTGGGGAACGTCTGCATGGATCAGTGCATGATTCGGCTGCCTAAACAGGTTCCGTTGGGTACCGAGGTGGTGCTGCTGGGGTCGCAGAACGGGGCGAATATTGCAGTGGAAGATCTGTGCCGGATCTGGAACGTGGTGGAAGATGACGTGACATCGTGCATCGCAGCCCGGGTGCCACGCGTGTACGTGCGCGATTAGTTGCTCCGATGATTAATCAGCGGGTGTTCTTCGACGGAACACCCGTTTTTTTCCCTCTGGTGAAAATCATCCGCCTTACATGACAGGAGGCGGGCAGTTTGTCCGGTTTTTTCAAATGATGCGGTTATACTCGTGAAGACAAATTTCCAGCCATTGAAGATTTGTTTTCACGAAGATGCATCTTGAAAAAATCTACGTGGAAAGGAAGTATGCATGGCACAAACATTGTTCTGGAAGGAAAACTCCAATATGCCCCTCCTGGAAGATCATGAGCTGGTCACCGCCGCGCAGCAAAACCCGGCTGAGTTCGGGCTGTTGTACCAAAAATGGCTTACCCCGGTGTACCGGTACTGTTACTTCAGGGTGGGGAATGAGAAAGACGCTGAAGATATCACATCGCAAGTGTTCATTAAGGCTTATGAAGACCTGCCCCGTTTCAAGCTGAACGGCAGCTTTTCCGCCTGGTTGTTCACCATCGCTCATGCGCGCATGGTTGATTTTTACCGCCGCGGAGCCCGCACCACCGCGCGTGAAGCCGGAGGGGATGCGGAAGAACCTGCCGCCGCAACCCCGGATATGCTCACCCAGGTGATGCGCAACAGCGAAATGGATAGGCTTTTTAACGCGCTCAACATGCTGCCGGAAAAGGAACAGGGGTTGATCCGTTTACGGTTTGTCGCCGAATTGAGTTATCGCGACATCGGACAGATCGTGCATCGTAAAGAAGATGCTGTTCGAAAATCGGTCACCCGTTTACTGGATCGCTTGAAATATCAACTGGAGGATTACCATGACTGACCCCATCGAAACAAAATTTTACAATGCGGTTCACTCCGTAGAACCGTCTGCTGAATTCTCTGAGCAACTCTGGCGCAAAATCAGGCTTACACC
>DAISXR010000009.1:60384-63522 GCA_036825755.1 Anaerolineaceae bacterium
TGCCATCGGATAATCCTTCAGCCTGTTTCTATGACAGCAACCAGTTGATCCTGCCGGACGGCAAATCGCTGTTGCCCATCGGCGGCGGGGGGTCTGCCAATGAATGGAATATCGAGTTCAGCCCGCTCCCCGCGGGCGTGACCGGCGCTGCCTTACAGTCTGCTATGAGCTTTGACGATGGTTCCTGCCCGGCTCCAAAACAGTGGAATGCTGATTTTTCATTGGGTACTGAAGCGCCTGAAGTTGAAATGCTGACCGTGATTGATGATCCCCAAACCCAACCTGAGACGGTAGGGAGCATGGAAACTACCGTGGACGAAACGACAGCCAACTCTTCGGCAGCGGAACTGCAGTTGACGGTTGACCGCGTGGTAGAACTGGATTACGGCTACCTGCTGGTGGGGCATGTGGAATGGGATAACCCGGACTGGATGGCCCTGTATATGGATACGGAAACCATGACGGCTGTCGACGCGAATGGAAATGCGGTGCCGCTTGAGTTTACCGGTGAGGAGGGAACGGGTGACAATGAATTTGCGATCATCGTTGCCAGCAAGGATTTTACCGCGCCGCTCAGCCTGAGCTTATCCAACCGCATGGCCTATGCAAACACCGAAAATGCCCCAACCTTTGCCTTTGATGCCGGCAGTAATCCCCAGGTGGGACAGAGTTGGGAGATCAACCAGGGTCTTGAGGTTGCCGGTCTGGTGATCAAAATCCAATCGGCTGATGTTGTGCAGGACGAAACCGGAGCGAGTTCACCGGCGGATATGGGCTACGCCATCCGCGTGGAGAGCGGTACAAAACTGGACGGTTTGATCGTTTGCAGCAGTGACGGAAACCGCTCATCCGCGTGGGGAAACTGGGAAAATGAAGAAGAAGGTATTTACCGGTTTGACACCTTCTACAGCGATGGTCTGCCTTACGGGAAGCTCTCCTGCGGGTTCAACATCCTGCGCTATCAAATCCCCGGTGTGTGGACCCTAAAATGGTCGCCGCCTGCTAAACAATAATCTAGTTCTGAAAAAAACCCCTGGAAAATAAAACTGGCTGCGCCGAAAGGCGCAGCCAGTTGCTTTAATCCTGTTTCCAGGCAATTTACTCGCGAACCTGCCGGGCGGATTTGCTGAGCATTCTTCTACGGAGGAAGAACCACACCAGCAGAAATAAAACCACCCCGATGGCTGCCAGCGGAATCAACAAATTGAGCGGGATGGGCTTGCCCCGCAGCATGATATCCTGCAGCATCTGAATACCATACGTAGCCGGCAATGCGTACGAGATTTCACGTACCGGTGAGACAAAGTAACGCAGATCCATGAAAAACCCGCTGAAAAACACGCTGCCCAGCAGCAGAAACATGGCATACTGCACGGCCTGGATATCGGTTTTGGCTACCAGCGATATCACAAAGCCCATGCCGATGGAGGTGAAAATCACCAGCAGTAACACCGCGGCATAATGGGCCCAACTGCCCAGCATGGGCATTCCGAGTGCGAAAATTAACGTCAGCGTGATGGCACCTCCCAATACACTGCCAATCAGTATGTAGCTGATGTACTTTCCAAGCAGGATTTCAAACGCCGAGATGGGGGAGATGCGAAATACCTCCATCGACCCCAGACGAATTTCGCGCACAATGGTCAGCGAGGCAAAAGTGACCGCCAGATGTTGCAGCAGTAAAATGACCACGCCGGGGGCAAAGAACAGCTCGGGTGTGATGGAGATTTGCGCCAGCGTACTCGTCCGGCTGATAAACGGAGCGATAATCACCTGCGGTTCCACCGATTGCAGCTCGGTGAGCAGATCGCGCATGGTCTGGAGCTGATTCTTCAGCTCCTCCAACCGCTGAATGCTTTGCTGAACATCACCGCCGCTGTTTTTCAATTCCTTTAAAGCGTCCATTTCGGTTCGCATCTCGGCGATGGTGCCCTCAATATTTTGAGAATTGGCGCTGTTGCCGTCGCTGGCAATAGAGGAGCTGATACCGGCCAGCAGACCCAGGTTGCCCTCCGATGTGGAGAGCAGCGTATCCATGGTTTGGGTCAACGTGTCAAAGTCCTGGTTGGCCAAATCCTGCTGGCCCTGCTCAAGCGTTTGTTGCATGGTATCTGCCTGCTGGTATGCATCGTCAATTTGAGGGAGTGTATCAGTGATCTCCTGCTGACCCTGGGCAGCCATATCACGCAGAATGCGTTGATTAATTGCCTCCACATAAGTGCTGCCAAAACTCTGTACATAGGCAACCTGGTAAGGATCAATTTCATCATGATACAGGGTCACGGTAACCTGCTCGTTATTTCGCAGCGATTGCATGGCGTTGGCCGGGATGGCAACGATCAGATCGGCATCGCCCTGGTTAAGCCTGCGGATGGCTTCCTGTTCGTCATTGGTGATGCCCAGGTACACCAGTTGAGGACCGATGTTCTCGACGTTGTCCTCAATCTGCTGTCGAAGAAAGGGATCATCATCCTGCATATAGAATAGCGTTCGCAGCGGTCGGGCTTCATTGCTGTAACCAACGCCAAACAGGAGCAGAACCAAAAAGGGCCCTAACACAAGCGTCAGGATCAACGGCGTCTGACGTATCACCTCCATCAGTTCCTTGCCGACGAATGCCGAGGTTCGAACGATAAAGCGCCAGATGTTACTCATTTTCCCCACCGTTCCTTGCGCCTTCCTCACGCCTGATTAGTGAGACAAACACATCATCAAATGCAGGTAAATACTGATCGACGGTATCGGTCTTTACGTCATTTCGCTGCCCCCAATCGATCAAAGCAGGAATATCAGCGGAGGCATCTTTGACGACAATCCGGTATGATTTTTCTCCGGTGATTTCGACGTTCCGAACCACGTACGGTTGACGGTTCAGATCCTGTATCTGTAAATAATCAACCGGTTTCTCGGTGGTCACGTTGATCACATCCCCGCCGTAAGCCGCATGGCGCAGACCGTCAGGCGTATCCACCAGCAGCAATTTGCCGTTGGACATAACGCCCACCAGATCACAATATGCTGCTTCTGTTACATACTGCGTGGTGACAAACAACGTCACCCCCTGGCGGCGCAGCTCCTCAAAATAATCCCAAAACTTACGCCGGAGTACCGGGTCGATGCTGGCGGTGGGTTCATCCA
>DAISXR010000010.1:0-4709 GCA_036825755.1 Anaerolineaceae bacterium
AACAATTCGGGGGCGGATAAAGCCCAGTTATGCTCCTTCGCGAGGGAGGAGCCTTTCCCCAGATCCACCACCGCGCCGCGGGCATTGGGCAACACAGTCAGCAGATCCCGAGCTGACGCGCGCATCTGGGCATATTCGTGCTTGCCGGTCACCACCAGTACCGGGGTCTGCACCGTTTCAAGGCCGGCGGGTAATCTGAAATGCATGGCCTGGACCATCAGGTTGACAAATCCGCTTTCGGTGGTTCCCTGAAAGGATTTTTTGAAATTCTCAAAATACTCCTCGCCGATACCGGCGCTGCCGTGCATATTGAGCCGGATCCAGGCATCATTGTGTTTGAAGGGGGCCAGAAACCAGCGATAGCCCAAAGCGAACAAGCCGCGCGTGTACAAAAACTGACCCGGCAGTGGGCGGAGAATGGCGCTGCTACACACCGCCCGGTTCACCAGCCCGGCATCCCGCGCGAGCAGCGCCACCAGTATCTGGGCGCCTTCCGATAATCCGATGACATGTGCCCTACCGTTGTGAGCCGTTGATGAGATCAGACTGGCCACGCATTTAGCGGCAAACTCAACCGTGAATGGCCCCACATCCACACTGCGGCCCTGCTCGGGCAGATCCGGCACCAGGCAGTGATAACACGGTGACAACTCCTCCACCTGTTTACGCCACATCCAGCCGCTTACGCCGCCGCCGTGTAAAAATACAATGGTGGGGGCATCCTGCGGGCCAGTTGATTCATAATACAGGCCGGTTTGCGGATCAAAGGGCATGGTTCACCTCATCAGGGGTAAATGGAATGGGGTCATTATACAGCAGACTGCTCCACCGCGCCGGAGGGGCAAACCAGCCGCAGAGATGCCCGCTCGTCCATCGACACCGATTGACACGGCAGTCATGTAAAGGTATAATGCGTTGGGTGTGTATTCAGGGTGACCGGATACAGACATGTTTCTGTGTGGATCTGCTCCATCAGGAGGCTTGCTTTAGAGGGTAACGGGTAGGACAATTTCCCATCCAACCAGCACTCGGCTGCAGGCAACCCGCAAGCCGGGTTTTTATTCCCGGCAGGCCCCATTTTGGTGCCAGAGTTTATGATAAAGGAGGTGAGGTCATCGTGGCAACAGTCGTTCTGCGCTCCAATGAGTCGCAAGACCAACTGCTCAAGCGCTTTCGTAAGAAAGTGGTGAAGAGTGGTGTGCTGAGCACCGTACGTCGCAAACGCTGGTTTGTTTCAAAAAGCGAATTGCGCCGTGTGGAGAAGAAAAAAGCAATCCGTCGATTGAGACGCCGCCAGTACCCCCCGCATGAGTAAACGGGTGGAATAACAATCAACTCATTAAAGAGGAAAGTATGGCGAAAGAAGAAGGAAAAATTCAAGTTGAAGGGACCATTACAGAGGCCCTTCCCGGCACACAGTTCCGTGTGCGCCTGGATAACGGGTACGATGTACTCGCTTACCTGTCGGGTAAAATGCGCAAGTACTACATTCGTATTTTGCTGGGCGACCGGGTACGCGTGGAGATGTCTCCCTACGATTTGACTCGCGGGCGGATTGTGTATCGTCAGCGCAAACATGGCGATGAACCTGAATAAGGCCCCTTTTCCTCACCAGGGATGAAATAATCCATTGACAGCCGGTTCGATTTTGAACCGGCTGTTTTTATGCCATCTGGAAATACTGCAAAACAACACCCAGCGTCATCGCCATTTGCGCCATGTGGTAGGTGATCATGATCCACACATGCGCGATGGGAATCTTTTTCATGAAACGGTTGTACGCGAGTGTGGAATCGGAGATGCCAAACAGAACGGCTCCCACTGCAACCAGACCGGCGGTGACAGCAGACCACTCGGGCTGCCAGAATGTGGATACCGCTGAGAAAATCATCCCGTGAATGATGATGATATACAGCATCACCCCGCTGCGTACTTTTTTGGAATACAGCTTCTTTTTGAGGACTTTCCAGTAATACTGCTGTGTGTACAGGGCCATGGCAAGTAAAACGATCCCGACCCCCCACAAAAGCGGTTGACCTGATAGCGAGGCAACCCTGAAACCCAGCATAAAGCAGATATGACCCAGTAAAAAGGCTCCCAGACCGGCCATAAAGAAGCTGGGCGGGAGCATCAGCAAAATATCACCCAGCAGGGAAAAAAACAGGGCCAGGCCAATCCAACCGGTGAAACCCTCAAAATGCGTGGATTGCCACACCCAGGCCAACAGCAGCAACATGACCGCCGGTTTGGTGATCAGGTGCAGCCAACGGTGACCCCGCCAGCGGGCATACCATTGTAAGCCGGCGGCGATCACCGTTGGGATCAGCCAGTACGTGTACACCGGCTATTCTTTCGGGCGGGTGACGTATCCCAGCTTCCCCAGCAGTTCGGGGTTGTCACGCCAGTTTTTGCTCTCCTTTACATGCAGTTCCAAGAATACCTTTCTGCCGGTCAGTTCCTCAATCTGTTTACGGGCCTCGCTGCCAATGGTTTTCAACATTTCTCCGCCTTTGCCAATGACAATACCTTTCTGGGTTTCGCGGTTGACCAGCAGGGTGGCTGAGATATAGGCGGCTTTTTCAGAGCGATCTTCGTATGCATCAAGCCTGACCGCCATTTCATGGGGCACTTCGTCGCGCAGATGGATCAACGCGGCTGCGCGGATCAGATCGATGGCAATCTCACGCTCATACAGATCGGTGATCTGTTCTTCATCATAGTAGCGCGGGCCTTTTGGGAGCAGGTTTTCGACATCCTTCAACAAGGCAGGGATGCCATCACCCCGTTTGGATGAGATCAGCTCCACCCGGGCATCGGGCATCAGACGCTGGTATTCAGCCTGACGCTGCGCGGCCTGTACGGGAGTGGCCAGGTCTATTTTATTCATCACCAAGATAACGGACGGCAGTTTTCGCACCTTCTGCATGTGATCGGCCAGGATCTGGTCATCTTCATTCATGGGTTCGGTGAGATCGAACATCCACAACAGCACATCAGCGTCTTCGAGCGTTTCGAGGGCTTCTTCATTCATGAATTCGCCCAGTTTGTGAACAGCGCGGTGTACCCCGGGGGTGTCCATAAAAATCACCTGCATTTCAGCGGTGGTGAGGATTCCCAACTGCCGCCGGCGGGTGGTCTGCGGACGGGGGGATACAGCGGCGATCTTTTGATGTACAAGGTAATTCAGCAGGGTGGATTTCCCGGCATTTGGCCTGCCCAACAGGGCTACAAACCCGGATTTGAAATTCTGGTCTTCCATTTTCTCCTTTAGTAATCCATTTCTTCGGAAATCAATTGCTGCCCCTCCAATTGGAGCAGCCAGGTCTTTGTGCGGATGCCGCCCCAGCCCGAATATCCGCGCATCTGGCCGCCGGTAGACACCACCCGGTGGCAGGGGATGACGATGGGCAGCGGGTTGCTTCCCACCGCACCGCCCACTGCCCGCACATGTTTCATTCCCCCAACCAGCATGGCGATCTGGCCGTATGTAATCACCTGCCCGTACGGTATTTTACAGATGTGCGCCAATACCTGGCGTTGAAAATCGGTACAGGCTGAGAGATCGAACGGCAGGGAAAAGTTCTGCAACTGCCTGGCCAGATACGCCTGCAATTGCCGAACGGCCTCGCTCAAAATGACAGCGGCTGCTTCAGGTGTGTTTTCGTCCAGGGGCAGGCCGGCAGTTGGAACGACATCCTGCGGTCCAAACGATAAAGCGGTGAGGCCCGTTTCACTTGCCCAACATGTTACAGTCTCCAGGCGAGAATGCGAGAATGAAATATGCCAGACGGCAGGTTTTTCGGATGGGGTGCTCATGTGACTGATTATATCCTGTTGAGGCGTTCAGCGCGGTAGACGAAGTAACGGCTGAAAACCAACGCCGTTTTTCTGCCGGAAACGACAAATCGAGGATTGAACGTAGGGTGAGCGTAGGTTAAGCGTCAGGTATTGTGGGTCTGCTTCTGCTACACTATAGGCAAGGTTAAACTTCTTTTCTTCTCCTCCTTTATAGAGAGCCCGGGTCGGCGTCCCAGGCTCTCGACAATTTAAAGACCCTGCCGTTTAAATTATGATACACTTGGGGGGTCAAAAGCGGTATTAGAAGGGTTGTTTCCGGCCGCAAACCTCTCCATGTAAAACACACTTTGACCGGGCATTATCATGATATGGGAGGAAGTATGGCTCATCCAGAAACATTTCCGGTAGAAATTGACGGAGTGCATCGCGAACTTCGGATTTTTGAAATCAAGCCAGGCTTGAGGATCGCTATCCTTAATATTTTGGGCGATACCGAGTTTGTGCAGGCGGCTGCCCGGGCGCTGGGAAAGTGTATGTCGGAGCGTGAATACGATATCATCGTGACAGCCGAGGCCAAGAGCATCCCCCTCGCGCATGCCATTTCCGTGTTTACCGGTAAACCCTATGTGATTTTACGCAAGTCCTACAAGCCCTACATGGGAAATGCCCTTGAGGTGGAAACGTTATCCATCACCACTGGAAAACCGCAGACCCTTTATCTGGATGAAAAAGACCGCCAGGTGATCAACGGCAAAAAAGTGATTATCCTGGATGACGTGATCAGTACCGGGTCAACGCTTCAGGCCATGCGGCTTATTATGGAAAAAGCGGGCGCTGTGGTGGCAGGCGAAGCAGCCATCTTCACCGAAGGCGAACGGGCCAAGTGGGCGGATATCATCGCTTTGGGGCAT
>DAISXR010000010.1:4809-12633 GCA_036825755.1 Anaerolineaceae bacterium
TTGGCCTGTCTTGTTAACCCAATCATCGCTTTGGGACAAATGCCGGTTTTCACGATTTGATCAGTTGTTAACCTGCTCAATGGCAGTAATCAGCCAGGTATCGTTCTGCTTAAGCAAGGTAAATTTGCGGATCACTTCCTGCTGATTGATTTGCAGATGCACTTCAACCACCGCGAGATCACTGTCAGGCGAACCGGAGCCGGATTGAAAAACCAGCCCTTCCACCATTCCATTGAAACCCAGCAACTCGATAATCCCTCCCTCCGGAAGGGATTCTTTCATTGATTCGCTGAGATAAAGAATCATCTCATCCGGGTTGTCTTCGTAAGCGGTCAAAAAAGAAAACACAATATCTTCAGGCGTCAGTGCCCGGGGACTTGCTTCAGTCTTCTGTTCCTGGGCGGCAGGCTGGGTGGTATCGGCGGTTGCGGTTGCAGTTTCCGCAAAGGGTGTGGTCTTCAGGCAGGCGGATAATCCCACCGAAAGGAGCAAAAAAAGGATAAAAAGCCGTTTATGCATGAGCGTTCCTGTTCAGTTGCGCACGAAAATGTTCATCCGCTTCACCAATCGGGTGGATGTTTCCTTCATTGTAATTGATTTGCCATCGCGTATCCAACATATTGACAGTGGGTGGATCATTCCACCGGGCACAAGGTTGTTTCAGAAATATCACGCGGTACCAGAATTTGCAGCCCAATTTCACGATAGGTTTTATCGGCGCGGTAATAACATAATATGGGGGTGGAGACATACTTTACCCAGGCGTTATTTTCATGAGCAAATTGATATTCAGCCGGCTGTATCCAGGTCTCCAAAGGCTCGGTAATGATCGCGCTGAAACGCCGCGCGGACAGATCCTTGTAAAACCGGGAGAAATAGTTTTGATCTCCGGTCATGGCTTTTTCCATCAGCAACTTTTTCTCATAATCGCTCACCAATGGAACGTTCTGAATATACCCAAACGTAAGCAACTGCCGATGATCCAGGAAAAGGATTTCTCCATCCTGTTGATGCTCCTTTATCAGGGCTTGCGTCCTTTCCAAACCATTTTCCACAACAGCCGGATCGGGGAGGATTAATTTCTGCACACTGAACATGTTGAGTGTGGCGGGGTAGAGCAACGCGACAACCAGAAAAATTTGCTGCCAGCGCTTCAATGTGTCGGACTGGGCCAACCAGTCGGTACCGCAAGCTTCCAGCATCAGGCCGGCAGTTAAGAACACGCTGATTAGAAACATATCCAGATTGTGCAAATTGCTTCCACCGCCAATTTTAACGCTGATAACAACCCCCACCACCAGAAGGGCGGCGCTCAACGCGGTCAGATAGAGTTTTTGCCAAAGATCCAGTTTCCAGCGGCGGGAAATGACGGCGAAGAGAATTAGGGCCAGGACAGGTAGGGTGAGAAAAATCAAGGCGGGCAGCACACCCAAAGCAAAGGTATTGGTTGGAAAAAGGCGATCCCATAACAGGGTCTGATTTCCGATCATGTCACTGGTGTTGTTGAGGGTAAACGCATTCGCCGAGGGGGTGATGCTTCCCCGCACAATCAGCGAGTGCAAATTGTTGTATAGTATGTATCCGCCTGAAAGTCCGCTGATGCCCAGTGCGATGGATCGGATCCAGCGTGATTTGGCCGGCTGATGCGGATCCAGAAAGGCCAGCAAAACGGCCCAGATGGCAGGGGCAAACATCCAGGTGAAACGACTCATATGGGCCAGGTAACCGGCGGCAAACGTCACAGGAACAGCCAGCCATAAAGGGGATCGCCGGGTGAGCACGATCATCAGGCAGATCAGAATCAGCGGCGTATAGATGGGGCCATTATTGAAAAACAGCATGGCCCACAACCCGAATAAAAATGGGACGGCCGGTGCGGTATCCCGCCGGCGTAAAAAGACCAGACCCAGCAGGAAATATGGGATCGTGAATAAAAATTCGTTCCAAAAGCGCATAAAACCAATCGATACGCGGCCAAATAAATAGGGCAGTCCCCATAAAGCCTGCCGACCCTTATCAATAAATGCGCTCAGGGGTTGATCCGCCGGGTAATCATACAGGTCACGGCCAAATAACACCGAATAATCATAGAACCGATTGCCTTCCGACCACGAGAGACGGAAGGGGTAATCAACGATATCACGACTGGCATTCATCAGCATAAATACGCCGCCAAATACCAGCAGACCCGCCAGGGAAGATTTCCATTCATACGCGTGGTCTTCCGCGGTTGACGCCGTCAGCAGAGCCAGTGACCCGCTTGCCAGGTAGATGAACAGGCGGGTATAGAAGCCGTCAAAACGAATGCTGTAATCACTGTGGACAAACAACCAGGAAACGGCCAGGCTGATGATCATCACAACCGGCCAGCGTACCATGCCCAGACGCGAGCGCAGGCGATAAATGGGCCGTGCAAAATCGGGCAGCCAGGTGAACAAAATGGTCAGGATAGGAAACAGACCCGCGCTGATCAACAGCAACAAATCCGCATAGGGAAGACGATAACCCTCTGCACGCAGACTGGCATAGTAGGCTGATCGCTCGTTGATGATTAACACAACCAGTGTGATCTCAAGCAGCGCGGGAAGTATTTTTTCAATAATGGAAAACGGTTTTGGCCGTATTGTGATAATGGCAGAGTCAGCGGGAAGATCTGTCGTGTGTTGCATGAAAAAACTCCAGTACAGGATACAAACGATTATACCGGATTATGGGTGGAGATCATTTCCCAACAGGGGCATGGTATGCCCGGTTGACTATTGCAGCGCTTCGGCAAACACACTTACGTGGTCGATTTCGCCGGCTAGGCTATATACCTGCATGGAGAAGGAAATCACACTGCCGGGTTGGGTGTCTTCCCAGCGTCGGAAACCAATCACATCACCCTCATGGTTATAGGCAATCGCTGCCACAGATACCAGTGAGGCGGACCCACTCTCGGTAAATACCACTTTCCCTTCCACAACAGCGCTTTTGCCATCGACGGCGATGCGGGTGCTCAGATCTTCAACACCGGCTGAGAGATAGCGTTCGGACAGGTTCACCACCGGCAGGCTGGTGATGATATTGGCATCGGTTTCATAGGATGACGGTATTGGCGGTGCAAAATAGACGGCGGCCGGGAGAACTGCCCCGGGAGCGATCAGGTTTTGCACGGTGAGCGCAGAACCAACGGCCTTTTGAACCCCCTTGCTGCCCAACCGGATGTCCAGCGAGACTCCCTCGATATACCGGCTGCTGGCGTTGGTGACCTGTGTAAAGCACCACAGGCCTCCATCACCGGCCGGGTAACAGACGGTTTCTCCCAGAACTGCGCCGGCAGGCGTGGGGGAGGGAAGAAACTCAGACGTGGGTGTGATCTGCGAAGAAGCAGGAATGGTCAAAACGGTATCCACTCTCAGGAAGTTGGGGTTCGCATCCGGGTTGGCGGTTTGCAACTCCGCCAGGGTGATGCCATACTGCCAGGCAATACCAAACATATCCTCACCGCGCTTCACAATGTGCGTGCGTGGAGTGGCGGTAGGGGTGGGAAATGGTGTGTTGGTGGCGGGGTCTGGGGGAAGGGGAGTGGAAGTGGCGGTGGGGGTGTGATAGGGTGTCAGCAGGGCCTTTGAAGGGGTGGCGGAGACTCCCGGGCTGAGCGAGAGTTCACCGGGGGGTGATTGATCCTGACAGGCGGCCAACAGGAAGATGACCGGCAAAATGATGAATGCCAGGATCATTCCCAATCGGTTTTTGGACCACGGGGTTCTCATTTTGCGATTATATCATCACAAAAAATGCCGTCGTGTTGGGAATCTCTTGTCTGATTGGAGAATGGGCCCGTTTGCGCCGTCAGGTATGCCGGGTGATTCATATTCCAGATATGGAAGCGTGAAGGAATGCCCTCGGGCAAATCTCTACGGGATGACAACGGGACAGTCATTGGATACGTAGCGGCGCACAGTGTGCGTCGTCAGGTATACCGCGTGACTCGTGTTCCAGATATGGAAGCGTGAAGGCATACCCTCGGGCGGATCACTACAGGATGACAACGGGACAGTCCATCATGTGTGAATGTATCATACTGAAACACGGGCGAAAAAATCCGCCCGTGTTTGTAGTTTATACGATATTTGCAGACTTGATCAATACGTCATCACGGCCTGGCCGTATAACTGCTCGCGGATTTGCAGCACCTGCCGGCGTAAACGGTCATCCCGTTCGATCAGATCGGCCACTTTTTCGCAGGCATGCATCACGGTGGTGTGATCACGTCCGCCAAATTGCTGCCCGATTTGCGGCAGAGATACATTCACTTCCTGACGCAGCAAATACATGGCAATGTGGCGCGGCAGAGCGATCTCCCTCGCGCGGCCTTTTCCGGTCATATCTTCCACGCTCACCCCATATGTGGCAGCCACCACGCTGATCACCTGCCGGGGTTCGATGGTGCGGTGATGCGGCATCAGGTCGGCCAGGGCGGTGATGACCATCTCGGTGCTGAGCGTCTGGCCGGTCAGATCGGAGAAAGCCAGTACACGGGTGAGGGCTCCTTCCAGCTCGCGGATGTTGGATTGTACCTGACGGGCGATCGCTTCCAGCACGCTGCCGGAGATCTCACGGCCAGCCCGTTCTGCCTTGGCGCGTAAAATGGCGATGCGCATTTCCAGATCCGGGGGTTGAATATCGCCGATCAGACCCCATTCAAAGCGGGAGCGCAGGCGCTCCTCCAGGGTGACCAGCGCCTTGGGCGGCCGATCCGATGAGATGATGATTTGCTTTTCCTGGCTGTAGAGGGTGTTGAAGGTGTGGAAAAATTCTTCCTGGGTCTGCTCTTTATTGGCAATAAATTGAATATCGTCGATCAGCAGCACATCGGTGTTGCGGTAGCGTTCGCGGAAGGCAGCGTTTGTGTGCTTTTGAATGGCATGAATAAAATCGTTGGTAAATTCTTCGGACGAGACATATAGCACAGACAGACCTTTTTGGTGGCACACATTTCCAATGGCGTGCAGCAGGTGGGTTTTCCCCAGACCCACACCCCCATACAGAAAAAGCGGGTTGTATGCGTGAGCTGGTTTATCGGCCACTGCCATACAGGCGGCATGGGCAAGCTGGTTGCTGGCTCCCACCACAAACGTATCAAATGTATAGCGCGGTATCAGGGTGGTATTCACCATGAACAGCGGTTCATCCGTGTTGCGTGAGGGAGGACGTACCTCGGCGGGTCTGGCTTCTGTCGGTTCTTCGCTGTGCCAGACAATGAAATTGACCGTCTGCCTGTCGTTCATCATCCCGGAGAGCATCTTGCTCATCGTGCTGGATAAGCGGTCTTCCAGCCAATCACGTGCATAGGCATTGGGCACCCCAATGGTAAACTGGTTGTTCTCATGCGAAACAAGTTGCGCATTGCGTACCCAAGTATCAAAGGACGCCTTGGGCATTTCCACCTGGATTTGCCCCAACGTTGACTGCCATGCCTGGTTTGCATTCATGAAGAACCGCCTTGTTTATTAGTTTAGTGCGCAGTACCGATAAAAATTTTCCACTTTTACCTGATAAAAGCGTTTCCCCACTGATCGAAATGGTAAAGCGAAGGGGGTCAGACTTGCGCCGTACAACCGACACTGTGATTCTAGCAAGTTTCTATTTTTTCAACAAGCAAAATCACTGTGGAAAAGTTAAAAGATTCTGAATCTTTAAGATACTCCATCGTTAAAGAAGGCTGTGGAAAACCTGCTTTCATTTCTCATCAAGCTGGCTGGCAAGCGACCCACATGTGAGGTTATCCACAGTAAAATGTGCCATATACGGGGGTAAAAACGAAAAAATGCACACAGACGCCACATCCGGATGAGAATCCTGAAAATTATCCACAGGTATCCACATGGTACTTTTCCACAGGGTTGTGCATAAATATGTGTTTCACGCCAGAAGGAAGCGAGAAAAGCGATGTTTCACGGAATGATGTTTCTTTAACATTGATAATTGACCGGTCACTCGCCGGCTGTTTCCGGTATTTCACTGAGACCTGTCAGACTCTTGCGCTGAAAGAAGATTGCTGCAAGTGCCAGAGATACCAGAGTGATAAGCGCGGCGAAATAAAACGGCATGTGAATGCCCAGGTGGTCAAAAATAATCCCGCCGGTCACCGGGCCGATCATACGCCCCAGACTGTAATACGAGTTGATCACCCCCAGCGTCACGCCCTGTTCGGCGGCTGAGGTGCGGTTGGAGAGCATGGTATTGAGAGCCGGCCGGAAGAAGGAGGAGAAAAATCCCATCACCACCACCGCGGTCAACGCGCTGATCATGCTGCGAATCAATGAGAACATGAGGAAGGAAACCACTACCCCGGCCAGTGACCAGATAAACGTTTTTTGTTCCCCCAAATGGCGGATAGACCGCCCCACCAGCAGGAATTGTGTGGCAAAAGAGACGGCTCCCATCACCATGAAGATGATCCCCAGATCGCTGCCTGTGGCCTGGATCTGATCTTCATAAAAAAGGGCGGATGTGCTTTCCATTTGCGCCATGCCAAAGCTGGTGAGCAGGGCAAGGATCATCAACAGACCTACCGGCGCGCCCAGCAGCCGAAACACATCTAAAAACGGATTGGTGTGTTTTGTACTGGTTCTGGAAAGAGCCCGCATTTCGGGTGAAAGTGACTCCGGTAAAAATACCCAGGCGAAAATCCCCACTCCCAGCGCCAGAAAAGCCGAGAAAAAGAACGGTGTGCTGGCAGAAAACTCGCCTAAAAAGCCGCCGATCACCGGGCCGAAGATGGTTCCCAGCCCCATGGCAGACCCCAGCAGGCTCATGCCATTGCCCCGATTTTCGTGATCGGTGGTATCAGCAATGTAAGCCATTACCGCCGGTAACGTGGCCGAGGTGATAAATCCGCTGATACCGCGTGAGACAAACAGCATCCACAGTTCGGTTGAGAGCCCAAAACCGGCAAAGGTGAGCGTAAAACCGAATAAACCCAGCAGCATGACCGGTTTTCGGCCCCAGCGATCCGATACGCGACCCCAAATGGGTGCAAACACAAACTGCAGCCCGGCGTACATCCCGGTCAGCAAGCCCAGGTCGGTGGCTGTGGCGCCCATATTTTCCGCGTAATAGGGGAAAGTGGGCATGATCACGCCGAAACCGACCACGATGATAAACATGGTTAAAAACAATAGGGTCTGGTTGTAACGGTTACTGCGCTGCCTGCCTGGATTGCCTTTTCTGTCAGTCATCAGGTCGAACCGATCCTTAGGTTAAGATGATACCGTCAACGCACGACGGATCCAAAAAACAGCCGGATTGTGCAAGTATAGCGAAACTCGATTAATTTTTGATAACAGCCAGTCAATCCTGAAGCATCAACTGAGCAGCCTCACGGGCAATTTTGACGGCAAAATTGGTGCCGCGATCCCACGGGTATACCTGGCTCATGCTGGCAAAATACAGCCCGAGGATGGGGGTGCGGATGTCAGGAATATTGGCGGAGTGGTTCACCAGCGGCACCGGCTGGGCGTAGGGGGTGCGGAACAGCCAGGACTTCTTGACCCATTCAGGTGTGAACTGCGGATTGATACGACTCAGGCTGGGCAGGAACCGCTGAAGCAGTTCTTCCTGACTTAGCTTGAAATACTCGTGACCTGTGTCCAGATAATCACCCAGGTAGACGATATGATCGCCGCCAAACTGGTCAGACGGAACAAAGTTGGTATGCTCCACCAGCGCCAGGAATGGGAAACCGGCTGTTTTGGGCAGGCTGAACCAGTAAAATCCCTTTTCAGACAGCTTGTGTTTGAGTGACAGAACCATCACCACCGCACCCATGCTCTTCAA
>DAISXR010000010.1:12733-14324 GCA_036825755.1 Anaerolineaceae bacterium
TTTTCATCGGTGACGGATATTTTTTGTGTCCATTTCAGGCCTTCACGAGCGAAGAAGAAGGCTCCCAGAGCTGTGATGGGCAGCCACAGGGCCACGTGCAGCAACAGCGTATACCCGGAGGCAATTTCCTTGGAGACCCCGTAAGCGATCAACAGGGCAATACCGGGCAGATCAAAGGTGCCAATGTACCCGGGTGCTGATGGGATGGTGGTGGCCAGATTGACCAGGCCGTTCATCAGCATGAGCGCGAAAAACGAGACCTCGAACGGGAAGGCGTGCATCACAAACCAGTATTTACCGGTTTCGAACAGCCAGATCACCACCGAGGTAACGAAGATCATCAAAATATTCCACGGAGAGCGAAGCGCAATGAGCCCGGAAAGGAACTTGTTGGTAAAGCCCTTCAACGCGTCGCGCCATTTGACAGGTACCACGGTGTCGATCAGGCGATTTGCAATCCGCTCGGTGACCGCCGGAAACATGGCCGCTGCCAGGAAGACCAGCAGAGCGCCGAAGAAGAGCGCGCTGCCCCAGATGGCAAGCTGCTGGATATTCCCCAGGAAACCTGAATCCTGGGTGAGACGGGCCAGTTCGCCCAAATTGAGGAAGACAAAGGCCAGCATGACCACGCCGTCAAAGATACGTTCAACGATGATGGTCGCCAGCGAAGCCGAAACCGGCACGCCTTCGTGTTTTTTCAACACCACAGCCCGCAGAACTTCTCCGGCTCGGGCGGGGTAGATGTTGTTGCCCATATAGCCGATGGTGACAATGGGGAACATGGAGGCGGTAGAGATCTTTTTGATCGGGCGGAGTAAATAATGCCAGCGCCAGGCACGTGCCCACACGCCGATAAAGTACACCGCCACACCCGGAATGATCCAGATCAGGTTCGCCTGTTTGATGACCTGCCAGACTTCACCGAGACGTAAACCGCGTAGTGCAAAATACAAAAGCACCGCGCTAATTATGACACCAACCCAAAATTGCCATCTTTTCATGCCTTGAATTCTACCATTGAACCCTATGTCTAAAATGAGGCAGGTCAAGCATATGTCAGCCGCGTAGGGTGGTTGGAGGGGCACGACAAAATCCGTGATCCATTGATTTGCCTGCCCCGTAACCCACCGAAAATGACGCGAATCCCGGCGATGGCGGATTAATGGAGAAACCCCGCCTCCATATCGAATCGTCTGAAAGCCTGCCCCCATCCGATTTCTCGCTGCGCTTGAAATGACAGACATGGAGGTATTCTCGCAAAAGAAGCGCGATAAAAACATGTCATTCGCAAGGTCAGACAGCGTTTTTTGCTGACTGACCCGGAGAAATCCGGCCGAGAGAATGCGATAGCGGTTCCAGATATAGAAACGTTAACAATCAGCATCGCCGGATGATCAATCATCCGGCTATACAACAACGCCTCATAAATGAGGCTTACCCGTCCATCCTGGTTTCCGGCAGCCGGTTTGATCCGGCGCAATCTTTAGCACGCGGATTTATCCCTTACGGGTAATGCGGAGAGGCTCAACAATGGCAGCTCCAGATAGGGAAACGGTAACAATCGGTCCCCGGGCGGATTTCTCTGCGTCAG
>DAISXR010000010.1:14424-18145 GCA_036825755.1 Anaerolineaceae bacterium
CATGCCATTGCTCTCCGCCATCCTGCGGGGAGCATCGCCGGCACAAATCTGCTGGTTCACAATGGTAAAATCGGCTCCCTCAATGTACAATACAGGTACATTAATTGTCTGCACCCAAAACCCTATTTTGCCCTTCTTCTCTGCCGGAGGAGCCATGCCCGCCATTGCCCTGTTGATTATCCTTTCCGTCGCCATTCTCGCTATCCTGTTCGTTCTGGTACTTATCCTCCTGCGTACCGTTAAGCAAAAACGCGCCGGCCGGCAGATGAACAGGATCGAACCGGCAAAAGTCGATTCTCTCAACCTGGCGGCGCATTTGGCTGAGGTGATCCAATGCCAGACAGTATCGATGGATCCCCCGGCGCAGAAGTGCTCTCCTGAAGAACAGGCCGCCATTGATAGTAATCCGTTTACCGAAATGCACGAAATTTTAATGGAGGATTACCCGTTGGTCAGCCGTAAACTGGTAATGGAGCGGATCAACGATTACTCGCTATTGTTCACCTGGACGGGAAGCCGCCCCGATCTGCCAGCAGTGCTGTTTGCGGCCCATCAGGATGTGGTACCGGTGGCAGAATCCTCACTGGATCAATGGGATTATCCGCCCTTCTCCGGCGCCATCGCGGACGGATTTGTTTGGGGCCGCGGTTCCATGGATATCAAGAATCAACTGATTACGTTGCTGGATGCCGCGGAATATCTGCTGGAACGCGATTATCAGCCGGTACGAACGATTTACCTGGCATTTGGCCATGATGAAGAAATCGGCGGTTACGACGGCGCGAAAGCCATCGCCGGTTTGCTGAAGGAACGCGGGGTGGAACTGGGCGCCATGGTGGATGAGGGTTCCGGCGTGCACAAAGACGGTATCCCCGGGTTCAACATCCCTCTGGCGCTGATTGGGATTGGCGAAAAAGGCCATCTGACCCTGGATTTGAGTGTCGACAGTGCACCAGGTCATTCATCGGTGCCCACTGCCCATACGGGTATCGGTATCCTGGCCAGGGGCATCACCCGCCTGGAAAACTCACCCATGCCGGCCAGCCTGGATTACCTGAAGCCCATTCTCAAGGTGTTATCACCGGACATGCCCTTTTTGACGCGTATGGCGTTCAATAATCTCTGGCTGTTTGGCGGGGCTGTCAAAAATGAGCTGGCCAAATCACCCAACACCAATGCCTTAATGCGTACCACCACGGCCGTCACCATGATCGAAGGCGGCATCAAAGACAATATTCTGCCGCCGCATACCGCCGCGAAGGTCAACTTCCGTCTGATACCCGGTGACAGCGTGGAAGATGTGGTTGAGCACGTCCGCAGGGCGGTGGATGACGACCGAATAAAAATCGCGCCACCCGTCAACGGGCGCGGCGCCTCGTCGATTTCACCGGCTGACAGCCAGGCGTACCTCACGCTGTACGATACGATCCGCGGCTTGTTTGGTGACCTGCCCATTGCACCCATGCTGGTGACCGGCGCCACCGATGCCCGCCATTACAGCGGTATCTGCCGTAATATCTACCGGTTCACACCGGTGATCACCGGGTATGAAGACGCCAACCGGGTGCATGGGGTGGGTGAGCGGATCAGCGTGGAAAACCTTGAACGGATGCAGCAATTCTTCATCGAATTGATGCAAGCCTGGAGCGAAGCGCCGACTCTGTAAGTTACCGGGTATCATCCTTATATGGGAAAACGGATAGCAGTTCAAAGAGCCATTTCCCGAATCACCGCGGCAGTTTGGATCGTTCTTTTGTTATCCGGATGCGGCGGGGTAGAGAACCTGCTCATCACTCCCACCGCGCGGGTGTTTCAATCTGTGACACCCCGGCCTACTTTCACCCTTCAGACCACTGAACTCCCGCTGCCCCAAACCGGACAGTCGGCCACCCCTTTCGCACAGCCTGGCGGTCCGATCACGGTGGAAAACGCCAGAAGACTCCAGTTGGTCCAGAGCGCCGGTTTGGGCAGGCCTCAGACGGTAGCCTTTTCAAATTCGGGTAATGACCTGGTGATTGCCGCCTCGACCGGGATCTATTTTTATGACACCACCAGTCTGCAACAAAAATCCGCTTTACAAACCTCGCAACAGCAAATCAGTCTGGCTTTCTCAGCAGACGGAAAACTTTCGGTTTCAGGGGACTGGCATGGCCGGATCACGGTGTGGGATATCTCCGGAAATGTGATCCATGAACTGGATGCGGGCAGACTGCCGGTTCTGGCGGTAGCTTTTTCACCAGATGGGGCTCGCCTGGCGGCCAGCAGTTGGAATGGTGAAATCAGCATTTGGCAACTGGACAATGAGCGGCTTGAGCGCACTCTCGAAGTGCGCAACCGTCCGGTTGAGGCGCTGGCTTTTTCGGAAGACGGGTCACTGTTGTACGCCTGGGCAAAGGGCGAGTCGATTCAGGTATGGAACGCCGATACCGGCGCAGTACGCGATGATATCTACCTGGGCAAAGACCCGTTGGGATACGCACCCCAACAGGCTATTTTTGGCAGCGAAGGCCGCTTGCTGGCCGTTTATTACACACGCAATGTCAGGGTCTTCCGCACCGACAACGGCCAAACACAGATGAACCTCAGTGATGTCACCGAGCCGGTTCAGTCATTGGCCCTTTCGGATGACGGCAGCACCCTGGCGGTGATGGTTCTGGCGGCGGCCGGGGGGTTTGAGGTGCGCACCTATGCCGTTGAAACCGGCATACTCATCAACCGGATCACCCTGCCGGTTACCGGCGAAGCGCCCCTCATGGCGCTCTCACCGGATGGGGGAGAACTGGTCACGGTGAACGGTGTTTTGCAGATCTGGTCGGTTGTACAGGACGAGGATCAAACACAACCTGTTTCTGCCAGCAGCCGGCGCGAGTTCTTTCCGGGCAGGGTTCTTCACACCCGCCCCGGGGCGACAGACCAGATTTATCTGGTGAGTACCGCCGGTTCGATACAGACCATGGACCTGACCGGCGGCGAATATTCACCGATAACAACCTTTCCCTCCTCACCGGAAAGCGGCGGGTACACCGCCTCCGCTTTGCTGCCGGAAGAAATGATTGCTTTTGGCGATGCGCAGGGAAAAGTGTCGGCGTTTGCGTGGGGCGCTGATACCGCGCTGAATTTACAATCTCACACCGGGGCGGTGCGTAGTCTGGCTTTCTCGCCTGACGGGTTGATGCTGGCCAGCAGCGCCGATGACGGACAGGTGCTGGTGCAGGATTTATCCGCGGGGACCCCCGCTGTTACCCTGGAGATTGGACAGCCCGCATCCCGCATGGTATTCCATACTACAGCCTCTGTAGACGAGCTGCTTTTTGTGCAAACCGGGCAGCAGATTCAACTCTGGAGGTTGGGGGATGGCACCATGCTGCAGCAATGGGATGCGCAGGCGATGACGCTTTCTGCACGGAACGATTTGCTTGCGGTGGCTTATAGCGGCGGGGGCGGTGCGGTAAATGTGTATCATGTTCCGGATGGCGAACTGATACAGAACTTTCCGCTGGAGGCCTTCCGACTGGCTTTCTCGCCGGACGGGAGTGTGCTGGCCATGGCAGGCCGAGATTTAACCCTGTGGAATACCGCGGACGGCGAATTGCTGCTGCGGATCAGTGACTATCCATGCTGCGGTGAGATCTTCTTCCCCGATGATGGGGTCAGTCTGGTTCAGGTTCAAACAGACGGCACCGTGCAGGTTTGGCAGATCCGGTAAGCTTACGCAGTCTGC
>DAISXR010000010.1:18245-21078 GCA_036825755.1 Anaerolineaceae bacterium
CGCCGCGGTAAGATGCGGATGACTGCTTGCAGTCCTTTCGATTTAAAGATACACTTAGCACCTATACTCAAAAAACTGACGGGAAACAACGATCCATGGACACAATTTTCACCATTTGTTTGGGCTCCATTTTCTACATTGGCGGTCCGCTGCTTTTGATCATGGGCGTGTATTATCTCTATCTGGCCATCCGCAATCCCAAAAAGGCCAAAGAGGCCGCCAACTGGCCAACCACTGAAGGGAAAATTGTCGATATCCGGCTGATCGGACGGAAAAGCTGGATGAACAATATTGAACTCCGCTACAATTACACCGTGGGCGGGGTGGAATATACCGGCCGCAATTTAACGCTGTTCCCCAATACCATTTTTGGCAAGGACCGCTTGAATGAGATCCTGGAGCAGTATCACGCCGGGCAGTATGTAAAAGTGTACGCCAACCCGGAAAAGCCCAAAGACGCGGTTTTAGAGCCGGATCTGGGTGAGCAGGATAGGTGGTTTCTGTTATGGTCCATCATGAATGTGCTGGTGGGTATCTTCCTGGCGACCGTGATTATCTTCGGTCTGGTCGAAGGAAACTAATTTCCATTGTTCAATCAAAAACCTCTCCGTATTCTGGAGAGGTTTTTTTATTCACAAATGAGTGCGGTTTCTCAACGGGTGAGTGTGGCGCGCATCACAAAGCGGTCTTTGGCTCCAAACCGATATTTGTATTCTTCATTGCCGCGCATAAAATCAAACTCATGGATCCCGTTTTGCGCTGACCACTGAAGCAAATATCCCAGCAGCACCCAGCCGGGTGAGTTTTCACGGAAGCGGGTTTCCACCGCCGAGTTGTAAGCCAGCAGTTTCCCATCATGATGCAAAATGAACTTGCCTGCCGCCTTTTCTCCCTCGATTTCCAGGAAGGAGAGCTGCAGAACACCGGCTTCCATCGCCGCCTGGGCCACGTCGTGCATAAAGGTGTGCATGGCGGGGGTTAGAAAGACATGCTTTTCATTGTCCTGATCCATCATCTTCAGGAAGGCGTCCATCTCGGTGTGCAGCTGCCCGGGGTCTTCCACGATATACCAGCGGGTCCCATCCAGCTCTTCAAACCGGCGCAGTTTCCGGCGGATTTCATGGCGCTGCTTTTTATCAATCCCAGCCAGGTAGGTTTCCCAATCGCCATCCATGGGGATATACGGGCAGGGTTGGATCTGCTGAACATCCACCTTCCAGCCCAGTTTAACGCCAGCCTGCTCAATCGCCGGCAAGCTGGGCGAGTGCTCGATCAGGTTGTATAGATCGAACGTTTTGACGTCCGGTTCTGACTCCTGGATATACTGTAAGACAGCCTCAAGGAACTCGGGCAGATCCCCGGGGCGCGTGATGAAGTCAAGATAGTCAAAAACTTCATGGCTGCCGACCAGCATCAGGTGCGGATTCCCATCCCGGCTGGTTTTGAAGAGCGGGGCTACCCCGGTCAGGCTGCCGTTACGGCTGGCGGTGAGCAGATGCAATTCTGCATCGTTCCATTCGCCGCCGCCGCGTGTTTCCCACCAGCGGCGTTGAAAATCAAACGATAAAAACGGAACAGGGGTGATGCTCTGTTTCAACAGGGCATCCCATTCCTGCTGGAGTTCGGCAGGGAACTGTGTGTGGAGTGTCAGTTGCATGGTTGGGCTTTCTTTCGGCTGTGGAGAGGTCATACGCTTTCCAGAGATGAGGTGTGCAGGCGGTACCCGAAGCCGCGGACGGTAAGGATGAATTGCGGATTGGCGGGATCTTTTTCAATTTTTTGGCGCAGCATCCAGATGTAGCGGCGCACGGCGGCGGTTTCTTCCTGGCGGAAATCGCCCCATACTTCCTTGATGAGGGTGATCTCCTCCACTGCATCGCCATTGCGTTTGGCCAGCGCCGCCAGCAGGCGCAGCTCGGTGGGGGCCAGCGGGATCAGCTCGCCGCCGCGAAAGGCGTTGCGCTTGCCAAAATCCAGCACCACATCACCCAACTGGATGACAGTGGCGCGCTCGGCATCGGAGGATCCGTTGCGGCGGGTGCGCTTTAATACGGCTTCCAGGCGGGCAGTCAGCTCCGCAAAACTGAACGGCTTGGTGATGTAATCGTCGACGCCCAGGTTATATCCGCGCAGCTTGTCGGCCTCCGAGTTTTTACCGGAGAGCAGCACCACCGGCACGTCCGAGACCTCGCGCAACTGCGAGAGCACCGCCCAGCCATCCATGTTGGGCATCACCACATCCAACAGCACCAGATCGGGGCGTTCCTGAAATACCAGGCGGATGACATCGGTACCGTTGGTGGTCTTGCCGGTCTCATACGAGCGTTCTTCCAGGTAATCGGACAGGCATCTTAACAGCGTGACATCGTCATCGACAATTAATATTTTTGACATTAAAAATGATCATACCATGAGTGCAGAAAAATATCAGGTCTCAAAAAACCGCGCGTCTTCAGCGGTAAAATAGGAGAAACTGAACCAAACCATCCTGGAGGGAGAAAAGCATGGACATCCAAACCGTAAAAATTGAAAAACCGGAAGATATCAATTTCATCCTGGGGCAGTCTCACTTTATCAAAACCGTCGAAGATATCCACGAGGCACTGGTAAGCACGGTGCCGGGCATCCGCTTTGGGCTGGCCTTTTGTGAAGCCTCGGGCAAGTGCCTGGTGCGCTGGAGCGGAACCGATGAAGCCATGATCGATCTGGCGCGCAAAAATGCGCTTACTATTGGAGCCGGGCACAGCTTCATTCTCTTCCTGGGGGAGGGGTTTTATCCCATCAATGTGCTAAATACCCTTAAGAACATCCCGGAGATCTGCGGATTTTTCTG
>DAISXR010000010.1:21178-33775 GCA_036825755.1 Anaerolineaceae bacterium
GACACCAGGCGCAGGGTTGAGCGCCTTTTCAGGCATCCGGCGTCCTGTATATTCTCGGAATGCCTGCTTTTATGACAGGAAATGCCGCCTGATACAAGGCAGTTCCGGAGGAGCAACCAAATATGAAAAAAGCGATTATTTTTCTGGCGACAGTGCTGCTGCTAACAGCCTGCACCATTCAAGCCCCGTCTTCGGATGACACCATGGCGACACGGGTTGCACAGATCCTGACCCTGGAGTACACACCCCCATCGGTCACCGATCAGGCGGCACCCGCAATTGAGACGGAAGCCGCCGTACCCACTGAATCAACTCCGCAGGTGATTGTGGTGATTACGCCCACACCCACCCTGGAACCGGTGGTGGTAACCGAACCACCAACCGAGGCGGTTACGGAAGAACCGACTGAGGAAGTGACGGAAGAACCCACGGAAGAGCCTACCGCTGAAGCGGAGCCCACCCAGGGTTCGGATGAGGATCCACGATTGAAGCTGGGCGTTCCCGAATCGACCGATGCCATGGACAGCAATGAACTGTGGAACTGGCCGCTGGGCGAGCAGGAATTCACCTCGATGGGTTTTGAGGATGGATATATGGCTCTGACCGGCAAGAAGGTGGAAGCCGGCTGGCGCCTGCCGATGGCCCCCGCGATGACCGATATGTATGTGGAGATGACCGTGCGCACCGGTAAATGTGTCGACGATGACAGCTACGGCATCATCTTCCACGTACCGGTGTTCAACCGCCCCGATCAGGGATACCTGTTCACCATCTCATGCGATGGCGCATACCGCCTCACCCGCTGGGATGGACGAGCCGGAACGAACGGCCAGGGCTGGCGGTTGGTGGATTGGACTTACAGCGATCACATTAACGCCGGCGCGGATGAACCGAATCGCATTGGGGTCATGTCAAAAGACAACCGCTTTTATCTGTATGCCAACGGTTACCTGCTGAATGATGACATCACCCTGGAAGACAAGGACAAGCCCTTTTTGACCGGTCACTTTGGGGTGTTTGTGGCTGCCCGCCAGACCCAGAACTTCACCATTTACATCGACGAAATGAGCTACTGGGATACAGCCTATAAACCGTAGACAGTATCGGTTGAGATTTAAAGACGAGAGACCCACCCTGAACCGCAGGCGCGGGTCTTTTTTTCGGAGGCAGGGTGGGGTTCAGTGGTTGATATACACAACCCTACCTTACACATGTGTAATCCACTCTTACAATCCGCGGCTGGGATTTTTGATTCAGGCCGTCTGATGAGCGCGGAGGGTATATAATTACCGAATGCAGGAAATCAGCAGAAATCGCGTGTACAGCGGGCATATCTTCGATGTAGATCAGGTGAAGGTGAGCCTGCCGGATCAGAAGCAAAAAACCTATGAACTGGTTGAGCACCCCGGAGCCGTGGTGATCGTCCCGGTGGCAGAAGGTGAATTCTGGTTTGTGAGACAGCACCGGCTCGGCTCGCACAGCGAGCTTCTCGAGATGCCCGCCGGGCGTCTTGAACCCGGTGAATTGCCTGATGTGTGCGCTCATCGCGAAATCCGTGAGGAAACCGGTTGTGCCGCTGGAAACATCATCAGGCTGGGCGGATGCTATACCGCCCCCGGATACTGCTCGGAATATCTGCACATTTTCCTGGCCACGGACCTCCATCCGGACCCCCTGCAGCCCGACCCGGATGAGTTCATTGAAATCGTGAAGATCCCGTTTGATGAGGCTTATGCTATGGCCGAACGGGGCGAGATGCCGGACGCAAAAACGCTGGCTTCCCTGCTATTGGCGAGACCCCACCTTAATCCTCGCTAATTTCGCAGGAACGCTTCCACGCAGGCGTATTTCAGAAGAATCAGGCTGCTGCGATTTTGATGAAAAATCGCCTTGTTTGTGTTGTGTTTGAAATATGACAGGATACGTCATATTTTATGATAATCATAACTTACCTGTATGGAGGTACTCCGCTACACTAATGCGGATATAAAAGTCAAATTTGAAAAGTATCACCCAAACCGTTTTGTGATTTCCCCGATGAAAGAGAAATTCATTGGATAACGAAAGTGAATTATTACCTTTGCAGGAGAAAATGATGTCGAGACAAATCGTAACACTAGATGCCAATGAGGCTGTTGCCTACACCGCTTACCGCTTGAACGAAGTCATCGCAATCTACCCCATTACCCCTTCTTCGAACATGGGCGAGCATGCGGATGCGTGGGCTGCCAAACGGATCGCCAATGTATGGGGTACCGTTCCGACCGTCATGGAAATGCAGTCAGAGGGCGGCGCCTCAGGCGCAGTGCACGGTGCATTAACCACCGGTTCGCTGACTACCACCTTTACGGCTTCACAGGGCTTGCTCCTGATGATCCCCAATATGTACAAAATCGCTGGTGAGCTCACATCCACCGTGTTCCATGTATCTGCCCGGTCCCTGGCTGCCCAGGCACTGTCCATTTACGGCGATCATTCCGATGTGACCTCCACTCGTGCAACCGGTTTTGCTCTGCTGGCTTCCGCTTCAGTGCAGGAAGCACACGACTTTTCGGTCATTGCCCAGGCTGCCACACTGGAAGCCCGCGTTCCGTTTATTCACTTCTTTGACGGCTTCCGCACCTCGCATGAAGTCAACAAGATCGAACTGGTCAGCAACGAAGACATGTTGGCTATGGTGGATGAGGATCTGGTACTGGAACACCGCGCCCGCGGTCTGACCCCTGATCGCCCGATGATGCGTGGAACCGCTCAGAACCCCGATGTGTACTTCCAGGGCCGCGAAACTGTGAACCCCTACTACAAAGCCTGCCCGGCAATCGTGCAGAAGTACATGGATAAGTTCGCCAAAATTGTTGGCCGCCAGTACAAACTGTTTGAGTACATGGGCGCCCCCGATGCCGAACGTGTGATCGTGGTGATGGCCTCCGGCGCCGAAGTGGCCCAGGAAACCGCCCGCGCTCTGATCGAAAAATACGGCGAAAAGGTGGGCGTGCTCACCGTGCGCCTGTATCGCCCGTTCTCTGTGGAACACTTTATCAAGGCTCTGCCCGCTTCTGTCAAAACCATTGCCGTGCTCGACCGCACCAAAGAGCCCGGTTCGATTGGTGAGCCCCTGTACGAAGACGTCAATACCGCCCTCATCGAAGGCATGTCCCTCGGTTATGCGGCCTTCAAGCAGATGCCGCTTGTGATCGGCGGACGCTACGGCCTTTCATCCAAGGAATTCACCCCCGCCATGGTCAAGGGTATCTATGATGAGATGAAGAAATCTCAACCCAAGAACCACTTCACCATCGGTATCAAAGACGACGTCTCCTTCACCAGCCTGGATTATGATCCCACCTTCTCGGTGGAAGATGAGAATACCGTCCGCTGTGTGTTCTTCGGCCTGGGTTCCGACGGCACCGTTGGCGCCAACAAGAACTCCATCAAGATTATCGGCGAGGAAACCGAGAACTTTGCCCAGGGTTTTTTCTACTATGACTCCAAGAAATCCGGTTCGCTGACCATCTCGCACCTGCGCTTTGGCCCCAAACCCATCAAGGCTCCTTACCTGATCGGCAACGGCGATGCGAACTTCGTGGCCTGCCACCAGTTCTCCTTCCTCGAGCGCTATGACATGCTCAAATACGCTCATCCGGGCGCGGTCTTCCTTCTGAATAGCATTTACGGCAAAGACGAAGTCTGGCAGCACCTGCCCGTGGAAGTTCAGAAAGTCATTATTGAGAAGAAACTGAAATTCTACGTGGTCGACGGCTATGCAGTGGCTGAGAAAGCCGGCATGGGCGGACGTGTGAACACCATCATGCAGACCTGCTTCTTCGCCATCAGCGGTATCCTCCCGCGCGATGCAGCCATCGAGCAGATCAAGTACAGCATCAAGAAAACCTACGGCAAACGCGGCGAGAAGGTCGTTCAGGCCAACTATGCCGCCGTGGACGCCTCCATTGCCCACCTGGAAGAAGTAACCGTACCCGTCAAAGCTGACAGCGCCCTCACCTTCCGCCCGGCAGTACCCGCGGAAGCCCCTGCGTTCGTCAAAGACGTATTGGGCAAGATCATCTCCTACGACGGCGAGTCCGTACCGGTGAGCGCCATGCCCGTGGACGGCACCTTCCCCACCGGCACCACCCAGTGGGAAAAACGCAATATCACCCTGCACATCCCGGTGTGGGATCCCAGCCTGTGTATCCAGTGCGGCAAATGCGCTTTCGTGTGCCCGCACGCGGCCATCCGCAACAAAGTGTACGATACCGCCCTGCTTGAAAAAGCCCCGGCCACTTTCAAATCGACCCCGGCCAAATTCAAGGAATTCCCCGGCACATCGTTCACCGTACAGGTTGCCCCTGAAGATTGTACCGGATGTGGACTGTGCGTTTCAGCCTGCCCCGCCAAAGACAAGGCCGATCCCAACCGCAAGGCCATCAACATGGCCGAGCAGACCCCGCTGCGCGAGAGCGAAGGCGCTAACTTTGCCTTCTACATGACCCTGCCGGATCCGGATCGCAGCAAGTTCATCCCCAGCACGGTCAAGAATTCCTCCCTGCTGCGCCCGCTGTTCGAGTTCTCCGGCGCCTGCGGCGGCTGCGGTGAGACCCCCTATGTCAAACTGCTTTCACAACTGTTCGGCGACCGCACCGTGGTTGCCAACGCCACCGGTTGCTCCTCCATCTATGGCGGTAACCTGCCCACCACCCCGTGGTCGTTCAACAACGAAGGCCGCGGCCCGGCATGGTCGAACTCCCTGTTCGAAGACAACGCCGAGTTCGGTCTGGGCATGCGCCTGACCCTGGACAAGCAGAATGAATTTGCCCGCGAAATGCTGACCGCCCTGGCTCCCCAGGTGGGTGATCTGGCCAACGCCATCCTCACCGCTGATCAGTCCACTGACGCCGGCATCAATGCACAGCGCGAACGCGTAGCTGCCCTGAAAGAAACCCTGAAGGGTATCAAAGACAACAAAGCCAAACACCTGCTCAGCCTGGCTGACTCACTGGTGAAGAAGAGCGTGTGGATCCTGGGCGGCGACGGCTGGGCGTACGACATCGGTTACGGTGGTTTGGATCACGTACTGGCCTCCGGCAAGAACGTCAATATCCTGGTACTCGACACCGAAGTCTACTCCAACACCGGCGGACAGTCCTCCAAGGCGACCCCGCGCGCCGCAGTGGCGAAATTCGCTGCCAACGGTAAGGGCCTGCCCAAGAAAGACCTGGGCAAGATCGCCATCGGATATGGTTACATCTATGTGGCCCGTGTTGCCATGGGTTACAACGATGCCCAGACTCTGAAGGCTTTCATGGAAGCCGATGCCTACGACGGACCCTCCCTGATCATTGCGTACTCACACTGCATCAACCAGGGTATCGATATGTCGAAGGGTCTCACACAGCAGAAACTGGCCGTGGATTCAGGCGCCTGGACCCTGTTCCGCTACAACCCGGATCTGATCGCCCAGGACAAGAACCCCTTCACCCTCGACTGCAAGGAACCGACCGTGCCGCTGAAGGATTATGTCTACAACGAAACCCGCTTCCGCATGCTGACCCAATCGGATGAGGCGCGTGCTGAAATGCTGCTGGCCGAAGCTGAGAAAGACGCCAAACGCCAGTGGGAGTTCTACAAGAAGCTGGCCGAATAGGCCAAATCAAAAGATGGCTGAGTAAGCCAGACTGAAAACCTGCAAAGAAAAACCGGCGGAAGATTTCTTCCGCCGGTTTCCTTTTGATCAGGTTACTTTCTCAATTTTGTTCCGCACATGCGGCAAAAGACATCTTCAGGCGATGAAACCGTTCCACAGTTGTGGCAGTAGACGTTTGTCCGCCGGGTGAGGGCTTTTTCGGAGGCAGGGGTTTTACTGCCGCGCTGAAAGGGACTCAGACGGTTGGGGAGCAAATACCAGACGACCGCCACGGTGACCAGTACGGCCCCTACTGCTGCCAGAACCCAGGCCCAGGGATTTTGAGAGCTGCTCGGCAGGAGAGTGGTTTGATCTTCGGTGGCGAATACAGCGTCATAACCCTCACTGAGAGAATCATCCGGTTTACTGTACTTGACCGCCAGCTTTACCTGCTGACCGGCTTCCACCGCACCCAGCATGGCGTGATGATAGGTTCGACCGTCCTGATAGACCCCGCCGCCTTCCATGGGGGGATCCAAACGAACATCCACCGCATTGGCCGGCTGCAGAACCTGCACCGCCAATGATTCCACGGAATAACTTGCCGGCCAGATAAATTCAAAATTGCGTTGATCACCGGAACGCTGCAGACCGGGGTCATAATACTCGAGCTGGATGGAACTGGTAGGGGCGCTGAAGGTCACATCCATCCAGTCCCCGCTTTGCTGCGTATCGTAATCCAGGTTGTACAGCTCGCTCTCGCCTTCAGTGTTGACGTTTACATAGGCCAGGTTGAACGGACCCCCGCTGGAAGCCGGGATGCGAACGGTCAGCTCGGTCGGTAATGTGACCGTATTTGCCAGGGTGAAGTGGAAGATCACCAGTACTTCCGGCCGGTCGTATTCAGGCCAGATATCGATCTGCATGGTCTCGATGGACACGGCCTCAGCCGAAACGCGAGCCGGCAGGAGAAGAAACAGACAGCATAGAAGAAGAGCAGTGGTATACCGCATAAATCGCATCACTTTCAGGGTGTGTATGATTTCATTATACCTTGCCGGGAAAGAGATTCCGAAAACCAAAAAATAACCGGCTTGCTGTGCAAACCGGTCTTTTACAATGAATAATGAAAAAGAACTGACTATAAATATTCGCGCAGTTGACGTGACCGGCGGGGGTGGCGCAGCCGGCGCAGTGCTCTGGTTTCAATCTGACGAATTCTCTCACGGGTAAGGCCGAATTTCTGCCCCACCTCTTCCAGTGTATGCACCCTTCCGTTCTCCAACCCAAACCGCAGCCGCAGCACATGCGATTCGCGCGGGGGCAATGTATCCAATACTTCGCGGATCTTTTCACCCAGCAGCTTGCCGTAGGTACTTTGCAGTGGACTGGGGGTGTTCTGGTCTTCGATAAACTGACCCAGTTCGGATTCTTCATCCTCGTCATTGATGGGGCTGTCAAGGCTGAGCGGCAGCCAGGAAACCTGGATCATCCAGTTTGTTTTTTTGATCGGCAGGTTGGCAAGCTGGGCCAGTTCTTCATCGGTTGGAGCGCGGCCCAGTTTTTGCTCCAGCTCATGGGTGGCGCGGTACAGGTGGCGGATCTGATCCACCATGTGCACGGGTACGCGGATGGTGCGGGCCTGGTCGGCGATGGCGCGTGAGATGGTCTGGCGGATCCACCAGGTGGCATAGGTGGAGAAGCGGAACCCGCGCCGGTACTCGTACTTCTCCACCGCCTTCATCAATCCCAGGTTGCCCTCCTGGATCAAGTCAAGGAAGGGCACCCCGCGGCGGGTGTAGCGTTTGGCCACGCTCACCACAAGACGGGTGTTGGCTTTGATGAGGTGCTCGCGGGCTTCCTGCCCGTCACGCACCTGGGCTTCCAGTTGCACGCGCAGGGCCGGATCATGACCATTCAGCTTTTCGAGATGCCGGCCGGCCTGTTTACCGCGTTCGATGCGCTGAGCGATGTCGAGCTCTTCATCCATGCTCAACAGTGGTACGCGGGCCATTTCTTTGAGATACAGGCCAATCGTATCATCGCTGGAGATGGGATCCAGGCTGGAGCAGGGGTCCAGATCGCTACTGGTATCGTACTCGTCTTCCAGGCTGTCGTCTTTTTGCGAATCGACTACCTCCGCCCCGTTACGTTTGAGCATCTTGAGCAAACAATTCAAGCGATCGGTATCATGCGAAAGGCCGGGGATGGCTTCGTACAGATCCTCAATGTTGATGTATCCCTGCACGGCTGCCTTTTCCATCAGCAAGGATAGAATCTCCGAGTTACGGCTATGTCTGTCAATGCCTTCCATTCACTACCCTCCTATATTGAATGGTATGACTCGAACAAGATAGAGTTATTCAACTGATAAATTGGTATTCTGTTGTGTTGGGCTTTTGACCGCCGGCTAAAGGTCTTCGGGTGTCTGGTTTTGATGCTCGCAGGTGGCCTGGTTCCAGTTGGTTCCACACACGGGGCATAAACCCTTGCAATCCGGATCGTGCAGCGGCTTGATCGGTATCTCTAACAGTAAGTACTCTTTGAGCAACGGACCTACATCAATGTACCCGTCTTCCGGCAAGACGAATTCCGGCACATCTTCATCGGATTCTTCATACGAGCGCGGTTTGGGGAACACGTACAGGTCTGTAAATTCGACATGCAGCGGTTGATTGAAATCCTCGAGGCAGCGTACACAAGTGGCAGGTATCCGGGTGTTAAAATCCCCTTGCAGCAAAAGACCTTCAGAAGTTCGGCTGATGCGGATATTTCCGGTGATCTGATCGGTGGTGATATCTTCCGCTAACTGTATATGTGGAAGATCGAAGGGAAAATCTCGAAAAGACCCCCTGGCTTGGTTGTACAGAAAACCGACGTTGATTCGAAATGGATTATGTGTGTTGCTCAATGGCTGCTAGTCTTCAAAAGGTATAATTGTATGGGTGAATTATAACACATCGAATTACCTGAGTCAATTTTGTTGAATATACTTAACAAAAATAATAAAAATACTGCCGGAAAGGCAGTTTTCTCAATACTGAGAGGGATATTTGGACAATAATCCACGCAACATATCAGGCAAGACTTCACAAATCATTTTGATCGCTTCCACCAATCCGGGCAAGCTGGTGGAGATGCAGGAGCTGTTCACCGCCTATGCCAGCCAGCCATTCCATCTGGTGACGCCGGATCAACTGGGTATCCGGCTGGATGTGAAAGAAGACGGCCATACGTATGCCGAGAATGCTGTTTTAAAGGCCCGCGCTTATGCCCACGCCAGCGGACAGCTCACACTTGCAGATGATTCCGGTCTGGAAGTACAGACGCTGGACGGCCGGCCGGGTCTTTATTCCGCACGCTATACTGGTGGGCAGGCTTCTGCCAACCTGCCGGGCGCGGGAAAACTATCGGATGCCGAGCGGCGGCAGGCGCTGCTGGCCGAATTGAGTATGTATCCGCGTCCCTGGCCGGCGCGTTTCTTTTGCGCCGCCGCGCTGGCCTGCCCCAATGAGAATGTGCACGTCAGGGAAGGCGCCTGTGAAGGTGAAATCATCCCGGAAGAACGCGGGCAGGGTGGTTTTGGGTATGACCCCATCTTTCAACTGACCCACGCGGACTATGCGGGGTTGACCATGTCGGAGCTGAACCTGGATCAAAAAAACCGAATCAGCCACCGGGCGGTGGCTGTGCGGCAGGTGATTCAACTGCTGGAAAGCCGGTTGAAAGAAGGTTCAGGTCTGTGCAGCGGCTGACATTTTAACCCGGATGTCCTGCATGCGCGCCTGCAGCGCATCGACGGCAGTGGGGTCATTTTCAACCAGTCTCTGCCACAGGGCCTGAACCATCGCCTCAATGGTGATGCCGCTGCTGCGGTACGCTGTTTGCAGTTCATCCTGCGCCGTGACTGGCACGTGAGCGGATTTGATGCTATCGGCCTGAGACAGCATGGCTTCGGTGGGTTTATCAAGCCAGTCAATACGCCCCCCACTGGTTACACCGCAAATGGGTAACCCGGCCGTGCACAACTGGGCGTGCAGTTTTTCGGCGTTGTACTCGATTTTCACTTCTACAGATCCATCCATTTTTGATCCCTCCGTCAGGCCATCACCAGGGCAGTCAGCCCGGCGCGAATGGCGGCTCCGGCGCCGTTTGAGCCATAAAACGTGACGCCGGTGTTACCAAACTCAAGCAGATAACAGGTCACCAGACCTTCTGCCAGGCAACCCGTAAAAAAAGCCGCGGCTGGTCCGATGCCGTTATGGATGTGCGGTATGCGCACCTGGGCGCTGTTGACATCGGTTGCACCAATCCCGACCCCGATACCGGCATTGCCCCCGTCCGCGCTTTTCATCAGAAAACCGCCCTGGATGGAGATGCCATCCAGCGCCAGACCGGTCACCACCTCAAGTTTCACCACCGCTGTTCCGGTCACCGGCCGGAAAGCGTTTGTGGTGTACGTCCAGCTTGGGGTGCCGATGCTGCTCTCCATGGGCCTGAGCAGGCGGTTGTAGCGGTTCCAAACCAGTCGCCGCGCCGGGGAATCGGCGCAGATGCCGGCAGTTTCAGTGATGGCAATCGTGCCCAGATACACCAGCCCGGGTGAACCGCTTTTTACCTGGATGCCGTCCTGCACGGTCAGGGCCGTGCTGCGCACTGAAACGGAGGTCCAGGGTTCCAGTTCCAGCGTCAGCGCGCCGGACACACAGCGCAGAAACACATCCGCCGGTTTGCTGGCCGGCATGCCTTCCAGGCTTTTGCTCAATTCAGAAAAGGCATATTCCTTCCAGCCGCTTCCCGGCCCATACACGCTGACCCGGTTGGACAGGAAGGGTGTGTAGTACAGCGTCCCGCCGCTTTCAGCATCGGCGGCCGGGCTGCCGCTCACCAGCGATAGACGCCCTCCGAAGGTTTGCGGTGCCTCCAACCCCAATGCATTTAGTAATCGGCTGCGGCGTTCGACGTACAGGCTGGCCTCGTCGATGCGGACGCCGTCCCAGTAAAATCCGCCGATGCGACGGCGATCACTGCTTTCAGCGGCGGTGGTATTCACGTCCAGTGAAAAGGTAGTGGATCCCGGGCTGCGCACCGCGAACACAAAGTATTGGGCCGGGCTGCCGGCTGGTCTGGCCCCGGTGGGCAGATCTACAGATGTGGATGCACCCAGCATGCACCCGCTCACCATGATGCACACCGGTGAGGCAGGCGAAGCAGGCACACGTACCCGGTCGGTTTCGAGCAGTTCCAGCGCCAGACAGTCTTCATAACCGGCCAGTAACTGGCCCAGCGACGCTGAATTGTTCACGTTTTGCCCCAGGTACAGGGCGTCGTTACGCAGGTTGTTGTAGTGAGCGCTGGCGGTAGGCTGTCCCGGCGTCACTTCACTTGAGAGGGGATACGGCATGTTTGCCTCCTGTTTGATAGTTGATCATTGGCAGAGCAAGCGGGGTCATGGATGGCGTTCATTCCGCTACGCTGCCCATGGCCTGCTCCACCGGTTCACCGGTGAGCGGGTCCATGCGGATCTTCTCGGACGGCGCGCGACCTTCTTCCTGCCAAGCTGGTCCGCTCACCGGGCCGGCGGCCGCGCCGCGGCGCAGCATGGCTTCTACATCCACCGTCTCGCCGGCAAAACGGTACACCAGGCGCAGATACTCGGCGTCGTCGATCAATCCCCGGCTGCGCAGCTTGCCCAGCCCGTTCACCATGTTGGACACCGCGGCTGCCAGGCTGACGTTATCACGCGCGCTGATATCGGCGCCTTTCACCTGAAACTCAGCTTCGGGGTTCAAACTACGGTCAGTCTGCGCCCGGCGTCTGAGCGCGATGGAGAGCAGGTTATGCACCAGCCATAAAAAATATTTCTGGCGCTGTTCAAAGCGGCGGTAGGTAGGTCCGCCGGCTGCCTCGGCGGTGGTGCGGGTGGCGCCTTCCGGTTCTGCCAGAAAGTGCATCGGCAGCCCGCTCCCGGCCGCGATCATCTTTTTCAGCGCCAGACCGTCGTTCATGGCATCTGCTCCGGCCAGACCCGGCTCGATCACACTCCAATCCTCGCTCTCATCGGTCACCAGAATACTGCCCGGTTTAGGCTGGCTGGCGTTGAGGGTGCGCTGGCGAGCGCTGCGTTCGGCTTCGCTGGTGAAGCGGGTTTTGACCACGTACAAAAATGCGGTACGGAACCGGTTCAGGCGGGCACGGTCTTCCAGCCAGTTGGCATAGCGTGAAAACCATTTGAGCAGCGGGGCCAGATCGCTTTCGCCCCACCGCGCCCCCACCGGCCGGTTGACGGCGTAATGCACCATCACGGTCCCAAAGCCTGTACCGGGCAGCGGTTGATCCGCATCCGGGCGGCAGGCCGGCCAGGGACGCGGGTTCAGATCCTGTAAACTGGCTTTGGGATAAAAGTTCAATTCCTGATCGGTGTCGTTGGCGGCGCTTTCGATGCGCTCGATCCAGGCTGCCGGAACCGCGCGGAAGTAGGTCATCCCGGCCGGATCGGTGCTGAGCAGGATAAACAGGTTGCCGGTGCGCGAGAGTTCATCGCACCACTCGCCGGTGCGCACCTCAAGCTGATTGAGCGGATGATCCCAGATCTCGTGCAAAAAATGAGCGGCCGCTTCATCCTTGCAGTCAAAGGCCAGACCGCCGCCCACCACGTACTGGGTGGTCAGCTCTACAATACGGCGGGCCAGCGGATTGACGCGCCAGGCCTCCAGGGCATGTTCAAAGACTTCGTTCCGGCCGCAGGCGTAGCGGTCGCGCAGGGTTTCCGGCCCGCTGCTGACCCCGGCCAAAAATTGATTCTCCGTTTCCGCCGCGGACAGTGTTGCCCGGACGCGCCCGTCGATCCGCCGGCCAAACACCTTTTGAATGATTTGCTCCAGCATGGGTGTTTTCATCCCGCACCGCTGCTTTTAACGAGGTTTTCCGCGGCGTTGTCCGCAACGCCAACGCAGTCCGCTGCGCTGCGGTCC
>DAISXR010000010.1:33875-41501 GCA_036825755.1 Anaerolineaceae bacterium
GCTGCCGGGTGATCGCTGAAACGCAGCCCATCCCGGATGGCATTGGCGGTGAGCTGCCCGGCCCGGCTGATTACCTGCGGCGACAGCTTTTTTTGAATGCGCGTCGGCCATTCAGCCCAATCGGCCCAGTACTGCTCAAAATCCAGCGCGGCGAAGTCATACGACAGGCTGTTTGTTTTTTGCAGAAAGAAATCCGCCTGAGCGCGGGCGTCGCTGAGCGGATCGCACCAGTGGTACAGCCCCACCACCATGCCGGCCTTTCGAGCACCTTCCGCCAGCCCATTCAGATTGGGGTTGGCGCGGTAGCTGCCCTGGGTGGCCTTGATGATGGCAAAACTCACCCCATTTTCTTTTATCAAGTTCCAATCCACCTCGCGCGCGGTAGAACCCAGATCAATTCCAAAAATCATTTTTCACCTGCTTTCCGTAAACCCATCGATTGTTATCTCCAGTAGCTGCTTTCCCAGATGAGCGAACCATCCCACAGGCTGAGCTGATAACGGGTCTCATTGATGACGCCCGCGTACCCGCTCAGGTTGGTGAGTTGCACCCTCACCGCCGAAACATCGGCATAATGCTTCTCGGTGGCGGCGTATTCCAGCGCGCCCAGTTCAACAATAGAGCCCAGCCCGAACCCAAAGCGCAGACCGGAAGATTTTCCCAGAAAGGCCGTCAGCATGGCATACATTTCCAGACGCCCGGTTTGGTGCAGGCTGCCGTCCGGGTTGACCAGCCTGTCAGCCAGCAGGATATCGAAATACACCCACACCTTCATGGGCTGGGCCAGCCCGCTGTACACCTCGCGTTTGATGGCCAGGCCCTCGGGGTAATGGCTGGCGGGGTCCAACACAAAGCCGAACGGCTCGCCGTTGTTCACATCCGGGTGCGCCAGGGTAATGTGACAGTTGCTGCCAATGATGTTCTCGCTGCTCATGGAGATACCCCTGTCAGTTATCCCAGCGGTCCAGCTTCCAGCCGCCGTTAAGGACGTTCATCAGGGTCCGCTTGGTTTTCAACACCTGCACTTCCTGCCTGAATTCTGCCAGGGCAGCCTCAGCCCAGCTTTTCAGCTTATCCGGCTCGCTTGGTTTTTTACCGTAGGCTTCCACCATGTGCAGGCCGCGCAGTTCGGCCGCTCGCCCTGCCGCGCCCTGCAGCAGCAGGGTCTCTTGTTCAGTCGGCAGGGTGGTGAGCAGAGCGCCGTCCAGTCCTTGCAGGGTATGCCGGGCGGTAAACGTGATCCGCAGCAGATCGCCGGCTGCCGGTACCTGTCTGCCGCCCAGATAGATCCAGGCGGTCCCATCGCGTTGGTAGAAATACCACTGGCGCAGCGGTTCAGGCGCGTTCATGTCAGCCTGATATGGGTAGATCACTTCCAGTACCGTCAGCAAACTCGGCAGGGCTGCCAGGCTTTGCTCGCGGCCGGCGCTCGTCACGGTGATTGTCTCGGTTTTCAACTGCGGGCTGCCCGCGCTGAGGGTGTCCAGCGCCCATGCAACTGACTCATCCAGCAGGGCGGTGCTGTAGCGGGTGCCGGTATCGCCCAGCAGCGCCTGCAAACGGGTATGACATTCTGACAGATCCATATTCGCCGCTCCCGGCCGGTGTTTCCATCCATTTTTGCCTGAATGGAAACACCGGCGCTTTGATTGAACCTTTACCCGGCCTGTATCCTGCGCAGGCGACGGGCCATCTGCACCCGGTACTTTTCCGGTTCGCTGGCCTCATCGGCCGGCTGGCTGGTACCGATGAGCGGTACATTTTTTACAGCCAGATGCGTGGTCTTTGAGGTGAGCAGTTGCGTGATGTACCCGATGATCAACAGAGCGATTTTGGCCAGTCCCTCCAACTGCTGATCCACCTGGCCGGGGTCGATATCCGGGCGGATCACCTTCAGCAGGAACAGGGCGGCCAGACCCAGCAGATTGAGCGCGGCGCTCCACGTTTGGGCGTCACCGTCTTTCACCACCCCCAGCAGCTTGAGCAGATTGATCACCACCGCGATCAGGGCGGCCGTACCCACCAGAGCCGACCACTGCGTCAGAAGTTCCGTAAAATCCATCTGTTCTCCTTTCTCTTTTTACCCATCCGCCACGTTGCTCTTGTGCAGCGGGCGGAAGTCATTCACCCACACGGCCAAAAAGTGACGCACTTTCAGGCGATGCTCGTCGTTGGTAAAGACGGCTGGGCTGAGATTGTCGCCGGCGATGAACACCTCGGGCATCAGGCCAAAACGCTCGCCCACATACACAGCCGGCGCGATGAGCGGATCACACACAGCGGCCCAATTGCTGGGGTCGGTCCATTCGGGCACCACCTTCACATCGCCGGGCTGACCGCGCTGCATATTCTCGCTGAAGATGTTGGCGGCGTTCTCCAGGCTGGGATACAGAATCTTCATGGCGGTCAACTGCAGTGCGCGCGGCACCAGCAGATAGCGCGGGTTGATGGCCATACGCGGCCCGCTGCCGTACAGACCGGGAGCATTTTTGATCAGCATGGGCTGATCGTAGACGGCCTGGCAGGCGGCATCCCACGTTGGGGCGCTCAGCGCGCCGGTGAGCAGGTTGGCGTGCCCGCCGGGCAGGGCCGTCGCATCGGTATTGAACAGCTCGCCCGTATCCGCCATGGTCGGTCCTACCCCGCCGTTGGCGGTGAAGATCTCGCTGACCAACTGACTGATCTTGCGCAGACCGGCGCTGGCCAGCTCGCGCGGGTAGGCGGCCAGTTTGCGGGTTTCATCGCGATCGATCAGTTCCAGTGTGAGCGGAATATAACCGCCGTACTTCAGGAAAGTGCCCGTCTCGGGGCTGTCACCCACTTCCAGCTCGGTATAGGCGCCGCCCTCCGTCACCACCGGCAAGCTGCCCACCGTGCCCACCAGCGTGCCGGTAATGGTGTTGAGCGTGTTGAAGTGCTCCACGGTGACAATCTCTTTCCACCAGTCGTAACCGGCCCGCCCCAGCATCTCCCAGGTGTTGACGATGACCTTGTTCATCACATTGGCCACCAGCCCGCTGAAATCGGTGGTACCGGCCAGTTGCGCCCGCTCGGGGTAATAACCGCCGTACAGATCATGATCGCCGGTGAGCAGCATATACAACTCGCGGATGCCCTGCAGCCGGTGTGCTTTCAGGCTGCGCAGATGCGGATCGCGCGGCGCGCCCAGCAGATCCTCGGCGGCAGCCTGAAGCTGGTCGCGGGTACTGAACATACCCTGCACGACGCCTGTCTCCACTGTTGGCGCACTCTGCACCGTCAGCGCGCCGGTCAGGTCGCTGACCAGCGCGCGGGCCTCGCTGATAGCCTGTTGCAACTCGGACGGGTCAAACACTCGTCCGGTGAAGCGGCCACGCACGTGCTTTTGCATAGGCGCAGGCAGACGGCTGGCCGCCAGAGCGGTATCCAGCAGATACCCGCATACCGCGCTCTGCGCCTGGCAGGTTTCATCCATCGCCGGATCGGCCAAAGCGCCGGCTTTCATGGTGGATCTCACCGCCTGGCGAATATCCGCCGTGGGGGCGGTTTGATTGACAGTCTCATTTTCCGATTCCATTGTTCCCCTTTCCTGTTCTCGATCCTGGTTTTGATTCATTGTCTGTTCCGTGGGCAAAGCGCTCTGATGGAGCGCGCTTTGATAAAGCGCGCTTTGGTAAAGCGCGCGCACAAATGCTCCGCCGCGGGCCGGGTTGTACACCAGATCCACACTGAAAACTTTGATGATCTTTTCCACGGTCTTGCCCTTGGCGGTGAACAATACATCGGCCGAAAATCCGATCTTTGGTTTCGGCTCTGGTTGGCGGATCACCTCCTTTCCCAGTTCGGCCAGCAGAACACCGCCCGGTCCCGCCGCCGTCAGGGTCACTTTGATGCCCTGAGCAGCTTCATCCCAAACCGCCTGGCTGAACAGCCCGGCCAGGTCGCGGATGCTGCGTTCACGCAGGCTGTGGTCGATAAAGCATTCGATGCCGTTCCACAGGGGCAGCGATTCACGCAATACCCCGGCGCTGAACAGCCAGCCGTTGCCTTCGCCGGCGGTCATGGCCAGCACCTCAAAGCGCCCCGGCCCGGCTGCCTGCCCTTCCAGATTCATACGCAGTCTGATCGTTTCCAAACCTCCTCCTTTCAAGTGGGTTAAAAACCTTCATCCAGTTCTTCCAGTACATCGCGGGCCGGAAGGATGAGCGGCGCGGCGCTGCCGGCCCAGTTGTGATGATCCAGCAGCGTGCACAGGGCAGCGCTGATCAGTAAATCATCATGCAGCACCTCGCCGGTGGAAGGATGGCGTTTACCGTCCGGCACGCCCCAGCGCATCAGCTTGCCGGGGCCGTCCAGCACCTGGCTCTCACAGAACTCGCACTGCTGCCAGAACTGCTCCTGCAAAGCGGGCTCACCGCTCGCGGGTTCCTTCCAGCGGCCGGTGTCGCACACCGAGAGAAAATCCCAGCCCAGCCGGCTTTTGCTGGCGGATGTGAACAGGAACGGTTGGATGCGATCCCCAAAGGCCTGCGCCAGAAAAGACGCGAGGCCCGCTCCCACGCCGGTGGCATCCACCACCACACGGCGGGCGTTCCAGTGTTCGATCAGCGCCCTGAGCTGGCCGTACAGCAGCGCGTGTTTGGTCCCCTGCCACTGCCGGCGGTACACCGCGTGATAGGTGGGCGCTTGCAGCAGCGGGTCATCCAGCGTTTTGGTGATCACCTCCACTACCGTCAGCGCGGTCAGATCCCGGTTGGGGTTGTGCAGACCAGCCGCTTCGCTTTCCGTGTGGCGTGAGGCACTGACGCAGTCATTGCCACTGCCACCGAAGGTGGCACCCTCGTCTTCCCCGGCCACATCAATTAATATGGCGTACAATCCGCCGGGCATTGGTCGCTGCTGGGTTGGGTGCGTGCCCTGCATCAGCGCTCGCCGCACCGGGGTAAACAGACCGGCTTCGGCGTCGATTTCTTCGGCATAGTACTGTGTGCGGATGAGCGGATGGCTGCGCCCCAGCCGGGCGGTTTGTTCGGCTACAAAGCGTCCGTAGGCCGGAACCTCGGCAGCCACATCGTCCGCGTTGATCACAAAAGCGCGTCGGATGCCATCAGCCTGCTCGGCGTCACGGGCGGCGCGTAACTCTCGCGCCAGCAGCGTGCGACTGGTCCAGGCGGTGCCCCAGAACACCCGCGTGGCGTGCGTGCTGGAAGCCATCGGCGCGATATCTTTGTCGAACTTGTCGATGCGCACATCCTGCGCTTCATCCACTTCCAGCAGCAGGCTGGCGGTGGCTCCCACAATGTTGGCTTCCGGCGCGCCGGAAAGAAACAGGATGCGAGAGTTGCCCAGCCGGTAGATATATCCGCTCTCCTTACGCCACTGCCCGCGTGTGAGCAGATTGCGGTCGAGCACGCGTTCCAGCCGGCGCATGGCGTTCTGACTTTGCGGTTTCCAGGTTGGGCTTACCTTAACCATTTCGGTGTGATATTCTTTGAGTAACAGCAGCAAATAGGCTTCGATATGCGCCTGCAGCTCGTTTTTCCCGCTCTGGCGCGGAAACATGACCACAATAGAACGCCCCGCGTTCTGCATCACCGAGTCGATCACCGCTTCAGCCACCTGGCGCTGATAGGATCGCAGCTTGAGCCGGCCGACGGCATCGGTGAACCGCACGATGTCGGTGACCAGCGGTTTGAGGTCGCCGGCGCTCCTGTACGGTTGATTGGTGGTTGACATTTCCGGGTCTACAGGTTTTTTTGGCATCTCACTTTCCTGTTTTTCAGCGATCATCGATTCATCCGTATTTCTCAATCGTCAGGAGCGAAGGCCAGGGGGCAGCCCGGCTGGCAGAAGGGTTGCTGAAGAGGGGCACCCGGTTCGGGTAAGCCTGTCAGCGCATGATTTCCAACACCGTTCTGCTGCCGGCCAATGGCATTTACTGCGCTGCCCCCTGGCCCGGGTGAGCAGAGAACAGGCATCTCCCCCTGCTGGCCTGTTCCCGTTCTGCCCGCTGATTCATCCGGCCGGTGCTCACCGCTGCCCGGCTCCTGGCCGGCCGAAACATTGGTTTCTTGTTGGGATGCGGTCTAAAAAACGTTCCGTATCTTTCAAAAATAGTACTGATGTTCTATTTTTGTACCATTTTGACAGACAATTCCCTTTTTTCAATCTGTCAAAAGGGACAGACGGGTGGATTCATCTGTTGTTTTCGTCAGGGGGGAAATCCTGCATGGCAGGCACTCAGGCGGATTTTGCCGTTCTGCCTGTGTCAGGAGGGGAACTGGCGGTTCAGACCGAACTCTTCGGTCACTTCACGAAGGGCCTGCTCAACCGCTTGCTGCAGCTCGCTTTCTTCATCGCGATGTAAACCGTTCTGCGCTTTGACCAGCCGGACGATGGTCTGGCAGGCGACGGAAAGGGTGCGGATCAGATCCTGCATGGTTTTCAGATCCGTCTCCGCCTGATCAGCTTCGACCAGGCGCCGGATGTACAACCGCAGCAGCGCCACTTCCTCCTCCAGGCTGCACGGATTGAGCGGTTCCAGCCCCGCCGCGCCGGCCAGTTTCCAGGCGCGTGAGTAGAAACCCTGTCTGCGGGTTCTGGCACTGCCGGTTCGAACATGCTGCCGGCGCGCGGGATGCGGAACAGAGGCGTTCTGCTTCTCAGACATGCGGTTAACTCCTTCAACGGCTCGGTGAATTCCGGCCGTAAGCTGCACGTTTATTTTATAGAACAGATGTACTATTTCAAGATGACTCTTTGGATAGGTTGGTTTCGTCAGATCGGTGCAGGGGATTTAAAACAAACAGGGGCTGCCCCCATAAGAGCAGCCCCCGTCTTACAACGGTCGAAATAGTTGAACTAGAATTGGGTCTCTGTACCCATGATGTAATTCTGCAGTCCTTCAATCAGACTCTTCTGATTGGAAATGATGGCCTTCACCACATCCCCAATGGAGATCACCCCGATCACATAACCGTGTTCCACCACAGGCAGGTGGCGGATGTGCTTGTCGGTCATCTGCGCCATGCAGGCTTCCATGCTGTCATCCGGGCTAATGTAGTACACCGTGCGAGTCATCACATCTCTGACCGGTTCATCGGACGTCTTGCCCTTCAGACGGGTTCGGCGCGCGTAATCACGCTCAGAGAAAATCCCTTTGACCTGGTTATCTTCCATCACCAGTACCGCACCGATATCCTTTTCCGCCATCAGCCGTAAGGCATCCAGTATGGTATCTTGCGGTTCGACGAAATAAACATCACTGCTCTTTTGATTGAGGACTTGTCGTACTGTGGCCATTGTATACCCTCCTGATCTGATCCCTTAGAAAAAATTCCAAATAATAAATATGCCAGCGAGCTTCGGTTGCTGCCGTGACTCTGTTTTGATTTCCGCCATGCTGACAATTCCGCCCTTATTGATAGTGTATAAAAATTCATGACCGTTGTCAAATCCAGTATAAAAAAGATGGATTAAAGCAAAGTGATTTTTTCACAATTCTCTTTGTACTGCAGGGATGTTTTTTTCTTTATCGAGAAAACGTTGACCATAACAGCGTGAGAGTTCACGCGTGATAAGCGGCCTTCAGATAGGAGCGCATAATATCCGCGGCGAAGGTCCGCCCGAGGGCTGACATTCAAACGT
>DAISXR010000010.1:41601-61081 GCA_036825755.1 Anaerolineaceae bacterium
CTATTGTTGGGCTTCACCGTGTTGGCGCACGGGATCAATCCACGTGCTAACGTAAATGCCGAATTAATCCGGCTACCGGAAAGTATGATTGACTGAAAAGCCTCATTCATGAGGCGTAGTTGAATAGCCGGATGATTTATCATCCGGCTATGCACGGAATTTTCACGCGCAGACGTCCGCAGGTCTTTGCCATGTGACCCAGTTCCAGATATGGAAGCGTGCGGAGATTCCCTCTTAGCCGATCCCTCGCGACGGCGCGGACGCCTTTGCTCGGGATGACATTGAGGAGGTGTTCCCTTTCCATACTCAATCAATGAATCAACGGATGATTCCCATCTTCCACCTGAAAGTATTGACAAACCCGTTTATAAAAGCTATTATGTAATAGAATGAATGTTCTATTAATTGTTTTGTGACTCCCGCCAGGGAACAACATGCGCGCGAGACAAAACAAACGAATTCGATGCAGGAGAACAATGACACGCTTACTGTTTTTACCCAACGACCAGACCTTTTTACTGCTTGAATCCCCGCTGCCGGCCGGAGCAGTGATTGAAACCATCCAGGCCGGTCAGTGGACGCCGCCTGAACCGTATGGAAGCCTGCTGTCTGAATCGAAACCGCCCATTTTGCTGCAAACATTTCAGCAGGGCACACTGGTGGTCATCACCACCAGCCGGCCGGTTGATCTGGACGGCGATATGGTATTGCACCGCTCCGGGAGCGCCCGCTCCGCGGCCAATTTCCTCACCGACCGTCAGGCGGATGTGCTTCAGTATCTGAGCGAGGGCCTGACCACCAAAGAGATCGCCCTGCGATTGGGGCTGCAGCCGCGCACCATTCTCATGCATGTGGCGGCGCTCAAACGGCGCCTGGGGGCCAGCACACGCGCCCAATCGGTGATGCGGGCGGCATTGCTGGGGCTGTGCAAAACGGGCATGCATCCGCGTGCCGAGCCAAAACGGCAGTTGAAAAAACTCGTTTCCTGACCGCTGCCCAGGACAGAACTCATTTTTCGTTATTTACCGGCCGATGACCGAGATCACCGGCCGGTAAACTGTTTCTGTTCACCGCGCCGGCCGGTTTGCAGAAGCATCGATTTTGCGGCGGCTGAAAATATACTATAATCTTTTTAATCCCTTATCAGGGATTTATCAGGGGCGTTAATAACAACGTTGTTGACTACGGCGTTGTCAACAACGACGTTGTCAGGATCACTGCTTTTGTCTCTTGCACGAAAGGAGATGAAAAGATGAAATCTGCAAGATTTTCCATCCTGTTTGTACTGATACTGGTCATGCTCTTTTCCGGCTGCGCTCAGCCCGAGGCTTCACCGGAAGTGGCAGCCACTCAAACCAACCCGCCCACACAGCCGCTTCCCAGTCAAACATTACAGCCCACGTTCACCCTCACCCCCGAACCACTGCCCACCGAAACGCCCACCCCTCATCCAGTGGGTACCCAGGCAGCCGTGGTGCCGGTGGAGAACCTCAACCTGCGAGCCGGGCCAGGCACCACCTACGCCATTCTAGGCTCTTACCCGATCGACACACAGTTGACTGTTTTGTCCCGCGTACCCGGGGATGAATGGGTGAGGGTCCAGACCTCGGATGAAAAAACCGGCTGGATGTCATCCGCGCTGCTGGGCCTGGGTGAGAACGCCGCCTACCTGCCCCTGGAAGACGTGACCGACAGCATCATGGTCAGCGGACGGGTGATCGATTCGACGGGCAAGCCGGTGGATAAGGTGAACATCGCGGTGATACAGCGCCTGAAAGCGGGCGCTTTGCGCACCGATGCCATCAGTAACGCCGACGGCTATTGGTACGCCTACATTCCCAAAGAATCGGTCGGTATCTGGGAGGCGCAGGTGATGGGCGCGGATTGCGCCAGTTGGATCTATGACAGCGCCTGTAACCTCAGCGGACATTTTCTGTATAACTACCGCTATATTTTTGAACCCCCGCCCAGTTCGCCGTTATTGTTTATGTATCAGACTGCGGACGCCTTCATCACCGGTGAGTTGACCAATGCCGAGGGGACGCCGGTGAGCATGCGTGTGTTTGCTGAGCGCAGCGATGGCGCGTATGTGTTCACGGCCAGCAACCAGGAAGGAAAGTTCTCCCTGCCGGTCAGCGGCGGCTCATGGAAAGTGTACAGCATGCAGTATAATCCAGACCTGGAGGGCGAAAGTGTGACCGTCCAGGTGGAAAGCGGGATCAACCCCGAAACTGTCTATATTAAAGCCCCTGTCAAAAAGGAGTAGTGATTATGCCGCAGGCGACCTTCCATTTCCCCCCCGGTTTCTTATGGGGCACCGCCACTTCATCTCATCAGGTGGAAGGCAGCAATACCAACAACAACTGGTCTGTATGGGAACAGGAACCCGGATGCATCGTCAACGGTGACCGCGCCGGGCTGGCCTGTGACTGGTGGGGCGGGCGCTGGCGGCAGGATCTGGATCGTGCCGCCGAAGCCGGGCAGAACGCCCACCGCATGTCCATCGAGTGGTCGCGCATTCAGCCCACCCCCAACCATTGGGATGAATCCGCGCTGGATTATTATCGCGAGATCATGCGCGGTATGTATGATCGCAAGCTGACCCCGCTGGTGACCCTGCATCACTTCACCGATCCGATCTGGCTGATGAATGAGGGCGGCTGGGCTAACCCGGATACACCGGCCAAATTCGGACGCTATGCGCGCAAAGTGGTGGAAGCCCTCAAAGATTACGTCACCCTGTGGGCTACCATCAACGAACCCAACCTGTATACCTATTTTGGATACATGGATCCGCTTTTCCCGCCCGGTAAGAAGGATCCCAAACTGGCGTTTCTGGTGGGGCAGAACCTGGTGAAGGGGCATGCCGCCGCTTATCGCGAGATTCATGATGTGCAGCGGGAAGCCCGGGTAGGTATTGCCAACCATTTCAACGGGTTTACCCCGGCCCGGCCGGGTTTTCCGCCTGATTCGATACTGGCGCGTTTTTCATCCGCAAATCTGAACGATACTTTTCCGTATGCGCTCAAGACCGGTAAGTACCGTTTTTTGGGCAAACAGGCCCTGATTAAAGAGGCGGTGGATACGCAGGATTATGTGGGGTTCAATTACTACACCGAACAGACCGTTCGCTTCTCGCCTCGCGCGTATAAGGATTTCTTCTCTGTGCGGAGCTTTCCAAAGGGAGCGCCACTCAGCGAGCACGCTCACCTGGCCGATGTGCCCGATGGGTTAACACGGGCCATCAAATGGGCGAATAGTTTTGGGAAACCCATTCTGATCCTGGAAAACGGCGTAGAAGATTCGACGGATGCTCTTCGCCCGCGCTATATGCTGGAGCATTTGATGCGGGTCTGGCATCAGGTGAACGAAAACGTACCCATCAAGGGATACTTCCACTGGTCGCTGGTGGATAACTTTGAGTGGGAACGCGGCTGGACGCAGAAGTGGGGTCTGTGGGGCATGAACCCTGAAACTCAGGTGCGTACGCGCCGGCCCAGCGTGGATCTGTATGCCGCCATTTGCAAGGAAAACGCCATCAATTCAGCCATGGTAGAAAAATTTGCTCCGGAAATTTATCAGGATCTGTTTCCAGGCTGAGAATCATGAACAATCAGTTCATTTTGATCGATGAAATGAAAGCCGAGGATGGACCGACCGTTTTGTCCATCTATCAGCAGGGTATTGACACCGGTCAGGCCACTTTTGAAACCTCAGCCCCGGAATGGGAACAGTGGGATGAGAACCATCTTAAGATGTGCCGCCTGGTGGCGCGTTTGCCCGATTTATCGGTGGTGGGATGGGCTGCTCTCAGCGCCGTCTCCAAACGGATTGTGTATGCCGGGGTGGCAGAGGTAAGCCTGTATGTACATCCCAGGCATCAACACCACGGGGTGGGCGGCAGATTGCTGGAAGAACTGATCCACCGCTCTGAAGAGGCCGGGTTCTGGATGCTGCAGGCCAGTGTCTTTCCCGAAAATGCGGCCAGTGTGCATCTGCACATGAAGTGCGGTTTCAGGCAGGTGGGAACGCGCGAAAAAATCGCCAGACTGCACGGAGTCTGGCGGGATACTCTGCTGCTGGAACGCCGCAGCCATTTATACCGGGATTAGCCAGAAAGAAAACCACAATAATCGAATTACTCCCGCCCGCTTCAGGCAGGAGTTTCTTTATGGCTGCGGAGCAGCTTCGCTGCCCAACCCCAGGCGGCGGATATCGCCGCTTTCCACGTTGACCTCAACCACGCTTTTCTGGTCAAATGGGCCGGTGCTGAAGACCACGTACCGGTTGTCCGATGTCCAGCGCAGTTTCTGCACCTGTTCGAATGCGCCGTAATCACGCGGCTCCTGGCTGTTGATATTCTGGACATACAGATGGAAAATATTGCTGTTATCCTGCCCTGCGGGGATTGAAGGATCGACAGTCGATCCTTGACCGACCTGATCCACCTGGTCGATCCGATCGTTTTGATAAACCAGGTAAGCGACTTTCGATCCATCGGGTGAAAAGGCCGGTGCAAATGCAAACCAGGTATCGTCGAAAGCGGGAGAAAACCCACTTCCCTGAGCGCCGTCCGGGGTATTCAGCCAGATCCGTTCACCCCCCTGGGGAATATAATCGATCTGGTCATACGCCAGCCGGTTGCCATCGGGTGCCCAACTGTACGATCCGAGCTTTTTTTCCAGAGCATTGTACTGGCCTGTTTTCGCATCAAAGTATGCAAATTCACCCCGGCCTTCCATCAGCCTGATTTCCTCAAAGGCAAGGTAGCGCCCATCCCCTGACCAGGCGGGCATCACCAGCGTGTAGCCGCGTTCGGCCGGCACCAACTCATCCGTCTCGCCGGTATCGGCATCCACCTGCCAGATCCCCTGAGCGTATTCAGAGGGTACGGCTTCCCGGCTGGTCCAGTAACGTGTATCCACCGGCTGCCCGTAGGCGATGAGGTGTGTACCCGGTTTCCAGGTGTATCCAACGGTGGGCTGGCCTTCCAGTATCATGCGGCTGGTCTGGCTGGCGGCATCGAATATCATGAAGCTGTATTGATAGTTGTACCCGCCGTTTGCTACCACGCTTTGCTCGCGCATATAAGATAATAACTGCCCGTCTGATGACCAATCCAGACAGCAATAGCGTACCGGTTCGGCGGTGGATTCGGCGGTCATCAGCACCGCATCGGTGGTGATCTGAATCGAGTTCCCGTCGGCCCGATCCAACATCCACACGTTTCCATCTTCTCCTACCAGGGCGACCCAGCCGCTTTCTTCCTCGGCTGGAGCCGTGGTTTCTGTCTGCACCGGAGCAGGTTGATCGGTCTGAGTGGCCGCCACAGGTTGCGGCGTGGCAATATCCACTGTGCTCAATATCGTGGTTCCGTTAAAACCGGGAGCGGTGCAACCCGCAAGCAGCATGAAAAGAACAAACAGGCTGGCAGCAAAGCTTAATTTTTTGTTCATGGTATTTTCAACTCCGGAAAGGGCCTGAGGCGGAACAACGGCTGCTGGAGGGGTTCCCTCCAACAGCGGCGTTGTCCCTTCTCGTTCTATTATTAATTAACAGGCATCGTTGTTCGCAGTAATGATCTGCCTCAGGATGCATGGGAGCTTCCCCTGTACACAGCTCCCCCGGTTTGTTAAGGAAGTGGATGGCGCGTTGCTGGCTTTGGACGATCTCCATCCTTTAAATGACATCCCCGGGTGATTGGCCGCTCGGCAAGTACATCCCCCTCTTCCTGACTGCCTCACTCCAGGGCCTGCCACCGACTTAGAATATCAGCCTGAGTTAAATATGGGATTAATTCTTGCGTATCTGGCCGGTTTTCTCAGTCCGTTCTCCATCAATGGGACTTTTTGAACGGGTTTACAATAGCTACGATGGAGGTGTGCATGAAGCAAATCAGGGCAGTCATCTTTGATATCGACGGCGTGCTCGAGTACCAGGGCAAAGTGTTTCCCGGAGCGGTTGAAACACTGGAACAGCTTCGATCCAGGGGCATCGCGGTGCGTTTTTTGACGAACAGTACCCTGAAAAGCCGTGCATCCTGCGCTGAAAAACTGCGTTCACGCGGATTTGCGGCAGACGAACAGGAGGTTTTCACGGCATCCTATACCACGGCGCAGTATTTACATGAGCAAAAGGCTTCCTCCATCTGGCTGATGCTGGAAAGAGAAGGAGTGGATGAATTTGCTGATTTTACTCATGATGAGGAATATCCGGAGTATGTGGTGGTCGGTGATAACCGCAGCCGGTTCGATTTTGATCACCTCAACCGGGCACTGCGACTGCTTTCCGGCGGGGCAAAACTGGTGGGAATGTCGAATGAGTTGATCGACGCCAGTATGGGCGGTCTGGAACTCAATGTAGGTTCCTGGGCGGGTATGCTGGAACGTGCCAGTGGAAAACCGGCAGTGTACATCGGCAAACCTTTTCCATACGGCTTTCAACTGGCTGTAAAAGACCTGTTCTGCCAGCCGGATGAGGTTCTGGTGGTCGGAGACCGGCTTTCAACCGATGTCCAGGGAGCCGTCAACTGCGGGATGCGATCCGTTCTGGTTAAAACCGGCGAATTTAAACCATCACACCTCCAGTTACCGGTAAAGCCGGATTGGATCCTGGAGGGTGTGGGCGACCTGCTGACCGTATCCTGTTTTTCTGAATAAACGCCCGGTCTGGTTTGCTGCCGGCTCTACCCTTGAATTACACGTGAACAAAAAAATTCCGGGGCAATTTGATTGCCCCGGATTAAGTAGTGTTACAGCTTTACCGTCCGCGAAATAGCCTGACGATAAAAATCAGTACGATAGCACCCAGAATGGCCACTAAAAGGCCAGCCAGACTGAAAGTGTCCGGGGTTCCAATTCCAAGCGCTTGAAGGATAAAACCTCCAATGAGAGCACCCAAAATGCCAACCACAATGTTGGCCAACGCCCCCATTCGAGCATCGGCACCCATAATTAAGCTGGCAATCCAACCAGCCAGGGCTCCAAAGATGATCCATAGAATGATGTTAAGCATTTTCAACCTCCATGTTAGTTCCCCCAACTCGGCTTATTCTAATGACCGAACGAGGAGTGAAACGCTGATTATGGTCACTTAAAATCATTATAACAAATGGAAATTGAAAAGATGTCAAGCCACACAGACTCTCACCAAAAAATCACCATCCCGGGGAAATCCCTTTGGGATGGTGATTTTGCTCAACATGTGACGATAATCCGCCCAAACCAGCCGGACGGTGTTTTATGCGATACGCTTGTTTACTTCTTCCAGAATCTTTTGTACCTTCTCTTTGGTCAGGCCGTATTGGGCAGCCTGCGGCAAAGATAAAATCATGTTCAGCGTCATCCCTTTTGCCATCGACAGCATGGGATTATCCGCCACCCCGGGTAAGTACTGGTCAACTACCGGCTTGGCCTGCGGATTTGCCAGGATCTCCCCCAACGTGGTATCCAGTGTAAATTTCATTTGTTCACTCCTTTTTGAGTCATGAATGGAAATTATTGGCTTGCCTTAAAAAAGTATATCATCAAGGCTGATCATTTACATCTGCTGGCGGCTCGGGGTTTTCCGATTCGACCACCGTGGTGGTGTGCCGGTAAACGGTTTTGCCGTTGTCTATCCGGTTGGCCGTACCCTGGTACAGTTCCCAGCCCTGGCTGAAGATGACAATCTGTGCGGCCAGCATCCATAGCAGGAACAGGGTCAGGATGATCGCAGTCCAGTTAAGTATCCGGTTCAGGTTTTGCTGCACGGACGCCAGGGTGTCTTTCAGAGTGGTCATGGAAGCCTGCGAATTGGAGACCATGGTTTCATAGTCCGACAAATTGGTGGAGATGTCAGCCACACTTTCGGACATGGTGGACAAATTTTCCTGTATGGCCGCCAGATTATCATCGGCTTTACCGATATCATCCGACATGTCGGTAAAAGTGCCCGGCAGGTCTTCCAGTTCTGTGGCCAGTTGGCCCAAAGAGTCAGCCAATGGAACCTCCGGGCTGTATGTTTCACCCGGCTGCACCAGAGCGCCCAACAGCGGGGTGGCGCTGAGGACCATGCGAAAAGTTTGCAGCGATTGGATGGCGTCATCCAACACCGCGGCTGCCTGCTGAGCGGATACCAGCGAATCGGATGCCGCCTGCAGCGTGGAGGGCAAAGTTTCGCCGATGACGGTGTTCAATTGTGTCACCACCGGTTGTGTATCTTCCACGGTGGTGGCTGTATTCGCCAGCATCTCTGACAGGGCATCCACGCTGGTCACCGCAGCGGTAAGGGTTTTGCCGGCAATTTCCATGGCGGCCTGGCTGTTTTCAATACTGGTATCCAGACTGGTCACCGTGGTGGAAACGGATTCATACACACCTGGCTTTGCCACCCATACAAAGATCAAACCGGTAATACTGAGCAGCAAACCCAGGATACCGGCGATCATCACCAGTATTCCCAGAAAACGCCGAATAATTTTCATCCTTCCTCCTGTTTATCTACTCGATGATTGGATTTGAGAGGAGCCTGTATCGGTCCGCCTGACCTGAAATGTGCATGAACCCCTCGCGAACCCGGATAAATGGGTATTGACGTGCGGATGCCCCTCCCATACATGATTATACAGGAAGTGGCCCCCCGCGCTGAAGATGAAAAATTTATATTTCGGTGACGTTTTATAACGGAGCAGGCTGAATGATGCCCACTTCCTGCACCAGGTAACTCTCGCGGCGCGTATTTTCCGCGGTAAGCCGCTGCTGCTGCCGGGCGAAATTGATCATTTCGAACACTTCTTCCACATCGGGGCGGTTTTCCGGATCCGTCTCCAGCATTTTCAAAACGATGAAATTCAAATACCGGTCCACCGAGGGATTCAGCGTGTTGGGCGGTGTAACGCGTGCCCGGGCATGGTTCTGTACCAGCACCTGAATGTTTTCGGCGCGGTAGGGCAGGTTTTTGGTGAGCATCTCATACAGGATCACGCCGGTGGAATACACATCGGCTTTGGAGGTAACCGTCCACTCGCCCAGAGCCTGTTCAGGGGCCATGTAGCGCAGGGTGCCAATCCCAAAACCCTGCTGGGTGAGCTCATTGTTGCCGTAGGAGAGCAATTTGGCAAGGCCAAAATCGGTGATCACCGGGATCTTGCGGTTGATCATCAAAATATTGGAGGGTTTGAGATCGGAATGAACGACGTGATTTTGCTTGAGCCCCATCAGGGCGCTGAGAATGTACTGGATGAACTTGAGAATATCATCCATGGCGGCCGGGTGAAAGGCCGGAAGCGTATCATTGGTTTGGATGAGATTTCCCGCAGTTCGGGGATCAGCGGCCACGCCAAAGGTGGGATGGGTCTGCATCATGGAGCGCTCAGGGTAGAACGGCATCACCAGGTAACAAAAATCTTCCAACTGGTCATAATCAATGATTTTGATAATGTTGGGATGTTCCACCTTGGTGAGCACACTCAGTTCGCGGTAATAGCGGCGTAAATTGCGGTCTTTCTTTTCACTGGTTATATTGTAAACCTTGATGGCGAAGAGATCTTCATGATAGGTATCTGTGGCTTTGTACACGGTTGACATACTGCCCTGTTGCAGTACCTCGAGTAACTTGTATCCGCTGATATCAATATTTTTATTCATGGTCTCTGATCCTTGTGGCTATAGTTGCAATTCTCATGCTCAATTTTCGCCTGGCAAAGGAGCAACTCCTCAGAAAATCAATTGATGCCATACTGCACAAGCGCGCGGCTTGATTCTGAGACTGTTTTCGGTTACAGTTCTGTTTATATTTGTGACTTTTTTTCATGGATTTTTTGCGGCAGGCAGTTTACTATTAAGCAGCAACGCTGATTTGCTGCCTGTACCGCTCAACCACGGCAAACGCGCACGGCATGGGTGTTAGCGGTTGCCTCTGTAAATTGATCAGATCGATACCCTGTGGAGAATAAGATTTCATGCATGATTTACCCATTCTGATTAACATCACTCTGGCGCTTGTCGTGGCATTCATTGGAGGGATTCTCGCCCGTAAACTGGGTCTGCCGTCCATTGTCGGATACCTGTTAGCCGGTATCATCATTGGCCCGTTTACCCCCGGCTTTGTGGGGGACGTGAACACTCTTCAACAGCTTGCCGAACTGGGCGTCATTTTCCTGATGTTCGGTGTGGGACTTCACTTTTCCTTTCAGGATTTATGGCGCGTCCGCGACATCGCAATTCCCGGCGCGTTAATCCAGACCCTGCTGGCCACTCTGGTTGGGTTGGGTCTGACCCAACTGTGGGGCTGGTCATTTGTAGGCGGTCTTGTGCTGGGCCTGTCCATCTCAGTGGCCAGCACGGTGGTATTATTGCGCGGTCTGATGGACAATTCGCTGCTCAACACCTCTCACGGGCAGGCTGCTGTGGGCTGGCTGGTGATGGAAGACATTCTGTCGGTGTTGATTCTGGTATTGATGCCGGCTCTGGCAGGCGCCGCGAACGGCGGTTTCAACTGGGGCTCACTGGCGCTCACACTGGTCAAGGCTGCCCTGTTTATTGCCATCATGTTTTTCGTGGGGGTGCGGGCATTGCCCTGGCTGCTCGAAAAAATTGCCCATACCCGTTCACGCGAGCTGTTTGTACTGGCCATTATGGCTGTCACCCTGGGCACCGCCATGGGCGCCTCTGAATTGTTCGGAGTTTCCCTGGCGCTGGGCGCCTTTGTGGCGGGAGCCATCATCAGCCAGTCACGCCTGAGCCATCAGGTTGGTGCGGATCTATTTTCGTTTCAAGAAATTTTTTCCATCTTATTCTTTGTCTCCATTGGCATGCTGGTGAACCCGGGTTTCCTGTGGGAAAACCTGACGCATGTGATCCTGCTGACCCTGCTGGTCATTCTGGGTAAATTCATGATCGTTTTACTGATGGGCACGCTCTTCCCGCGGCCGGCACGCACTTTTTTGATAATCGCTGTGGGTTTAAGCCAGGTAGGCGAATTTTCCTTCATTCTGGGACAGGGCGGTGTTTCACTGGGTTTATTGGAGGCAGATCAGTACTCGCTGATTCTGGCTGCCTCGCTGATCTCGATCACAATTAACCCATTTATGTACCGGCTGCTGCCGTTTTTTGAACGCGCCATCCAAAAATTTCCTCGTTTCTGGCGTAAACTGGAAGCCAGCATCCCCATCCCTGAAGTGAATGAAAGTGAGATGGTGGATCATGTGGTTCTGGTAGGGTATGGAAGGGTCGGTCAACATCTGGTGGATGTACTGAAATCGCTTAATATCCGCATGCTGGTCATTGAATCGGATATGGAGCGGGTTGAGCTCCTGAATCAGCAGAATATTGCCACCCTGTACGGTGACGCGGCCAACTCGGAAGTATTGCCGCATGCCCACCTGGAACGCGCGCGTGCCCTGGTGATCACCACCCCGGATGAAACGGCAGCCGAGATGGCCGTGGCGATTGCCCACCGGCAGAACCCTCAATTACACATCATCGTGCGGGCGAGCTCACAGGAAGGCGTTTATCAATTAATGGATCTGGGTGCTTCGCATGTGGTGCATCCGGAACTGGAGGGCGGCCTGGAAATGGTGCGGTACACATTGCTGCAACTGGGTTTTCCGTTGCGCGAGGTGCATGAGTATACCGAAGCTGTCCGGCGCGATCGCTATGATTTTGATACCATCACCCCCGATGAGCACCGCTCACTGAGGGATTTGCTGGCAGCGGCGGACAGTATTGAGATCTACTGGTTCCGGCTTTCTGAAACCAGCCCGTTGACGGGAAAAACCCTCGCCGAAGCGGATATCCGCTCGCATAGCGGGGCTTCTGTGGTGGCGATGATCCGTGACCGTCAGGTGACAGCCAATCCAAAATCCAACAGCAAGTTTATGGCACAGGATCGGGTCGGGCTGATCGGGGAACCTCCGCAAATCGAGAAAGCGCGTGAAATGTTCATCGAAAGCCCGCAGATAGATCCTGAACCCCATCCTGAAGAATTGGAATAATCAATGGATCATTCTCATAACGGTCTCAAACCGCGCATTTTGTTGTTAGGTTCTCAAATGACTACAGGCGGAGCACAGCGTGTGCTCCTTGATCAGGCAGATTGGCTACATCAGCACGGCTACCCGGTAGAAGTCGCCTTTTTATATGATCGCGACGGATTGCAGGAACGCTGGCAGACCGGGCGTGATTTTCCCATCCTGAATTTACGTTTCCGTTCACTTCAGGCCGGCGGTCTTCAAAATGCGCTTTCCTTCATGGGCGGATTGTTTAGACTTTTCAGGTTAATGCGCCGCCGAAAATATCAGGTGATTGAAACCTTCACCCATCACAGCAATCTGATTGGCTGTCTGCTGGGGTGGGCGGCCGGCATACCGGTGCGTATCGCCAGTCATCATGGAAGCATCGAACGAATGCCTGTTTGGGTCAATCGGTTGCATTCGTGGATAGTCAATTGGGGTTTCGCCGATAAACTTGTTGTAGTTTCTCTGGACGTACTTCGTCAGTCAAAAGAAGAGGGCATTAACCCAAAACGTCTTGTTATCATCCCAAACGGGGTACCGGATGTGGATCGTAACAGCCAAAATGCCGCTAAAATTCGTGAAGAGATCCTGTCGGATCACTCTGGTGTATTGATCCTTTCCATAGGACGGTTGACATACCAAAAAGCACACACTTATTTATTGAAAGCTTTTTCGACTGTTCTGAAACAACATCCCAATTCACTGACCGCGTTAGCAGGTGAAGGACCCCTTTGGGGTGATTTGGAGACAGAAGCGAATGAATTGGGGATCCGAAACAAGGTACGCTTCCTGGGGGTGCGATCAGATATACCAGATCTTCTGACCGCTTCTGATTTCTTTGTACTGTCTTCCCGGTGGGAAGGTATGCCATTGGTTCTGCTCGAGGCAATGCGCGCCGGAATTCCGATCGCGGCTACAGATGTCCATGGTATACGTGAAGCGCTGGATGACGGCAAATGCGGCCTGATCGTCCCGACAGAAGACCCTGCTGCCCTGGCTGACGCAATGCTGCGGCTGATCCATGAACCGGAGTTGGCCAAACAGCTTGGTCAGGCAGCCCGCCGGCGCTTTGAACAGCACTATACCCTGCAGAAGATGATGGAAGGTTACATGGCGCTGCTCGACCCATCCTCAGCCGGTCAGGTTGAAGGCGGTATCAGAAAAATCGCCTGACCCCGTGCTTAATCCTTCAGATAGCGGTCAAAAAACTCAATCGTACGCTGCATCGCCAGGCTGAAATAACCTGACAGGTTGTGGTCATCGCCTTCATACTCGTAATACTCCACCGGCAGACCGACATCCTGCATTTCTTCGTACAGATTGCGCGAGAAATCAACCGGCACCGAGGTATCGGCTGTGCCGTGATGAAGCTGCAGCGGACCGGAGATATCCTCCAGATATGCATTAGCGGAAAGCCCCCGCCAGAAATCAGGGTTCTCATCCGGTGAGCCGTATTCCTCCACCCAGCGGCCGCGCCAACCAGCCTGCTGTGTGGCATCAGGGGTTCGGGTTGGGACGCCCGGCACGGGTGTACGCCAGCAGCAAAACAGATCGGCATAATCCGCGATCACGCCCGCCCAAATCACCCCGGCGCGGACATCCTGTGAAATCACCATGGCCCGCAGGGTGAGATACCCGCCCATCGAATGCCCCCACATGCCAATTCGCTCAGGATTGACAAAAGGCGATTGCTTCAGAGCGGATACCGCGTTGAGCACATCCACCGTATAGCCGGGGTCGCCGTATGCGCCGCGCGCCTGGCCGTCCGAGCGGTCATGACCGCGGTAATCGATCCGGTACACCACATAACCGCTGCGGGCCAGCGAGTCAACGTAAGCGATGTAGCGTTCGGTGGCACGGTACTGCTCTGGCGGAATGTACCCGTGGTTGAACACAATCGCCGGCCAGCCGCCTTCAGGTGGGTCACCTTCAGGGATGGTCAGCAGGCCGTAGATCTTCAGATTTTCAGATTGATACCATGCGATATACCGGCCGTAATCCATGGCGGCGGTCAACGTTTCTTCAATGGTGATCTGGCTGCCCGGATATTCAGTCTCGCGGGCCGACAGAATGTTCATCGGGTGCAGGGTGGGTGTGGAGGTGGGTGTGATCGTTGGTGTGAGAGTTGCAGAGGGTGTGACGGTATGGCTCGGGGCAGGGGGGATGGTCGCAGAGCGGGTTGGGATAGCCGGACTGGCTGTTGTCGCACTGCCAATGGGTGCGAGGTTTGTCTCGCCGGGTTGACCTGCTCCCTCACAGCCGGACAAGATGAGCAGCAGGAATAACATGCCTGCCAGAATTGAACGCCACGATCGAATTTGCTTCACCGCACCTCCAGATGCCAGCCCGCGGATGAGTGGAAACTCAGTTTGATGTTTTTCATTGTAAACAGAACCGGCCCGGCAGGGATTATTTTTGCATGAGAATGACATACCGGATAACAAAAACCGGGTACAGAATGGCTCTGTACCCGGAGATTCCAGAAATTCGATGTGACTACTTCACCTGGATTTCGACCAGTCCCTTTACCTGCTGACCGCTCTTGAAGCCTGGCATCACAGCGCGCAAACCGCCGTCATCGGCCACGGCCACAATACAATCCGCGCAGGCGCGTACTTCGGCCAGATCCACATCGGCGGCGTAACCATCATCGGCCACCAAAGTAAGTGTGACTGCTTCGGCATTCAACTGCGCCAGATCCAGCAGCGCATTCAGGGATACGCCGGTGTAGGTATTGGTTTCGTTATCCTTGTTGGTATATTCCACATCCATCATTTCCATGGACTGCAGATCCTCTACGGTCCAGGTGATTTCTGAGGCCAACAAACCGCTGATTTTCAGCCCGCCGCCGGTGGTTACCTCCGGAGCAGATGCCTGGGCATCGCGCCAGAGCTGTGAATCCGGGATGAACAGGGATTGTCCAAATTCTTCCATCCCAAATGAGGCGATCTTTTCCTGCACCGGTACGGAGATGATCCAGTCGATAAACTGGGTGGCCGCGGCGGCGTTGATGAAGTCGCCCTTGTCCGGGTTGACCGCGATCACACCGTACGGGTTGAGCAGGGTGCTGTCGCCTTCCACCAGAACCACCAGATCCAGGCCTTCTTTCGTCATCGCCAGATAGGTGGCGCGGTCGCTGAGGGTGTAGCCCTGCTGTTCATTGGTCATAGTCAGCACTTCGCCCATTCCCTGGCCGGTGGAAATGTACCAGTCACCGGCGGGTTCCAGTTCGGCTTTCGTCCAGATACCCAGTTCCTTGGTGTGCGTGCCTGATTCATCGCCGCGGGAAAGGAAAGGCGATTGAGTCTCGGCAATTTTCTTGAAGGCATCCACTGCGCTGGTCATACCGGTGATACCGGCCGGGTCGTCTGCCGGGCCAACGATCACAAAATCGTTATACATCACGTCTTCACGACGCACACCGTCACCGGCTGCCATAAATTCATCTTCCTTGGCGCGTGAGTGAACCAGCAGAACATCGGCATTTCCATCTTTGCCCAGTGTAAGCGCCTGTCCGGTGCCCACCGCGATGACCTGGATGTCAATCCCGAATTCGGTTTCGAAATCGGGCAGCAGGAATTCGAGCAAGCCGGAATCATCCGTGCTGGTGGTTGTGGCCAAAATCAGAACACCGCTATTGGCTTCACGAGCAACTGCCTCTGTTACAGATGCTTCAACAGCGGGTGCTTCGGTGGCCGGAGCGGTTGCTTCAGCGGTAACACTCTGCGCTTCGGTCGGTGCGGCGGTTTCGACGAGGGCGGAGCAACTGGAGAGTACCAGTGCGGCGAGCAGCAGCAATCCCGCCATGAGTTTCAATGTCTTTTTCATAAATCCTCCAGAATCAACAATTTCATGTATCCATCCGGCACACCCCAAGGCGCTCGGACGGTTAAAACACCATATCTCCGCGCACAAAGGCGCCTGTCCGTTCATCGGCGGGTGAGTCGAAGAAACGCCCGGTTTCCGCTACTTCCACCATCCGGCCCTCCAGCAAAAATCCAACCCGTGAAGCCAGCCGTTTGGCTTGAAACACATTATGCGTGACCAATACCAAAGTGGTACGGCGTTCGGTGTTAATGCGGCTGATAATGGTCTCAATCAAACCCACGTTATACGGATCCAGATTGGCTGTTGGTTCATCCAGCAGCAACACATCGGGCTGAATTACCATGGCTCGCGCCAGAGAGACCCGCTGGGCTTCACCCCCCGACAGGGTGCGCGCCTGCTGTCTGGCAAGGTTGGCCAGCCCCACCTCTTCAAGAGCCTGCTCCACCTGTCGGTGTGAATTTTGCTCACCCCGCAGGCGTAGCCCGTAAGTGACGTTATCCCACACGCTGCGGTTCAGCAGCATGGGCCGCTGGAAAACCATGGTTACCCGGCGTCGAGTTTCCAGCGCAATATCGGCGCCTTTCAGGAAGTGGTTTCCTTCAAATTCCAAGGTACCGCTGCCCGGTTCCTCTAAAAAATTGAGCAGCCGCAACAAAGTGCTCTTTCCGGATCCGCTGGGGCCGACCAGCGCCAAAATCTCACCCTGAAATATTTTAAGCCGATCGATATCCAGAACTTTCCTTCCGGAATAAGTTTTGGTAAGGTTTTCCAACCTGTAAACAGCTTGCGATTCAATCGTCATTTACTCATCACCGGTCAAAAGATTTTCCCTGCAGGCGCAACATCGCCAGATTGGTGATGAAGGCAATCAACAGCAGTACACCGCCCAATGCAAGGGCAAGCTCAAAGTTACCTTTGCGGGTTTCCAGCACGATGGCCGTTGTCAATACCCGTGTCTGGCCTTCGATATTCCCGCCCACCAGCATGACGGCGCCCACCTCCGATATGATGCTGCCGAACCCGGCGATAATCGATACGATCACACCCACCCGCGCTTCACTCAGCAGGGTTCGAGCGGCTTGCTGTCTGGTGGCACCTAAAGCCATCAATTGCTGTCGGAGCTGCGGATCCACCCCCATGACCGCCGCCATGGTAAACCCGGCCACCAGCGGAAACGAGATGATGGTCTGGGCGGTAATCATGGCAGCCGGGGTGAACAGATCCGGCAGCCAGTCCCAATTCAACGAACCCAATGGCCCACTGCGGGAAAGCAGCACATACACCACCAGTCCAATCACAACGGGCGGAAAACCCATGCCGGTATACAGCAGGGCGATGATGATTTTTCGACCGGGAAAGCGGTTTAATCCCATGAAAACGCCTAATGGGATACCGATCAGGGTGCTGAACAACAGAGCAATACCCGATACGCGCAGCGAGAGGAAGATGATTTCAAACAGATCAGAGGTCATGGAAAATTAACTGTATGTTTAATATGATACAAGTATAGTTAACATAATAATTTTTGTCCAGTTCGAAAGCAATAACCACTCAACAAAAAAACTGGCGGGAGATTTTCCCGCCAGTTTTCAGAACAAAACTGTTTACAGATTACTGGGTGATGGTGGCGTTGTGGAAGATGATGCCGCCAACGAAGTCGAACATTTCGCCTTGCAGTTCAGCACGTGAGGCCACGTAGGCATACGGGGTCCACAGCGGGAACCAGGAATTGTTGTCGATCAGATAGCGGTTCATGTTGTCCACAGCCTGCATGCGTTCGGCAAAGTCGAGTTTGCTGTCGGCGATGTTGCGCAGCTCGGTAGCCTGAGGATCATCAAAGGCATTGCGGTTGGGGTAGGTCACCATGGAGCTCAGGATGACGGGATCCACCAGACCGTAGGGGCGAATGAAGAAGTCCTGCTGCTCGGCAACCAGGATTTCAGCCTGTGCGGCTGCTTCCATGGGTTGGAGATCCAGGGCGATGCCGATATCGGCAAGCTGGCTCTGGATTACCTCGGCGGCCAGGCCGGTGGTGGTTTCGGTGTTGAAGATCATCGGGAAGGTCAGTTCTGCGCCGTCACGTTCGCGGACGCCGTCGCCATTGGTGTCAACCCAGCCGAGGTCGTCCAGGATCTGATTGGCCTGTTCGGGATCATAGGGGTATTTTTCGCAGGCATAGGCATCGGTTTCGGCATTGTAGCCAATGGTGCCGCCGGGCAGGAACTGGCAGGTCTTGAAGGCTTCGCCTTCGAAAGCTGCGGCGATGATTTCGTCACGGTCAAGCGCAAAGGCAATCGCGCGGCGGAAATCAGCATTCTGGAAGATTTCTTTCTTGTAGTTGATACCCAGGTAGTAAAGGCTGTTGGAGGTGCCTTTGTTGACTTCGATGTCAGGGTTCTCTTCGGCGGAGGCCAGGAACTGAGCGCCCAGATCGGTGAAGGTTACTTCGCCGGTTTCCAGGGCAGCGTAAGCTACAGCCTGGTCGGTGTTGAAGACAATCTTGAAGAAGTCAGCAGCAGCGGGCTGGCCATTGGTGTAGCTGGCGCCCCAGGTGTAATTGGGGTTCTTCTGGTAGGTGACGTGGTCGTTCGGGACGATCTCGATGGGCATCCACGGGCCGGTACCGACAGGTGAAGCGCCAAAGTTGTCGGAGCCAAGCTCTTCGTAGGCGGTGGGGGAGACCATGTAGGTCAGGGCCAGGTCAGCATAGATGGGGGAGTAGACGGAAATAAAGTTGATCTTGATGGTCATATCGTCTACTTTTTCAAAGGAGCTGATCACAGAAGCCCAGTCTTCGTTGATGGTCTTGGGCCAGGCGGGATCCAGGAATTTGCTCAGGTTCCACACGGCAGCGTCGGCGTTCCAGGGTGTGCCGTCATGGAAGGTGATACCGTCCTTCAGCTTGAAGGTGATGGCGAGACCATCTTCGGAAGGTTCCCAGCTCTCAGCCAGGATGCCTTCGTATGCAGAGCCATCGGGCAGAATCTGGACCAAGGTGTCATACATGACAGCCTGGGTCAGAGTAAACCACGGGGTGCCGAAGGGATCCAGGGTGTAGAAACCGGTGGTGTCCATGTAGGTGATGGTCATATCGCCTGCAGGGGCTTCGGTAGCGACAGCGGCTTCGGTAGCAGCCGGTGCTTCGGTGGCGGCTGCTTCGGTAGCGGCGGGCGCTTCGGTGGCCGCAGCGGTTTCCTCAACCACAGGGGCTTCGGTAGCGGCGGCGGGCTGGCAGGCGGCGAAAATCAGGCCTGACAGTACAAAGATGGTCGCAAACAGTGTTAAAAATTTACCTTTCATTTTTCTCCCTCAATAATTTTGTTTGAGCAACTTCATGCGAATTGGTTCAGAGAATGGGATACTTTTTTGGGGTGCCTCCTTTCCTACTTGTGAGGTTGTTTCGAACAGGTATTGCACAGTCATGAGGTAGACAAATCTTTTCTGTTACCTCGGCAAATTTTTACGTTTTAAAGACCCTGAAACCCGTGTTAATGATGAAAAAGGTATGGAATAGCGCCTATAAGATCATAACAATTTTTGACGTTTCGTCAAGTCATGGATTCCTGCCGTTATGATTTCAAGCAAATTATACCATCTCACGACTGCATTGCAAAGGAAACTCCCCCACCTGTGAGCAAATTGCTCAGATGAGGGAGT
>DAISXR010000011.1:0-37292 GCA_036825755.1 Anaerolineaceae bacterium
CTCAGTTCGCTATCCGCGAGGGCGGCCTGACTGTGGGCGCCGGCGTGATTACAGAAATTGTTAAATAGGTACAGGTAGATAATGGCAAAACAACGCATACGGATTCGCTTGAAAGCATACGATCATCGAGTTTTGGATCAATCTGCAAAACGGATTGTCGAGACTGCTGAACGAAGTGGTGCCCGAGTTGTAGGGCCGGTACCGCTGCCAACCAAGATCGAACGGTTCACTGTTCGACGGTCGACATTCATCGATAAAGATTCGCATGAACATTTTGAAATTCGCACACATAATCGATTGATTGACGTATTGGAACCGGATTCCAAAGCGATTGATATGCTGATGCGGTTGAACCTGCCTGCGGGCGTTGATATCGAGATCAAGATCTAAGCGAAAATGGAAGCGGCGGGCAGCGTGATACCAGATAGACGGGGTCACACTGCCGCGCCCTTGCATAATACATTCTTATATAGTATACTGGTTCGGTTTTGGAAATCTGACAGCTCCATCGCAGAATTCCTTTAAAAACTGATCGTGTAAGAGTTTTTGCTGTTCGCTCACACAACCAAAACAGGGTGCGGCGACAGAAAAACTGACTGTGCGATCTGAGAGATGATGCAGCCAAGCCCAGGCTGACAGTCTCGATGCAAAAATTATAAGGAGACAATTGATATGTTCAAAGGGCTTATCGGGAAGAAAATCGGCATGACCCAGATTTTCGACGAAAAAGGTGCGGCTGTACCTGTTACGTTGATTGAAGCTGGGCCTTGTTTTGTTACCCAGGTATTGTCGATCGAGAATGATGGTTATTCAGCGGTCCAACTGGGTTTCGAAGAAGTCAAGCAGAAACGCCTGACAGGCGGGCAATTAGGGCATCTGAAAAAGTCAAATTTGCCGCCATTAAAATTCCTCCGCGAATTTCGTGCCAAAAATCCAGAAGTTGCCGCCGGCGATGTGCTCAAAGCTGATGTGTTCAGCCTGAATGATCATGTCGATGTGGTGGGCACCAGTAAAGGCCGTGGGTTTGCCGGAGCCGTGAAACGACACGGTTTCCGCGGCGGACCCAAAACGCATGGTCAATCTGACCGTCTGCGTGCACCCGGCTCACAGGGTTCAACAACCACCCCAGGTCGTATTTTCAAAGGAAAACGTGGCCCCGGTCATATGGGCAATGACCGTGTTACCTCGCAGAACCTTGTCGTGGCTTTCGTAGATGTTGAACGGAATCTTATCGGTGTACGTGGATCCGTCCCCGGATCACGCGGCAGCATCGTAGTGGTCAAAGAAGGACGAAAACAGTAACAGGGTTCGTTCCTGTCACTGCTAAAAAAGGTGCAAAGATGAAAGTAGACTTAATGAATATGAGCGGGGCGAAAGTAGGCGAGATTGATCTGCCCGCCGCAGTATTTGAAGCCCCAGTATCTGTCGATTTGATGCATCAGGCATTCGTACGCCAGATGGCCCACGCGCATCTTGGAACGCACGATACCAAGGTCCGAGGTGAGGTTGCCGGCGGCGGAAAGAAGCCCTGGAAGCAAAAAGGTACCGGTCGCGCCCGTCAGGGTTCCATACGGGCTGCCCAATGGGTGGGTGGCGGACGTGTTCATACCCCGCATCCCCGCAAGTACATCAAGGATATGCCCCGCAAGATGCGCCAGGCTGCCATGCGATCTGCATTGTCAGTCAAAGCCTCTGAGGCGAATATCGTTGTGATCGATGATATGGTTCTGCCAGAACTGAAGACCCGCCTGATGGCATCTGCTTTGAATGCGCTGGTGGGTGATGCAAGCGCCCTGGTCTTGATCCCCGAATTAAACGAACAGTACGACCGCGTTATCAAGTCTTCCAATAACCTTCCGGATGTCAAAACCCTTCAAACCGGTTACCTCAATGTACGCGACCTCCTGAATTATAAGAAGCTTGTCCTGCCCGCTGCCGCACTGGAAAAAATTGTTGCTCACCTGGGCCAGTAAGGAGTTTTGAAATGACCAATCTTTACGAAGTATTACGCAGGCCGCTGGTGACAGAGAAATCGAATTATCAAATGACCAGTCTGCATCAGTATGTTTTCGAAGTGGCAGATACCGCCACCCGTTCGATGGTGAAGGATGCCGTTGAGAGCATCTTTAACGTCACCGTCCTCAAAGTGAATATTGTCAATCTCCCGGCCAAGCAATCCCGCCGCTCACGCAGCCGCCGTTTGATGATTCGCCGCCCGGGTTACAAGAAAGCCATCATTACCCTGGCTGATGAAGACCGAATCCCGTTCTTTGAAGGTGTTGAATAATGGCAGTCAAAGTATACAAACCCATTACCCCGGGTCAGCGCAATATGACCGGGTACTCATTTGAAGAAATCACCAAAACCAAACCCGAGCGGTCTCTGGTGGTTGTGCGGAAAGGTAACAGCGGACGCAACGTTCATGGTCGTGTAACCGTTCGGCACCGCGGCGGCGGAAGCAAGCGCTTCATCCGTCTGGTCGATTTCAAACGTGAAAAACGCGGTATCCCTGCCAAAGTTTCAGCCATTGAATACGATCCCAATCGTACCGCTCGGCTGGCTCTGCTGGTATATGCCGATGGCGAAAAAGCTTACATCCTGGCCCCGGTTGGATTAAAGGTAGGCGATCAGGTTTCGGCCGGCGCCGGTTCTGACATTCGGCCTGGTAACAGTCTGCCGATTGCCAGCATTCCGGTTGGTACCCAGGTACATAACATTGAGATGAAAGAAGGCCGCGGCGGCCAACTGGTTCGTTCCGCCGGTACCTCTGCTCAGCTCATCGCAAAAGAAGGCGATTTTGCCCAGATCCGTATGCCCTCCGGCGAAGTCCGCCTGATCCGGCAGCAGTGCTTTGCTACCATCGGACAGGTTGGCAATCTGGAACACGGCAACATCAAACTGGGTAAAGCAGGCGCCAAACGGCATCGTGGAATCAGGCCGACCGTTCGTGGAACTGCGATGTCCCCCCGCGACCATCCGCATGGTGGTGGTGAAGGCCGGCAGCCCGTGGGTATGCCCGGGCCCAAGAGCCCGTGGGGTAAACCCACCCGTGGTTACAAAACCCGCCGAAACAAGAAGACCGATCAGTTTATTGTTCGACGTCGCAATACGACCAGTGGTCGCTAGCTGATATAGGAAGAGGACGAGATTATGGGACGTTCATTAAAAAAGGGCCCGTTTATTAGCCCGAAATTGCTGAAGAAAATTGAAGAGATGAATGCACGCGGCGAGAAGAAAGTATTGCGTACCTGGAGCAGGGCCAGCACAATCTTCCCCCAGATGGTTGGGCACACACTGGCCGTGCACAATGGCCGCCGGCATGTACCGATCTACATCACCGAAAACATGGTCGGTCATCGTCTGGGTGAGTTTGCCCCTACGAGAAGCTTTCGTGGGCATGCATCCGAAAAATCCACGAGGAGATAAGCGATGGCTACCGATGTTCGTGCAGAATTAAGCAATTGCGGTGTCTCTGCCCAGAAAGTACGCCTGGTCATCGACCTTGTGCGGGGCAAGCCTGCTGTTGAATCTTTGAATACCCTGAAGTACAGCCCCAAAGTGGCCGCCCGCCACGTGTACAAACTGCTGGCTTCAGCCGTATCGAATGCCGAGGAAAACTTCGGCATCAGTCGTGAAGATTTATACGTCCACCAGATTATGGCTGATGAAGCACCCACCCGTAAATGGCGGCGCTTTGGAGCCCGCGGACGCTTCAAACCGGTTTTGCGGCGCTCGTCGCATGTGAAAATCGTGCTGAGGGAACGAGAGTAATCCGGCCAGGCCTGGAACACTCTTGATCAAAGCAAATAAGAAAGCGGAGAAAATATGGGTCGTAAAGTACATCCGATTGGATTTCGATTAAACATCAACAGGCCGTGGCTTGGGCGTTGGTTTGCCTCTGGTGATCAGTATGTTGAACAGCTTCAACAGGACCTCGCCATTCGCAAGTTGATCCGTGGGTTTGATGACCGCTCGGGTATCTCCAATGTAGAAGTTGAACGCTTCCCCGGCAAGGTGAAGATCGTCATGCACACCGCCAAACCCGGCATCTTAATTGGCCGCAAGGGCGAAAATGTGAAAGTGATCCGCCATAAACTGGAAGACCTGACCGGTAAGAAAATTGACCTCGAGATCAAAGAGATCAAGAACCCCGATGTGGACGCTTTTCTGGTTGCCGAAAATATCGCCGGGCAGATCCAGCGCCGTGTGAGTTACCGTAGAGCACTAAAGCGTGCTTTGCAGCAGGCCACCCGCCAGGGCGCAAAGGGTATCAAGGTTGAGGTTGCTGGCCGTCTGAGCGGCGCCGAAATGGCCCGCAGTGTGTGGATGCGCGAAGGACAGGTTCCTCTGCAGACTCTGCGCGCCGATATCGATTTTGCCCAGACAGTGGCTAACACCCAGTATGGCATCATCGGCATCAAGGTATGGGTCTATAAAGGCACAGTGTTGAAAGACCGCGAAGAAAAGGTCGAGACCACTGAGGGCGTTTACGTCAGCGAATAATACTCTGGCCTTGAGGCCGGGTTGGTTGAAGAGAGGTTTTGATTATGTTAATGCCAAAACGTGTGAAATATCGCAAGCAGCATCGCGGAAGAATGACCGGCAAAGCTCTGCGCGGAGCCGAAATCAGCTTCGGTGAGGTGGGTTTGCAGGCGCTCGAACCGGGTTGGGTTTCAGCACGACAGATTGAAGCTGCCCGCCGCGCCATGGTCAGAGTGATGAAACGCCGCGGTAAGATGTGGATCCGCATTTTCCCTGACAAACCGTACACAAAACGTGCACAGGAAACCCGTATGGGTAAGGGTAAAGGTAATGTGGAGTACTGGGTGGCTGTGATCAAACCGGGAAGAATCATGTTTGAAATCAGCGGCCTGCCCGAACAGGTTGCCATCGAGGCGCTGAACCAGGCTTCTTTCAAGTTTTCGATCCGGACCAAGGTTATTACCCGGGAGCATTTGATGGGAGAAGCACTATGAAAATGTCAGAGATCAAAATTTTGTCTGATTCCGAGCTTGCCAACAAGCTGGAAGATACCCGCCAGGAATATATGAACCTGCGCTTCCAGATTGTGAGCGGTCAACTGACCGATACGAGCCGGTTGAAAAAAGTTCGTCGCACCATCGCTCAATTTGAGACTGTATTGCGCGAACGTGAAATAAAAGCCTCGACGGAAGGTGCGTTATGAACAGCAAACGAAGGCGATTAGAAGGTGTTGTGACAAGCAACAAAATGATGAAAACAGCGATCGTGGAGATCTCACGTACGTATCGCCACCCGCTGTATGGCAAGGTGGTTCATGACAAGAAACGTGTCAAAGCCCACGACGAATTAGGCTGCCAGATTGGCGACCATGTGCGCATTATCGAGAGCATGCCCATCTCCAAAGACAAGATGTGGGTCATCGAAGCGATCCTGCGACGTGAGGAAGCTGCCGGCGAACCCATCGAAGGAGAATAGGTCATGATCCAAAAGGAGAGTCGTCTTAATATTGCTGATAATACCGGTGCGCGTGAGCTGCTCGTCATCCACATCATCGGTGGGTCAGTTCGTAGATACGGCGCCGTAGGTGATATTGTTGTCGGTACTGTCAAATCGGCCTCACCGCAGGCGACAGTAAAGAAATCAGAAGTTGTCAAGGCTGTCATTGTACGCTGTTCGAAAGAATGGCGGCGCGAGGATGGCTCAACCATCCGGTTCGATGACAATGCAGCCGTGATTCTGGATAATGATGGTTCCAACCCAAGAGGCACTCGTATTTTTGGGCCGGTTGCACGCGAACTTCGCGAAAAAGGGTTTATGAAGATCGTTTCACTTGCCCCGGAAGTCATCTAGGTTGAAGTGGACAGGAGTAAATAATGAAAGCTAAGATCCGCAAAGGTGATCAGGTAATGATCATCAGTGGCCAAGAAGAGGACAAAGGCAAAAAAGGTGAAGTGATCAAGGTACTGCCCGTAACTGGACGTGTGGTGGTACAGGGTGTCAACGTGCGCGTCAAACACCAGTCGCAGGTGCAGGCACGTGGACGGTCTGTAGCTCCGGGCAAAGTGCGTTTTGAAGCCCCCATTCACATTTCAAATGTGATGTTGGTATGTCCAAAGTGCGGGAAACCCACCCGTGTCGGCCTCTCTCGAGCCGGTGATGATGTGCAGCGTGTTTGCAAGCAATGTGAAGAAGTGATCGACTAACAGGTCACCCGGGAGAACATGAATGAATAGGTTGAAGGAAAAATATCAAAAGGAATTAGTCCCAGCCTTGATGAAGTCCCTCAGTATGGACAACATCATGCAGGTGCCCAGAATCGAGAAAGTGGTCATCAACATCGGTATGGGCGAAGCGCTGGATAATCCCAAATCGCTGGAAGCCGCCGTGGCAGACCTGCGAGCCATCACCGGCCAGCAGCCTGTTGTGACCAAGGCTCGCAAGAGTATCGCCAACTTCAAACTGCGCGAAGGTCGCACCATTGGTGTCAAAGTGACACTGCGCGGTAACAAGATGTGGGCATTTCTGGATCGGCTGATTAATATTGCGCTCCCCCGCGTACGTGACTTTCGGGGTATTGATGGCAATTCATTTGATGGTCGAGGAAATTACACACTGGGCATTCGCGAGCAGTTGATTTTCCCCGAGATCGTCTATGACAAAATCGACAAGATCCGCGGGATGGAAATGACCATTGTGACGACAGCCACAAATGATGGTCATGCCCATGAATTGCTGCAAATGCTTGGTATGCCGTTCAGAAAGGACTAATATGGCAAAGTTATCCATGATTAATCGTGAAATGCATAGGAAATACCCCAACCAGGTCAGAAATCGCTGCAAGATCTGTGGACGCCCCCGTGGGTATATTCGACGGTTTGGCTTATGCCGAATTTGTTTCCGCGAAATAGCTTTGAAGGGCCAGATTCCGGGCGTCCGCAAAGCATCCTGGTAATCTGCTGGAGGAATGAGATGAGTGTTAACGATCCGATTGCAGACTTGTTAACCCGTGTTCGTAATGCGGTAATTACTGGTCAAACCGTTGTGGCAATGCCTGCATCGAAAATGAAATCTGAAGTCACTCGCATCCTGAAAGAAGAAGGCTTCATTGAGGGATACGAAGTTGTAGAAGGCACCAAACCTTCACAACGGGTATTGCGCATCTGGCTGAAATATGTCGGCGAGCGAAGACAGCGTACATCGGTTATCACCGGTCTGACGCGCGTCAGCCGCCCGGGAAGACGAGTATATACGCATAAACAGGATATCCCTTACGTGCTTTCCGGTATGGGTGTCATGATTGTCTCCACCTCAAAAGGTGTGATGACAGGTCAACGTGCTCGCCAACTGGGTGTCGGCGGCGAGATTATTTGCAAGGTCTGGTAGTCATTTAGGAGGTGAACCGTGTCTAGAATAGGTCGTTTACCGATGACCATCCCGGCCGGTGTGGAAGTAGAGATTAATGGCAGTGAAGTGCATGTTAAAGGACCCAAAGGTTCTTTAACCCGCGAAATCTCACCCCGTATTTCGGTTGAGATCGAAGGAACCAGCGTTCTTGTGAAACGCTCATCCGACGAAGCAATTGCGCGGTCTTTGCACGGCACAACGCGGGCCTTGATCAATAATATGATTACGGGTGTGAGCACCGGCTTTACCAAGGTACTTGAGGTTCAGGGTGTGGGTTATCGTGTAGAACAAACCGGTAATAACATCACCCTCCACGTTGGGTACTCTCATCCTGTCGTCATCGAGCCACCGGAAGGAATTTCGTTTGAAGTGGATGCCAAAACCCGTCAATTCAAGGTGATGGGTTACGATAAGGAAACAGTCGGGCAAACCGCAGCCAATATCCGCGAGGTCCGACCCCCCGAACCTTACAAAGGTAAAGGGATCCGCTATTTGGGAGAGAAAGTACGCCGCAAAGCCGGAAAGACGGCTCGGGCATAATTGAGGGAATGACGCATGGCTAACAAGTCGAGAAATGAAGCACGATTAAAACGGCACCGCCGCGTTCGCAAGACCGTATACGGTACCCCGGAACGGCCGCGTTTGAATGTGTACCGCAGCGACGCTGAGATCTATGCACAGGTCATCGATGATGATGCGAAGAACACTTTGGTGGCCGCTTCGAGCATCGATCATGAACTGCGCAGCGAAGCTGACGGCAAAACAAAAACCGAACAGGCCAAACTGGTGGGTGCATTGCTCGCCCGCCGGGCGCTGGAAAAAGGCGTAAAGACCGTGGTTTTTGACCGTGGCGGATATCGCTATATCGGACGGATTAAAGCCCTGGCCGATGCTGCCCGTGAGGGCGGGATGGATTTTTAGGAAGGTAGAGGAGCTCTAATGGAACGAATGGAATACCAACCTATTGAAGCACAATTTGACGAGCGTGTCATTGATATCGCTCGTGTGGCAAAGGTGTTGAAAGGCGGTCGGCGCTTTAAATTCCGTGTGACTCTGGTGGTGGGTGATAATAATGGCCGTGTGGGATTGGGAATTGGCAAAGCCAATGCTGTGCCCGATGCCATGCGCGTGGCCACTGAACACGCCCATAAATCCATGGTCAAAATCCCCCTGTCGGGTACCACCATCCCGCATGAGGTACTCGGCCGGTTGAGTGGATCCAAAGTTTTGCTCAAGCCCGCATCTGCCGGTACCGGCGTTATCGCTGCCGGTGGCGTGCGTGCAGTGCTTGAAGCTGCCGGTGTCCGCGACATTTTGACCAAGTCTTTGGGCAGTTCCAACACATTGAACGTGGTGAAAGCCACCTTCGATGCGCTGTCTCAGCTCAAAACACCTGAAGAAGAGGCTCGCAAACGCGGCAAACCCGCCAAAGAGCTGATGCCCTTCTGGGAGCGAAGAAAAAATGCCTAAGAAAACCGCTGAACCGAAAATGGTCAAGGTCACGCTTATTAAGAGCCTGATCGGATATCCGCAGCGCCAGAAGGACACCGTACATGCCCTGGGCCTGCGCCGGATTAATCAAACGGTAGAACATCCCGATAATTCCGCTCTGCGCGGGATGATCGCAAAAGTTGTGCATTTGGTTGCCGTAGAAGAGTAGGAAAAAATGGAATTAAATGATCTAAGACCAAATGAAGGCGCCACAAAGAAACGCAAACGTGTAGGTCGCGGTCCCGCCGCCGGTCAGGGTAAAACCGCCGGTAAAGGCACCAAGGGCCAAAACTCACGCCAGGGTGCGGGTGGACACCTGTACCGGCAAGGCGGTAACCTGCCTTTCTACCGCCGTCTGCCATTCCAGCGCGGTGAAGGCTTCACCCCGCCGAATCAGGTCGAATATAATGAGATTAACCTTTCCCAGCTTTCAAATTTCGCTGCCAACAGCGAAGTAAATGTTGAAACCCTGCATGAAGCAAAACTTCTCAGCAAGGTCTCCAATCCGATCGCCATTTTGGGAAATGGAAACATCACCGTACCATTGAAGCTGCGTGTGCATCGCATCACCAAGAGCGCCCGCGAGAAGATCGAAGCTGCCGGCGGCAGTGTAGAGTTAATTGTCAAAGAAGCCGAGTAGTATCTTGGATAAGGAGACCCGATTATGAGGCGGTCAGCTTGGCGTTACTTGTGGAAATCAGAGGATATTCGAACGAAACTTCTGCTGACAATCGGTATATTAATTCTGTACCGGTTGGCAGCCAATATCCCGGTACCAGGTATTAACCGAGAGGTGTTACAGGGCCTTTCTGCTGCCGGAGGGGCTGGTGGGCAGCTCTTTAACCTCCTTGATATGCTCTCGGGTGGAACGGTGTCTAATTTTTCCATCCTGGCCATGGGTGTGTATCCCTACATTACCGCGCAGATCATCATCCAACTGCTGACCCCCATCATCCCTGCTTTGGAACGCAAGTTAAAAGAGAACCAGAGTGAAGGACGCAAATGGATGGAAAAATGGACCGTTATCCTGACCATCCCGATGGCGCTTTTATCAGCAATTGGGCAAATTAATATTTTCAACTCCATGGCCGCTCAGATGGGCGCCAGTTCTTTGATGGCTTTTGGTTTCACCGGCGCGCAATTACTGCCGACAGTCACCACACTGCTCAGTATGGTTGCGGGTACCATGTTTGGTATCTGGCTGGGGCAGCTGATCTCTGAATACGGTATCCCCAATCAGGGGTTGTCGCTGATCATCTTCTCCGGTATTATCGCCAAGCTGCCAAGCAACCTGCTGAAACTGCTGGTTGATCAGCAGAGCGGGTGGTGGATGCTCATCATCGTGCTGGCCATCCTGGCCGTCACTATCTTCGCCATCATTTATGTACAGCAGGGCCGCCGCAATGTGCCGGTTTTGTTCCCCGGCCGCCGTATCGGCAACCGCATGTCCATGCCGGTGCGCAGCAACCTGCCCCTGATGGTCAATATGGCAGGCATGATCCCGCTCATCTTTGCGCAGGCTTTCCTGTCATTCCCGGCTATCATCGCCAGTTACTTTGTCAATTCAAAGACAGCCTGGGTTGCAAGCATGGCAACCGGTATTCAGGCCACATTTGGCGGTGGGAACGTCTGGTATGCCATCATCTACTTCGTCACCATCGTGATCTTCACCTTCTTCTATACCGATGTGTTGTTCACCCAGCAAAACTACGGTGATAACCTGAAGAAGCAGGGCGCCCAGATCCCGGGTGTGGTGCGCGGAGCCCCCACGCAGAAATATCTCACCAAAGTGCAGCGGCGTATCACCCTTCCCGGAGCTCTTTTCCTGGGTGTGGTGGCAGCACTGCCGTTCGTTGTCAGCCTGGTTCTGCCGATCGGGAACAACCTGTTCCTGGTTTCATCTGCCGGTCTGCTGATTGTGGTAGGTGTGGTTCGTGATACCTTCACCATTGTGGAAACCGAACTCAAAGTTCACGGCTACGATGAGAGTCTGATCAAAGGATAATCAGCATGGGTAAGTTTGTTGTACTTTTGGGTGCACCCGGTGCGGGAAAAGGAACACAGGCTGTGCGGTTATCCGCGGAGTTGAAAGTTCCCCATATTTCTTCCGGAGATATTTTCCGGGAGCACCTGAAGAAACAGACTGATCTTGGGAAACTGGCCCAGACCTATATGGACAAAGGCCAGCTCGTCCCGGATGATGTCACCATTGGAATGATCCAGGAACGCCTGTCGCGCCCGGATTGTTCCAATGGCGCCATCCTGGACGGCTTTCCCCGCACCCCATTTCAGGCAGACGCCCTGATGGCCTTCCTTAAAGAAATCGGCGGTCAGCTCAGCACCGTGGCATACATCAATGTGCCCGCCGAAATCCTGGTAGATCGGCTGGGCGGCCGTTGGAGCTGCCCCCTGTGCGGACGGGTGTACCATGAAATCAACAACCCGCCCCGCCAGCCTGGCATCTGTGATGATGACGGTACCGCGCTGATCCAGCGCCCGGATGATATGCCGGAAACCGTCAAGAATCGTATTAAAGTTTATCTGCAGCAGACCAGCCCGCTGATTGAGTATTTCAGCCAGCGCGGACTTCTGGTGGAAGTGGATGGCAGTCAGGATATCGACAGCGTCACAGCTGCATTAATCGAAAAAGTAAAAGAGATCTAATCATGGCCTGGTATCGAAAAATCACCATTAAGACGCCCGAAGAATTATCGGTCATGCGGGAAGCAGGCAAGATCAATGCCGAAGCCCTGCAGGCGGCTTATGAGATGATTCGACCCGGTGTGACCACCGCTGATATCAACGCGGCTGCTGAAGACGTGTTGAAAAAGCACGGTGTCACATCACCCTTTAAAAATTATCCAGGACCTTACCCTTACCCTGCCAGCACCAATGTGAGCGTCAACGACGAACTGGTGCATGGAATTCCCGGCAAGCGTAAGATCAAAAATGGCGACATCGTTTCGGTTGACTGCGGCACCACCTATAACGGTTTTGTAGCCGATTCAGCATTTACTGCCGGGGCTGGTGAGATTTCGGCCGAGGCGCTGCACCTGCTGAAAGTGACCGAGCAGGCCCTGTATACCGGTATCAGCATGATGCGCGCGGGTAACCGTGTGGGTGATGTCTCAGCCGCCGTTCAGCAATATGCTGAAAGCCACGGTTATTATGTGACCCGTGAATACACCGGTCACGGGGTGGGGCGGGCCATGCATGAAGGACCCCAGGTACCCAACTACGGTATCGCCGGACGCGGGATTGAATTGCAACCGGGTATGGTGATCGCGCTGGAGCCTATGTTATTGGTGGGCACCGAACGCACCCGTACCGCCCCGGACGAGTGGACCGTGGTTTCCGCTGATGGCTCATTGTGCTGTCATTGGGAACACTCGGTAGCAATTACAGAGAACGATCCTGTCATATTGACCAGGTTGCCAAACGGCGAGAGCCCGGCGAAAATTGCTGGACAACTTGGGTTGGAACGATTATAATCAACGCTTTGGCTATGCCAGAAGGACTTGAAGGAGAGACGAGATGAAAGTAACTGCATCCATTAAAAAACGGTGTGCAAAGTGCAAAGTGGTAAAACGCAAGGGCATTTTGTTCATTATTTGTGAAAATCCGAACCATAAGCAACGACAGGGATGATAAAAAATGGCGAGAATTGAAGGTGTAGACCTCCCACGGGACAAGCGAACTGAGATCGCGCTGCAGTACATTTATGGAATTGGCCCTACCCGAGCCAAGAATATTTTGGCTGCCACCGGTGTCAATGGAGACATCCGCGTGAAAGATCTGACTGAGACCGATGTCAACTCCATGCGTGAGTACATTGCCCAGACCTACAAGGTTGAGGGCGATTTACGACGCGAAGTCCAGATGAATATTAAACGCCTGATCGAGATCGGGTGTTATCGTGGTATGCGTCATCGCCGTAACCTGCCCCTGCGCGGACAGCGAACCCGGACGAACGCACGCACAATGAAAGGCCCCAAGAAGACGGTTGCCGGTCGCGGACGCCGCCGTGGAGCTGCGAAGAAATAATCGAGTATAGCAAATCCCGCCCCCTGGGAAAGAGAGTACTTCCCTCTCGCGGCCTTTCCCATGGAAACGGATTTGCACGCTCTTTGAATCAGTTTACAAATTGGTTGTGAGGTGATATGGCACAAAATGTACGCTCAGCGCGACGTGGCGCAGTAGCAAAGAAGGCGAAACGATCGCTCTCCTCTGCTCAGGTCCACATTTACGCCTCGTTCAATAACACGATCGTTACCATTACTGACGCCCAGGGAAATGCAGTATGCTGGGGCAGCTCAGGTTCAGCCGGTTTCAAAGGCTCACGGAAAAGCACCCCGTTTGCCGCACGTCTGGCAGCCGAGCAGGCTCTGAAAGCCGCCATGGCTCTTGGTGTTCAGGAAGTCGATCTGATTGTTAAAGGACCTGGTCCTGGCAGAGAATCGGCAATTCGTTCAATGCAGTCAATTGGAATTCGGGTACGTTCGATTTCAGATGTTACCCCGGTACCGCATAATGGCTGCCGGCCTCCTAAGAAACGTCGCGTGTAATTAAGAGAGGGAAAATATGGCAAGATATACAGGCCCGGTGTGCAGATTATGCCGCCGTGAAGGTGAGAAACTATTTTTGAAAGGTGAGCGATGCTTCACCCCCAAGTGCTCGGTTGATAAACGAGCCTATGCACCGGGAGAGCATGGTCGCACCCAGTCCGCGCATGGTTCGCGCGAATCCGATTACGGCAAACAGTTGCGCGCAAAACAGAAAGCCCGCCGCGTGTATGGTATTTTGGAACGCCAGTTCCGCCGTTACTTTGCTGCGGCAGAGAAGACCCGCGGTCTGACCGGTACCGTTTTGCTGCAGTACCTGGAACGCCGTCTGGATAATGTTGTATTTCGGATGGGATACGCTGTCAACCGGGTTCAGGCCCGCCAGCTGGTCAGCCACGGCCATTTTTTGGTCAACGGCCGCCGTGCTGATATCCCTTCCATGCTGTTGAACCCCGGTGATATGGTGACTGTTTGCGAAGATTCCCGCAGCACGACCTTCTTCAAGGAACTGCCTGAATTCGCGGAAAAACTTCCTGTGGCCATCTGGGTTGAACGCAATCTGAACCAAATGTCAGGCCGTGTTATTCGCCTTCCGGAGCGGGGTGAAATTGACGGAAATCTCAACGAACAGTTGATCGTTGAGTATTATTCGAGGTAAGCTGGATCTTTTGTCGTTGAAAAAGGATTTCCTTACCGGAGAGAGGTGAAAATTGGCTGCAATTATGAACATGGTTACTCCAAAAATCGAACGGGAAGCTGAAGCCCGAAATTATGGAAAGTTTATCATCAGCCCGCTGGAAAGAGGTTTTGGCGTAACAATTGGCAATGCCCTTCGCCGCATCCTTTTGTCCTCGCTTGACGGCGCTGCTGTTACTTCGATCCGAATTTCAGACGTCATGCATGAATTCAGCGAGATCCCGGGCGTCAAAGAAGATGTCATTCAGGTCATGCTGCACATCAAACAACTTCGAATGATCCTTCATGACCAGGATATCGCCAATCTGCACCTTGAGATTCATGGCGCGGGTGAGGTGACTGCGGCGGATATTCAGGCTCCTGCTGAAGTTGAAATTATTAATCCGGATTTGTCGTTGTTCACCGTGGATGAAGGCAATGTTCACCTTGAAATCGACATGACTGTGGAACGCGGACGCGGCTATTCACCTGCAAACGAGCGTATCGAAAATATGCCCATTGGTGAGCTGCCCGTTGACGCCATATACAGCCCGGTGAAAAGAGTCAATTGGGTCGTCGGCTCCTCCCGCGTTGGGCAGAGCACCGATTACGACCGGCTTGAACTCGAAATCTGGACCGATGGAACAATTACCCCCGAATTTGCCCTGGGCAGAGCCTCCAAGATCATGATTGATCATCTGCGCTTGATCTCAGGCATCAGCGAGGACACCATTGTGACCCGGCCCGAAGAAGAGATCACCGGCAGCCACCTGACCAGTGAAGCAGCAGAAACTCCCATCGAAAACCTGGATCTGTCAGTGCGCGTCTTCAATTCGTTGAAACGCACCGGCATTACCACCGTGGGTGATGTGCTTGAACTGCTTGACAAGGGCGAAGAAGCCGTCATGAGCATTCGTAATTTCGGTGAGAAGAGCCTGGATGAATTGCGTCTCAAAATGGTTGAAAAAGGCTTCCTCACCGTAGAGGAAAATTTGGATTTGGAGTCATAAAATGCGACATCGCGTTTCTGGAAAAAAATTAGGCCGCAGCACCGGTCAGCGCACCGGGCTTCGCCGCACAATGATTAAGCAGTTCTTCACCAACGGCAGAATGCAAACAACTCAGGCCAAGGCTGCATTCATCCGCGGAGAGGCTGAGCATCTGATCACCATCGCCAAGAGATCGGCTTCCGGTGATGATGCCGCCAAAGTGCATGCCCGCCGTCTGGTGGCCGCCCGTTTGGGTGGAGCCCCCGAAGTGGTCAAAAAACTGTTTGATGATATCAGCCCTCGCTTCGCCAATCGCAACGGCGGTTACACCCGCGTGTTCAATTTGGGTCCGCGCAAGGGCGATGCTGCCGAAATGGTGGTATTGGAACTGGTTGAAGAATAATCCAACCGGATTGCCGGTTTGGAATGGCACGTTACCAAGTTATCCTTTCTTACGACGGTACTGAGTTCCATGGCTTTCAACGTCAGGGGAACGAAAGAACGGTGCAGTTGGAAGTTGAGCATGCCCTGCGGAAACTGGGCTGGGAAGGGCGATCCATCCTGGCCTCAGGCAGAACCGACAGCGGAGTGCATGCCAGCGGTCAGGTGATCACTTTTGACCTCGACTGGGCCCATTCAGTGGAAACACTGCAAAAGGCCCTGTCGGCTCACCTGCCGATGGATATTGGTGTGAGAGGCGCCTGCATCACCGGGGATGATTTTCACCCGCGTTTTGATGCCACGCAGCGCTCATACCGGTATCAAATTTACTTCCAGCCGTTCCGTGATCCGTTACGAGACCGCTTCGCCTGGAGGTTGTGGCCCAAGCCGCAACCCGGTCTGCCAAATGAGGCCGCTGCCCTGTTTTTAGGACAGCATGATTTCCAGTCATTTGGCAGCCCGATGAAACCGGGTGGAAATACCGTTCGGGTTGTGACCGCCTCCCACTGGTCCGAGACACCCGAGGGTTGGACGTACGAGATCAGCGCCAATGCGTTTCTGTACCACATGGTGCGCCGGAGTGTGTTTATGCAGATTCAAACTGCGATGCAAAAGTTTGATCTGAATGACCTGCGAAGGTGCGTGGAAGAAGCCGCGCCATCCCTGCCGGGGATGGCTCCTGCCAACGGCCTGAATTTGTACTCGGTTGAATATGGCGATGCCGCACGGGAAGAATGGAAAAGCTGGAAAAAGCAACAAATTAGTAATGAAACATCGACCGATGAAATTGATGTTTGGAGAAAATGACAGTGCAAAAGTCATACGTGATTAAAGGGAAACCGGAATCGAATTGGGTTCTGTTTGATGCCAGTCAGCAGAGCCTTGGGCGTCTTTCCACCCGGATTGCTGAAATCCTGCTTGGAAAACATAAACCCACCTTCACCCCTGGTGTCGATATGGGTGATTTCGTCGTCGTGACCAATGCCGAGAAATTACAGATCGCGCAAAAACAATTGACCGCGAAGATGTACTACCGGCATTCGGGATATCCGGGCGGCTTGAAAGAAGCAACCATGGATGAGATGCTCAGAACTCATCCGGATCGCATTATTCGGCGGGCCGTCTGGGGAATGCTCCCGCACAACCGCCTTGGCCGGAAATTGTTAAAGCGGCTGAAAATCTTCGTGGGAAGTGAACACTCGCATGAAGCCCAGAACCCTCAGCCTCTATCATAAGGAGTAGAAAAGAATGGCAAACCAGTATTACGAAGCTGTTGGCCGTCGAAAACTGAGTACCGCCCGTGTACGTGTGATGAGCGGATCAGGGAACTTCCTGGTAAACGAAAAAGGGCTGGATGAGTTCTTCACCCGCTTTGGTGATGTGGAAGCCATCATGGCTCCTCTTTCTGCCATTGGTGTGGATCCCCGCTCCTTTGATATCACCGCCAAGGTAAATGGCGGCGGCGTTACCGGGCAGACAGAAGCCGTTCGTCTGGGTTTGGCGCGTGCATTGGTCAAAATGAACCCCAATGACATCGCTGCCCTGCGTAAAGGCGGTTTCCTCACCCGCGATCCCCGCGTCAAGGAACGGAAGAAACCCGGTCTCAAACGCGCCCGCAAGGCCCCAACCTACACCAAACGTTAATTCGTTTGCTGTACGGACGGCGCCGAAGCGTTCTGTTTCAGACGCGCTGAAAAAATTCGGTTTCTTTGTTAGAATAACAGGTGTATTCCAGGTTTCTGGAATACACCATTTTTTTATCAGGAAGCAGGTATGTCAACACAAACTCAAACCGGTATCACCATCCTTGGTTTAGGCCCGGGAGACGGTAATTTACTTACCTTGCAGGCGCGCCAATGGCTGGAGCAAATCGATGAAATTTACGTGCGCACCCGGCAGCATCCTACGCTGGAAACCTTTCCGGCGGGTATGCAGGTGCACAGTTTTGATTCCTTTTACGAGAAACACGCCTCGTTTGAAGATGTGTATGAGAGCATCATCGAACAGGTGCTTGAGCTGGGTAGCCGTCCGCAGGGCGTGACCTATGGCGTTCCCGGGCACCCGTTTGTAGCCGAAGCGACTTCTCCCGAGATCATCCGCCGGGCCAAAGAAAAAGGCATCCCGGTGAAGGTCATTGAGGGGCTGAGTTTTCTCGAACCTGTCTTCACGGCACTGGAACTGGATCCATTCCCGTTTATGACGTTGATGGATGCGCTGGAATTGGGTCAGCGCCTGCAGCCCCAGTTTCCGCCTTCCTCCCCGTTGCTGATCACGCAAATCTACTCGCGAATGATCGCTTCCGAGGTGAAGATGGCGCTGACCAATACCTACCCGGATGAAATGATGGTGCGGCTGGTGCATGACGCCGGTACCGCTGCATGCCAGGTGCAGACCCTGCCGTTGTACGAGATCGACCGGCAGAACGAGATTGGCCTGCGCACTGTTCTGTATATCCCCCCGCTGCCGGCGGATACTTCATTTGAAGATTTTCAGGAAGTGATCGCCCGCCTGCGCGCGCCTGATGGCTGCCCATGGGACCGCGAGCAGACCCATCTGTCACTGCGCCGGTACTTGATTGAAGAAACCTATGAACTGCTGGATGCCCTGGATAATGAAGACCCGCAAAAAACCAGTGAAGAGCTGGGTGACTTACTGCTGCAGGTGGTCCTGCATGCCCAGATTGGCGTGGAAGAGGGCGAGTACAGCATCAACGATGTGCTGGCTGGCATCAACCGCAAACTGGTCCGCCGCCATCCGCATGTGTTTGGAGATGCCAAAGTGAGCGATTCCGAGGGTGTGGTGGTGGCCTGGGAAAAGATCAAGGCGCAAGAGCGCAAGGCGAAGAGTGAAACCAACAGCACGGTAGGGTTGTTGAGCGGAATTCCAGCTGCGCTGCCCGGACTAAACCAGGCCCAGGAAGTTCAGACCCGGGCTGCCCGGGTGGGGTTTGATTGGGATGATATCACACCCGTGTATGGCAAGGTCGCCGAGGAATTTGAGGAAGTCAAACAGGCAGCCGGCAGCCCGCGTACCGAGGCGGAGATAGGGGATCTGCTATTTGCAGTGGTCAACCTCTCGCGCTGGCTGAAGGTGGATGCGGAAACGGCGCTGCGATCAACCAATTTGCGTTTCCGAAAACGCTTCGAGCACATCGAAAAACGAGCCGCTGAAAATGGGAAACAGCTGACAGATATGACCCTGAAGGAAATGGATCGTTTCTGGGATGAAGCCAAGGCGCTGGAAGAATAAGCGAGAAAATCTTTACAAGAAAAATTAATTTGTATATACAAAAATAAATAATCTTATTCAAAACCTTAATATTCTTGATACAGGACTTGACAAAGTTAATAGATATGCTATGATAGTTTTAGAATCACGAACAGTGCGGCTGCGGGGTTCACGGATAGATTTTTTTGTTCTAACTTGATTTGAAATGGAGCCTGTCATCAGGAGTGAGTCATGAAAAAGTTTCAGCAAACAATCCCTTTCCGTCCCGGAGAACGGATTTTTATCAAGGCGCACGCCACCCTGGATGTGGAGGGGTGGGATCAGTCTGAGATCTGGATTGAAACCGACCTGAATGTGCAGCGTATCCAGCATGAAAGTGATGGGCTGCACCTTTTGTTTGTCGATGATGCTGTTTTGAAAGTACCCACCCAATCCGTACTGGTGATCGAAAAAGCATCCAGCAATGCTCGTGTCCGCAATATGGCCGCCGATGTGGAGATCCGTTCGATGGATGGGAACCTGACCATTCAACAGGCTAAACGCGTGCGTATCGATCGGGTGAACAGCAGTTGCCTGGTGCAGAACATCCGCGGCCGGCTGGAAATCCACAATATTGCCGGCAATCTGAAGGGCAAAGATTGTTTCGGTCTGGTACAGGCGGAACGCGTGCTGGGCGGGGTGGATCTTTCCGGTCTGCATGCCGGCGCTGACATCCGTTCGATGGGCGATATTCATGTCGGTTTTCTGTCTGAAAGCCTTGAGCCGGTCAAACTGCGCTCATCGGGTGATATCTCACTCAATCTCCCGTTTGGTCTGGATGCGGAAATGCGGGTGAAGACGGATGCCCATTTGACCGAATTAACCATCGGCGAGCGCAAGGAAAAGATCACCCATCGCAGGCATGTGCTGCTGGTTGGCGATGGCCGGCGCAAGTTCGATCTGGAAGCGAACGGCAAGATTCGCATCGAAGCCGAACGCATCGAGGACAAAGAAATCCTCAAGCTGTTTGAAGAGGTGGAAAGCCTGTGGCGTGAACTGGATAAGGAAAACAAAGCCCGCCGTGAGGCACGCCAGGCTACCGATGCCGCTGAAGGGTCGGAAGAAGGATTTGATCTCTCGCAGGAGGAAATGCAGGCTGCTCAGCAGCGTGTACAGACCGCCATCAAACAGGTGGAAAGCACCCTGCAGTCGATGGGTTTTGATCCGGCTGAAGCAAAAACGGATACACAACCGCAAACCAACGGGAACGCCGTCGATTTAACCGGCGAACGGATGATTATCATGCGGCTGGTCAGTGAAAAGAAAATTTCCATCGAGGAAGCTGACCGGCTGTTGGAAGCACTGGAGCGCTAAGAGAAAACATTCCAGGAGGGTATGGATGGAAAAATATCAGCAAATTATCGCGGTCGAACCGGATGTGACCATTGTGGTACGGGCGCACAGTAATCTGGATGTTCACCAGTGGGATCGCGCAGAGCTGGGGATCATCACCGATATCAACGTTCAGAAAATCCGACATGAAAACAAGCTGCTACGAATGCTGTTTGTGGAAGATTGCGAACTGAGTGTGCCCAAAAACCGTGAGGTGATCATTGACCGCGTGAGTGAGAATGCGCGGGTACGTGATTTATCCAATCCACTGACCATCAATAAGGTAGGGGGCAGGCTGGTTCTGCAAAATATCGAATCGGCGGTGGTTGGGCGAGTGAGTGAAAGCTGTCTGATCGAAAATGTGGCCGGAAAGCTGAAAATTGGCAAGGTTGGCGATAACTTAACCGGGAAGAATCTCAAATCGTCCGTGTCCATTGAACGGGTTTCCGGCAGTGTACAACTGCAAGGGATCAGCGGCTCATTGGAAGTTCGCGCGGACGATAACGTGGAAGTAAGCGTGATGGACACCAACCACGAAAAAATCCAGATCCGCAGCTCCGACAGCATTCAACTGCATCTGCCGGTGGAGCCCAACGCCTCGTTGCAAATTCGCAGCGGCGGAGAGAGCATTTCACTCGAAACCGCCTCCGTCAAAAAGAAGATGAATGAAGGGCGCAGTGAAATACGACTTGGCAGCGGCGAGCAGAAAATCATTCTGGAGGCCGATGACAGGGTACGTGTTACCAGTGAAATTCTGGATGAACGAGAAATCGCACGACTGTTCAGCGATATGGACCTCCTGTGGCAAAATCTCAAACAGGAAAGTGAATTAAAGCGCGCGGCCCGCGAAAAAGAGGTCCACTGGGAAATCAAAATGGTGGAAGGCGTGGCGCAGGTTGCCCATGGGGCGCTGGACGAGGTGGAAGAAATCGCGAATCAAATCAAGATCTCTGATGAGGCGGTTCGCCTGGCAGAACAGCGTGTGAAGGATGCCATGAAGCAGGTCCAGGAGCAGATCCGCAATCTGGGTTACGACCTTTCGATTGTGGAGGAAAGCGAGCCGGAGCCTGCGGACGATCCGAAATCGAATGCCAAATCCGAGGTAACCGACGAGGAACGCCTGATTGTGATGCGCCTGCTGCAGGAGCAGAAGATCTCGGTGGAAGAAGCCGACCGCCTGCTGGAGGTCCTATCCGAGTCCGGCTCAAGCGCGGGTTGAGCAAAACGGGTTGACATGCTCGGGCGGATGGGGTTTAATTTTCCTGTTCCTGCAACTTTTGGGTAAAAACTGATCTCGTAAGGTGAGTGAATGAACGATCAAATGGAATTATTCCTCAAGGTGGAACGCGGTGAACTCTCCGCCGAAGAAGCTGCCCGGCGACTGGAGGAAATCCAAAACTCGGCTGGTGACCTTTTTACCAGCGAAGCAGTGGTTGAGCCGGTTACGGTGGAGGAGGTTCCAGCCCACAGCCGCACATCCGAGGTGCGCAGTTTTGAGCATCTCACCCGATGGTGGGTTCTGCCATTTGTTTTTGGTGTGCTCATCACCGCCATGGGAGCGTTCTGGATGTACCTGGGATGGAACCAGGGTGATCCGTTGTTTGGGTTCTGGCTGGCCTGGCTGCCTTTCATCATCGGCGTGGTGGTGATGGCATTATCCTGGCGTGCGCGTGCCTCACATTGGCTTCATATTCAGATCAATCAAAAACCGGGCAGCAAGCAACGAAATTTCACCCTGAGTATTCCGCTGCCGCTGGGGCTGGTCAAGTGGGCAAACCTTACCTTTGGTCAGCATTTCCCGCCTGAGATCCGCGGCGTCGACCTGGACGATCTGATCGATTCGATTGAGGAATCGGTCACCATGGAAAATCCAATTTATGTATGGGCTGAGGAAGAGCAGCAGCAGGTTGAGATTTGGATTGGCAGGGGAGTGGAGTAGAGGCTATAATTCCCCACCGGAATGAAACCTCTGCTGTTGTTACGTTTGCTCCTGGGTGCCTTACTGCTGCTTGCAGCCGTATTTCTTTGGGGATGGGTGCTCTGGCCGTCCCTGAATACAGAAAAGGTAATCGCTCTACCGGAAATTCCATTTTCGGATCCCAAATATTCTGGTACTGCCTCTCAGCTTAATACACTGGATCTCAGTGCATATTTGCATTTTCCTGCCAGGCTGCACGCCGGTGACAATGCCGTCATCCAGGTGACTCTGGAAATCCCGGATCAGATTCAAGGGAGTTGGGTAGTCGCCGGTGACAGCCAGGCGATGATGGAAGCGCGCATTGATCTGCCGCTGGCCCAACTCACCCCGCAGGGGAGTATCGTTGAGACGCTGTCGGCCAGTGACCTGCCGCTTTTCCGCTGGCAGATGACCTCCCGCCAGCCAGACCGTTTGAGCGGGCAGTTTTGGTTGTATGTGCTGCTCATCAGTGAAGACGGGTCCTCGGAACGACAGACATTGCTGGCGGTCCCGTTTGAAACGGAAATCAATGCGCTGGCAGGTATACCAGACCCAATTCTCACCTGGGTTGCGTGCGGTCTCACGCTGGGAGCTTTGCTGGTTTTTCCCATCACCCACTATCTCAAATTTCCCGGTAAGTCCGCATAAACAGTCTGTTCCTCTGAAAACGAGACGTTTTCGGTCAATCTCCAACCATCCTTTTCATCAATTCCTTCTTCATATTCATTTCTTAATGCCAGATTAAAACCTGATTCGATAACATTGAAATGTGATAAAATCTCGTCTAATTGTAGTTTTTCACTATTTCGGTAAAGTCCTACTGTAAGATATGAGGAGCTGGCATGTTAAGCGATTGGCTTTACATTGGGATTTTCCTCGTCATTGCCCTGGCGCTGCCTGCGGTTGCTATCGGTTTGGCAGCTTTACTCTCTCCAAGGAAACCCAATCCAATTAAGCAATCCACCTATGAGTGCGGTATTGAGACAGTAGGTGAGAGCTGGATTCAATTTAAACCTCAATATTACATTTTTGCCATTGTTTTCCTGATTTTTGACGTGGAGACTGTTTTCCTGTTTCCGTGGGCGGCTGCTTACGGGCAGCTTGCCTTGTTTGGAGTGTTGGAAGCAATCCTCTTCATTGCCATCCTTGCCGCGGCCCTCGTGTACTTGTGGCGCAAGGGAGCCCTTGAGTGGTCCTGAAAATAAAAAGATAGGAAACTGGTAAACCAATGGATTTTTTCATCGACCCAATTACTGCGATAACCAATTGGATTCAAAGTCTGCTTTCGAATATTGGGATAACCGATAGCCTTTCACAAATCATCCTGTTCATTATTGGTGCAGGACTGTTGAGCATGCTGCCGATGTTTTTGACCCTGGGATTAATTTGGGCCGAACGCAAGATCCTGGGCAGAATTGCCGATCGTATCGGGCCAAACCGGGTGGGGCCATGGGGTATTTTTCAGACCGTGGCGGATATGATCAAGATCTTCACCAAGGAGTTGATCACGCCTGCCCGCGCAGATCGCATCCCGTATAACTTGGCGCCTGTTCTGGCGGTGGCAGGGGTGCTGCTGGTGTGGGCGGTTGTGCCGGTTTCCGTCAGCGTGGTGGGGGTGAGGTTGAATGTTGGTGTGCTCTATCTCATCGCGGTGGGCGGTTTTGGCACACTGGCTTTTCTGATGGCCGGTTGGGGCTCCAATAACAAATACTCAACCCTGGCCGCTTTCAGAGCTGTGGCGCAGTTGATTTCCTACGAAGTGCCCATGACTCTGACGCTGCTGATCCCGGTCATGTTTTCGGGTTCGCTGGATGTGTCAGCCATTGTGGAACGCCAGAACGTCTGGTATATCCTGGTGAGCCCGCTGGCAGCCCTGATTTTTTACATCACCACCATCGCCGAGATCGGGCGCTCGCCGTTTGACCTGTTGGAGGCCGATTCCGAACTGGTAGCCGGCTTCAACACCGAATATTCGGGCCTGAAATTTGGCATGTTCTACGTGGCCGATTTTCTGCATGCGTTTACGCTCTCGATGGTTTTTGTGACCATTTTCCTGGGCGGATGGCGTGGACCGGGTTCAGAGCAGTATCCCATTCTGGGCCTTGTGTATCTCCTGATCAAAACGGTTGTGGTCTGGTTTGTGGGGGTGTGGATCCGCGGTTCCATGCCCAGAATCCGCATCGACCAGATGCTGAATTTCAACTGGAAGATCCTCACCCCGGCTTCATTGGCTCTGGTGGCGCTCACAGCTCTGTTGGATAAACTTCTGCCCGCCGGGGGATCGCTGGTGCGGATTATCGCGATGTTGATCCTGAACGGCGTCATTCTGGTGGTGATCAATACGCTCATCAGCCGCAGACAGAAAAGAAAGCCCATCCGCCCGGTTGTGGCCCCCCAGCCCTACCCGGTACAGAACACCGATATCAGAGATGTAACAAGATAGGCCGTCTGGAGTCGATGCATGGTCACACCCATCCAAGTCGTTTTTTTGATCACTGCTGTGGTAACCCTTTCGGCTGCCATCCTGGTTGTTACCAGCCGCAAATTGATGCACGCCGCATTATGGTTGATTCTCACCCTGATGGGTGTAGCAGTCATCTTTGCGTTGCTTGAGGTGCGCTTTTTCGTGGTGGTACAGGTGATTGTTTATATTGGCGCCATTGCCATCCTGGTGATTTTCGCCGTCATGCTCACCCGTAATGTCATGCAGGATGAGAAAATGCAGCTCACGAAAAACTGGTGGGTGGCGGCGCTGGTATCCGGCTTTTTCTCCTTGTTCGTTTTACTCACCATGAAAAACTGGGACCGCCTGATGACTGCCGGACGTACCGTACCGGCAGGCGGCGAAAATATGGTGCAGTTGGGTCAGGCTCTGGTGGATCCTTCTGCCTACATGATCCCGTTTGAGGTGGCCTCCCTGCTGCTGCTGGCCGCGCTGATTGGGGCTGTATTCCTTGCCATGGAAAGAAAAGGAGGGAACCGTTGATTCCTTTAGCCTGGTTCCTGGTATTTTCAACCGCATTGTTTGCCATTGGGTTGTTTGGTGTGATGGCTCGCCGCAACGCCATTGCCATCTTAATGGGGGTTGAACTGATGCTGAACGCGGTGAACGTCAACCTGCTGGCGTTTTGGAGTTACCTGTACGGCCTTGAGGTAAATGCGCTGGTATTTGTTGCCATCGTGTTTGCTGCCGCGGCTGCTGAAACGGCTGTGGGCCTGGCACTGATCATATCGGCTTACCGCCGTCAGACCACCGTGATCGCAGAAGATCTGGATATGTTGAAGGGATAGGTTGGAAGGAAAAACTGAACACCATGCTCACGACTGAATCGCTTATCTGGTTGATCCCTTTACCACCGCTGCTGGCGTTTGTTTTGATTTCGCTGTTCACCAACCGCTCCAAAGGCGTCAGCCATACTGTGGCGGTGATCTCTGCCGGCCTGTCCTGGCTGATGAGCATGGTGGTGGTATTCAGGGCGCTGGGTGTTCACAACCTGGCAGAGGAGCCGTTCCGTTCCGTCATCAACTGGCTGCCTACCGGGGATACCTGGCTGCAAATCGGTGTGCAGATTGATCCGCTTTCCGCGTTGACGCTGTTCTTCGTGGCCTGGACCGTATTGATGATCTTCATCTACAGCATCGGCTATCACAATTACGGCCAGCCCAAAGGCGAGCATGACCGGCCGGGGCTTCCGCCGCATGGGGCAACCATCACCGATCAGCACGGGCATTCTCACACGGTTCCATCGGTGGAGCCCATGTACAGCCGTTTCTTTGCTTTCATCGGTCTGTTCGCGTTTGGCATGTTCGCGCTGGTGGTTTCCAACAATCTGCTCACCCTGTACATGGCCTGGGAAGTGATGGGGCTGTGTTCTTATCTGTTGATCGGTTTCTGGTACGGCAAGACTTCCGCCCGCGACGCGGCCATCAAAGCCTTTATGACCACGCGCGTGGGTGATATGTTTATGATGCTGGGCATGGTGGCGCTGTACGCCCTCACCGGTACACTGGATTATCACGCTATTCTTTCCAACCCCGATGTTTTGAACACCCTGGCCAGCTCCATTTCACCGGTATTTGGTATGTCGTGGGCGGGGCTGATCGGGCTGCTCATCTTCATCGGTACCGTGGGTAAATCGGCGCAGTTCCCGCTGCACATCTGGCTGCCGGACGCCATGGAAGGCCCCACGCCGGTTTCGGCGATGATCCATGCCGCCACCATGGTTTCGGCAGGTGTTTATCTTTCCATCCGCTTTTTCCCGCTTATTAGTGCCGGCTGGCACCCCGGTGAGCCGCTGAACACCACTATGATGGTGATCACGGCGGTGGGTTCGTTTACCGCGTTATTCGCCGCCACCATTGCGGTAGCGCAGAATGACGTCAAACGTGTGCTGGCATATTCAACTATCTCGCAATTGGGATACATGGTAGCTGCCATCGGGATCGGCGCGTATGTGGCAGCCGCTTTTCACCTGATGACACATGCCTTTTTCAAGGCGCTACTGTTCCTGGGATCCGGTTCGGTGATCCACGGTATGGAGCATGGGGTTTTACATACCGGCGAACACATCGATCCGCAGGATATGCTGAACATGGGTGGTTTATCCAAAAAGATGCCGATCACCTTCTGGACATTCCTCATCGGCGGGTTTGCTCTGTCAGGCTTTCCTTTGATCACAGCCGGTTTTTGGTCAAAAGATGCCATCCTGGCCGGCGCATTCAACGGCGGATACCTGATCGTTTTTATTGTGCTTGCGCTCTCAGCCTTGTTGACTGCCTTTTACACCATGCGCCAAATCACGCTCACATTCCTGGGCAAGCCTCGTACCCGCGCCGCGGAACACGCCTCTGAGAATAAATGGACCATGACGCTCCCGCTGGTGGTACTGGCTGTTTTTGCAGTGGCCATCGGCTGGATTGGGATTGAGGGCAATTTCCCTGTATTGGGTGGTTTGGCGCCGGATGTGATGGTGGAGTTTGTGGGCTCCATGCTGGGCGAAGCCGAACACGAGGCCACATTCAACGCCGTGCCGCTGCTCACCTCGGTGGTGGTGGCGCTGGGCGGTTTGCTGGCGGGCTGGTTGGTTTACCGCAAGCAGCAAGCCGGTCAACCCGATCTGCTGCAAAAGCCGTTGGGTGGTCTGCATAAAGTATTGAAGAATAAATACTATTTCGATGAAATCTACCAGTTCCTGTTCATCAACCCCGCTCGCTGGATTTCGGACACATTCTCGGCCATTTGGCTGGATCAAAAACTGATCGACGGCGCACTGCACGGAATTGCAGGGCTGGGGCTCTGGTTGGGCAAGGTATTTCGCAATCAGTTCGATCTTCCCGTGGTCAATGGGGCCGGTGATGCGCTGGGCAAGGCCACCCGCGATCTGGGCGGTTCGATGAAGCGGATGCAAACCGGCAAGGTGCAACAATACATGCTCATTGGTCTGTCGGTGATCAGTGTGGCAGCCATCTTCTTCTATTACATCTTTCTGTAGGAAGGCATCATGGATTTTATCGCCAATCACCTGCTCACGATGATCCTGTTTTTACCGGCTGTCACTGCCCTGATACTGGTACTCGTACCCGCGCGTTACACCCGTGTTTTCCGAGTTGTGGCACTGGCAGCCAGTATTCTTTCGTTTATTCTAGCGATCGTGGTGTGGGCCCGGTTTGATCCGAACGGCGGGTTTCAGTTTGAAGAACAATTTGTCTGGTATGCCGCCCTCAACTCCACCTTTCATGTGGGGATTGACGGCATTTCGCTGACCATGATGCTGCTGACCACGCTGCTCACCCCGCTGGCATTTCTGGCATCGCACAGTATCAAAGAAAAAGTCAAAGCCTACATGATCCTGTTTCTGCTGCTCGAAACGGGCATGCTGGGCGTTTTTCTCTCGCTGGACCTGCTGATTTTCTTCGTCTTCTGGGAGATTGGCCTGGTGCCGATGTACTTCTTAATCAACCAGTGGGGCGGTAAAAATCGAAATTATGCCTCTTTGAAGTTTATGCTGTATACCATGGGCGGATCGCTGGGGTTGCTGCTGGCCATCCAGTTGATTGGCGTGATGGCGGGAACATTTGACCTGCCGCGGTTGTTTGAGATCTGGCCGAATTTAATGACTGGCGAAACATTATTCGGTTTGCCCATGGCCACCATCAAAGCCATCGCGTTCTGGGCCTTTGTGATCGCGTTTGCGGTCAAGGTACCGGTATGGCCGTTCCACACCTGGCTCCCTGATGCCCATACCGAAGCCCCAACTGCCGGCTCCATGATTCTGGCGGGCGTGCTGCTCAAGCTAGGCGCGTACGGGTTTTTACGGCTTGTGCTGCCGCTCTACCCGGCCGAGAGTCAGCGATACGCCGGTTGGCTGGCGCTGCTGGCAGCTCTGGCGATCATTTTCGGCGCCCTGAGCGCATATGGGCAGTCTGATTTCAAGCGCCTGGTGGCTTACAGCTCCATCAACCATATGGGCTTTGTTATCCTGGGGATCGCCGCCGCGGCAGCCGCCGCCGGAACCCAGAACGCCCATATCGCCATGAACGGCGCTGTGCTGCAAATGGTGACGCATGGCCTTTCCGCGGCCGGTATGTTCTTTCTGGTGGGCGTGGTGTATGACCGCGCTCATACCCGCGATTTGAACGATTTTGGCGGTTTATACGCTATCTTGCCGGTATACGGGTCCATTTTGGTCTTTACATCCATGGCCTCCCTGGGGCTGCCCGGGCTGGCAGGGTTTGTGTCTGAGTTTATGGTGGTGCGGGGCGCCTGGCCTGTGATGATGGTTGCCACCGCGTTCAGCATGATCGGGTTGCTGTTTACCGGCGCCTATATTTTGAAAGCGATCAAGATGGTTCTGCATGGCCCGTTGAACGAAAAATGGGCCGGCAAACTGACGGAAATATCAACCCGTGAACTATTTGTGATTGCTCCGCTGATGGCCCTCATGGCCTTGATTGGAGTATGGCCAGGCTGGCTGGTTGATTTGATTAACCGCGCGGTCCAAATGTGGTACTGAGAGGTGATGGATGGGTTTTCCGATACTGAGCATCAGCATTTTTATCCCCGCACTCGCCGGTCTGATCATCCTGTTTCTGCCCTCTGAAAAACGGGAGACCATCCGGCGCATCGCTCTGGCAGCCGCATCGCTGACCCTGCTCTTTACGGTCATCACGTTCTTCAGTTATGACGCTGCGAAGGCCGGATACCAGTTTATTGAAAAACTCGACTGGGTACCCGCGCTCGGCATTTCATATCACCTGGCGTTGGATGGTATCAGCCTGCCGCTCTTTTTGCTGACCGGTGTCGTTCTCTTTTCCGGTGTGCTGATCTCCTGGAATGTGGAAGACAGACCGCGTGAATTCTTCTCGTTCATGATGTTCCTCGGCACCAGCATTCTGGGCGTGTTCGCTTCGCTGGATCTGTTTCAACTGTTCTTTTTCTTTGAAATTGCCATTTTCCCCAAATACCTGATGATTGTGGTGTGGGGTTCTCAAAAAACCCGCGAATACGGCGGCATGAAGCTGACCATTTTCCTGTTTGTCGGTTCCATGCTGGCGCTGGTAGGCGCATTGGCCATTTACAGCAGTTCGGGTCTGAATACGTTCAACCTGCTGGAACTGGAAAAAGCCGGCTTTTCAGTCGAATTCCAGCGCATCTGGTTCCCGGTGGTGTTTCTGGGTTTCGCCATTCTGGGAGGCATCTTCCCATTTCACAGTTGGGCGCCTGACGGCCACGTAGCCGCTCCCACCGCCATCTCGATGATGCTGGCCGGGGTGGAGATGAAGGTCGGCGCCTTCGCTGCGCTGCGTGTAGCTATCGAATTGATGCCGCAGGGGGCTGAGTTCTGGTCTCCGGCTATTCTGATCCTGGCAACCGTGAATGTGGTGTACGGGGCATTTATCGCATTGGTACAGACCGATTTCAAATATGTGATCGGCTTTTCCTCAGTATCCCACATGGGGCTGGTGTTGATCGGCTTTGCCACCCTGAATGAAAAGGGCCTGCTGGGGGCGGGGTACCAGATGTTCTCGCACGGCGTGATGACGGCTATGTTCTTTGCCATCGTCGGAATGGTCTATGACCGCGCGCATACCCGCGAGATTTCAAAGCTGGGCGGTTTCATCCGTAAGATCCCCTGGGCAGCAATCGGTTTTATCGTGGCCGGGCTGGTATCCATGGGGATGCCGGGATTTTCAGGTTTTGTGGCTGAGTTCCCCATTTTTATGGGCGCCTGGGCAAAGGCACCGTGGGTGGCCATCATCGCGATCATTGGCGTGCTGATCACTGCGGCTTACATTCTGCTGGTCATCCGGCGGGTTTTCTTTGGGGATCTGCCGGCGGAGTACAGTGATGTACCCGGTATCAACCGCCTGGATAAGATAGTCATTGGAATGCTGGCATTCATCATGATCACGGTCGGTCTGTTTCCCTCCATCCTGGAGCCCATTCTGCAATCCGGCGTCGACCGGGTGCTGGCGTTGTTGGGAGGCGCATAGATGATTACTGATTTCACCGCTCTCACCCTTTCGATCCTCCCAGAAATCGGGCTGCTGATCCTGATCCTGGTTGTTCTGGGCGCAGATCTGGCCTGGAGCCGAAAACGCCAGAGCAATCTGGGCATGCTGGTCTTTATCGGTTTGCTGGTGATCCTGGCGGCGTCTCTCGTGTTTGTAAAGCAGCCGGAAAGCGGATCACTGACCTGGGGCGGTATGCTGAGGTTGGACGGAACCAATTATATCTTCCGGCTTCTGGCTTTGATCGGCGGCGCGATCACCGTACTGTTTGCCATGGATCATGAAAACCTGGCGCGCCGCGGCGAGTTTTATCTGCTTTTGCTGGTCAGCATCCTGGGGATGTGCTTCATGACCTCCGCGGCCGATCTGATCATGTTGTACCTGGCCATTGAAACCACCTCGCTGCCACTTTATATCCTGGCCGGCTTTTTAATCAACGAGCCAAAATCGGTAGAAGCGGGCGTTAAATATCTGCTGTTTGGTGCCATGTCTTCAGCGGTGATGCTGTTCGGTTTTTCCTGGCTGTTCGGGTTTACCGGTACCACGCAACTCTATGAGATTTCCGCTGCGCTCACGGCTGGATCGATTCCGCTGGTGGCTGTGGGAACCGCCGTGATGATGATCCTGGTGGGGTTTGCCTTCAAGATTTCAGCCGCTCCGCTGCACTTTTGGGCACCGGATGTATACGAAGGCGCGCCCACGCCGGTGGCTGGTTTCCTCTCCACGGCTTCCAAGGCGGCTGGTTTTGCGGTGCTGATGCGCTTCATGCTGGTGGTTTTTCCGGATATCGCCAATATTTGGGGTTGGATGCTGGCGGCAGTAGCCACCTTGAGCATGATTATAGGCAACTATCTGGCTCTTACGCAGAAGAATATCAAACGACTGCTGGCATACTCGTCGATTGCCCAGGCAGGTTATATGGTGATCGGTGTGGCTGCGCACAATACGTTGGGCATCAGCGGAACCATGTATTATCTGATGGCTTACCTGGTGACCAATCTGGCCGCCTTCGGGATTGTCTCGGTCGTGGGGCGGACGATCGGGTCGGATGACATTGCTTCCTATGCCGGACTGAGCCGTCGCTCACCCAAACTGGCGCTGGCCATGCTGGTAGCCATTCTGTCACTGGGCGGCATCCCTCCCTTTGCTGGTTTCTTTGGCAAGTTGCTGGTCTTTACCTCAGCGGTGCAGGCCGATATGGTCTGGCTGGCGGTGGTGGGAGCAGCGAATGCCATTGTGGGGCTGTACTACTATTTGAATATCCTCAAGGTGATTTACCTGTACCGCTCTGAAGATGAGGTGAAGGTGATGCCGGTGCATCTGAACAGCAGCGCCGCTTTGGTGATTTGCGTGGTGGGTATCCTGGTTCTGGGTGTGATGATGGCGCCGTGGTTCAACATGGCCAGTTCAGCCGCAATTTCGTTAATCCATTATTGACCGTAGTTTTTTAGCCGTGTTATAATCGCTTACGATGACTTCCGCCGGACACCCCAAGAAGAACCAGAAACAGTACATTTTCAATCTAACCTTAACTGCTGTCGCAGGGCTGGTTGGTTTGATTACACTGGTGATTGTTCTGGCCGCAGTACTGGGGGGATTATGGTTGGATAACCACTTCGGCACCAAACCTCTTTACACATTGATACTGGTCGTCGGCAGTATGCCGGTGACATTGATCCTGATGTTTGTGATTGTTCTAAAGATCACCAAAAAAATTGAGCAGAACACCGCAAACCGTAACTTAACCGAAACTCAACAGAAGGAGGAAGATCATTTTGAGTGAAGAATCGACAAAAAAGAAATGGCGCTGGGGCGTGAACCGCTGGATTGTCCTTCTATTGATTATCATCGGATTGTTCGGGGCAAAAGCCTTTTCACCAATCCAACCGCATGTCCAGCTTCCTGCCGAAGACCTCACTGCTCCCATCAGTTTGGGACCGTTGGGAGAGGTGGCGTTGACCAATACGATCGTTGCAATGTTATTGGTGGATATAATCGTCATCGCCATTGCCTGGGGAGTTAAAAAAGCCGCCGAGAAATCAGAAAAAGAAGGGTATACCATGCTGAAAGGCCTTCCAGGCGCCATCGAGGCGCTGTTTGGCTATCTGTATGATATGACCCAAACGACTGCCGGTAAGTATGCGAAAAAGATCTTTCCATGGTTTGCTGCCATTACACTGACGGTGCTGGTGGCCAACTGGATGGAACTGATCCCGGGTGTTGACAGTATTGGCATCCTGCATCACTCTGAACACGGGTACACCCTTCAGCAGCTTCTGCCCGGCGTGAATGCGATCGTGAAACCGGCTGTAGAACAAAACGGCTACCAGGTGATCCCCTTTGTGCGCGTTCTCTCCACCGATCTGAACTTCACCGTGGCGCTGGCTTTGATTGTGGTGTTCATGACCCAGGTATTTGGTGTGCAGGCGCAGGGCATGCGCTACTTCACCAAGTTCTGGAACACCAAAACCATTTTCTCAAAACCCATGTTTGGCCTGATCGATTGGGTGGTGGGTCTGCTCGAAATTATTTCTGAACTGTCCCGCATCCTCTCGTTTGCCTTCCGGTTGTTCGGTAACATCTTTGCCGGATCGGTCATGTTGTTTGTGATCGGGTCACTGGTTCCTGTGGTGGCTCAGGCGGGCTTTTTGGGTCTCGAGTTCTTCGTCGGTGCCATTCAGGCAATCGTATTTGGTATGCTTGCAATGATCTTCATGACAATGGCCACACAGGGCCACGGGCATGAAGAAGAACAGCATTAACTCAACAAAATATCTTTGGAGGTCTGAGGTTAACTATGGAAGGTGATATTGTTGCTGCCGCAAAATTGATTGGCGCTGGACTTGCCATGATCGGAACCATTGGCGCCGGTGCTGGAATCGGTATTGTTGTAAACGGTGCTGTTCAAGGTATGGCCCGCAATCCTGACGCTTCAGGAAACCTGCTCACCAACATGATTCTTGGGATTGCCTTCGCTGAAGCAGTGGCTATTTACTGCCTGGTCGTAGCGTTGCTGATCCTGTTCGTCTTCTAATCAGATTCCTGACGATCAGAAAGGAGGAATACCTTGGAAGGTCTGGGTATTAATCTTGGTTACTTAATTGTTCAAATTTTGAACTTTGCCATTTTGTTTGTGGTCATTTACGCCTGGGCGGTCAAACCCATCGTGTCGATGCTCGATAAACGCCGTGAATCAATCGCCCGCGGATTAGAAGATGCCCGTGTAGCGGAAGAAGCCCGAGCCAACGCCGAAGTTGAAGCGCAGAAAATCATCGCCGAATCACAGAAAAAAGGCGCTGAAGTAGTACGCGAATCATCGGAACGCGCCGAAGCGGCTGCACTCGAGATCCGCACCGGAGCCGAAATTGAGATTGAGAAGATGCGTGCCTCCTCACTGGTGGAAATTGAGCAGGAACGCGAACGCAACCTCAATGAGCTTCGTGGTCAGATTGGCGGATTGGCTGTTGCCGCCGCTCAAAAACTGATCGGCGAATCGCTCATCCAGGATGAGAGCCGCCAACGCGCTCTGCTGGAAGAGTTCTTCTCGGGTGTCAAATCCGGCAAAGTGGTGGTGCTGGATGGCGAGCAACTGAGCGGCAACTCCGCGCAAGTGACCAGCGCACTGCCCCTTACCAGCGAAGAACAGGATATCGTCCGTAATGACATCCTCAAATCGCTGGGCGCCGGAGCCACCATCAGCTTCCGCGTGGATCCCTGCATTTTGGGCGGTTTGGTGGTTCAGGTGGGTGACCGTGTAATCGACGGCTCGGTTTCCGGTCAGCTTCAGGAACTGCGACAGAACCTCTAGTCATTTTTTTGCTGATACAGTAAATAAACCGGCCGGTGAACTATCACCGGCCGGTTTTTGCATGTTATTTGAATAGGTGGTTAACCGCAGATATCGACGATCACCTGGGTGAAAATTTTGGCAGCGGTCAGCATTTCTGAAATGCTGACGTGCTCATTGGCGCCGTGCATGTTGGGTTCAGCGCCCGGCATCATGGCTCCAAAGCAGACACCGCCGTCGATACTGTGAACATAGGTACCGCCACCCGTTGACTCGCATCCGCCTTTGTAGCCGGTATATTGCTCATACACGCGGTTCAGCGTGCCTACAAACGGTGAATCGCAGGGGGTGTGATGACCCGGGATCATACGACTTTCCACCTGGATACCGGCCTCGTGGAAATGTTTTTCCATCACATCCTGGCAATTTTCCTTGTTGGCGCATAACGGCACACGGCTGTCGAACCGCCCGGAAAAGCCGGTGGGGGTGAACTCCAGGATGTTGAAGGAAAGGGTCAACGGTCCCGAAACTTCATCGGCCTGGGCGATCCCGGCTGCCTTGCCATAGTAATCACCGTGCGGGAAGAGCCGGTTGAGCGCCTTGACTGCCTTAAAGCTTTCATGATCGGCAAAAGGCATGTCTGACAGCAGAGCCAGCAGCGCCGTGACGGCATTGATGCCTTTTTCGGGTGTGGAAGCGTGTTCCGGCTTGCCATGCGCGGCAATGCACAATGTATCGCCATCTTCGGATACCGCGAACTCAGCGCCGGTGTGAGCCTGCACCTGCCCCAGATAGGGCAGAACATCCAGCGCGGTCATGCCCTTCACCACCGCTTCAGCATGCTCGGGGATGATATTGAACGTGTGTCCGCCCTTGATGCTGATGATGTGAGGGAGTGTTTTGGCTTCCGCCCAGGTCTGGCTGAAGGTAGGGCGGAAATTCCCTTTTTCGGTGTTGGTCACCGGAAATTCGCCATCCGGTGAAAAGGTATACGGAGGAGTTTTCTCATGCTGGCGGTAATAAGTGATGTCCTGAGAGCCGGTTTCCTCGGCAGTGCCCAGGATGAGGCGGGTGTTGTATTTGAGCGGGATATTCATTTCTTTCACTGCCTGCATGGCCAGCATAGCCGCAGCTGCCGGGCCTTTGTTATCGCTTGACCCGCGGCCGTACAGGTGACCATTTTTCACCACAGGCCGATATGCGGGGGTCTGCCAGCCGGTTCCTTCCGGTACTACATCCAGATGGCACAGGATGGCCATCATAGTCTCTTTATCGTTCAGATCCGCGATACCCACGTGATTTTCCATGTTTTTGGGAGAGAAACCCATCTCTTTGAGAATATCCAGGGCGGCAGCCAGCGCTTCCGCCGGTGCTTTACCGTAAGGGAAACCCGGCTGAGTTTCACCGCGCGGGCTGGGGATGGCGATTAATTTGGAGGCGATATCGAGAAACTGCTGCTCTTTATCGGCAAAGTAAGCGTTGATTTGATCCTGGTACATGAATGTCTCCTTGGGATGATAGTAGAATGGCGCCAACCGAATGAAGTGATAAGGCTTTAATGAGTAGCTGCGGCAAACCTGTTGATATATTTAACGATAAATAGTATACCCCGGTCTTCACAAAAATGAAATTCACTCCCGGGAGTTCGTCGGGATTTTATGTCATGGTTGTTTGACCTCGGGAGCGAAAATCTATTACAATTGATTTATGACTGGATTTGTTCCCCACACCATTCAACAATTACTGCAGGGTTTCCCCGACCCCATCGAAACTTATGGCCCTGCTGACGCTCCATTCATTACCGGTGTCACATATGATTCCCGCCAGATGAAACCGGGGTTTGTGTTTGTGGCACTGGAGGGGCTGAACGCTGACGGGCATCGATTTATCCCCAGGGCAATCGAGGCCGGGGCCGCGGCGGTTGTCGGCAGTAAAATGATTGACGACTTGCCTGTTCCCTACATTCGAACGGATGACACGCGCTGTTTGCTGGCGTATCTGTCAGCCGCCTTTTACGATTTTCCAGCCCGAAAATTGCGGGTGGTTGGCGTAACCGGCACCGATGGTAAAACCACCACCACCAATTTAATCTATGAGATTCTACTCAAAGCCGGTTTGCTGATCGGTATGATCTCCACCGTCAATGCCACCATCGGCGATGAGGTGATTGATACGGGCTTCCACGTTACCACCCCGGAAGCGCCCGAGGTGCAGCGTTATCTCTCGCGCATGCAGACGGCTGGCCTGACCCACGTGGTGCTGGAGACCACCTCGCATGGTCTTGAGCAGCACCGGGTGGCAGACTGCGAGTTTGACATCGGCGTGATCACCAATATCACCCACGAACATCTCGACTACCATGGGTCTTATGAGGCGTACTGGAAAGCCAAAGCAAAACTGTTCACCAGCCTGGAAACCACGAAGAAAAAGGCTATTGGCAACCCGCGTTTGGCAGTGTTGAACATGGACGACCGCTCGTATGAATATCTGCGAGCCATAACAAAGGTGAACATCATCACCTACAGCACAAAAAATCCACAGGCTGACGTTTTTGCCTCCAACATTGAGCACAGCCCGGACGGATTGCATTTTGACGTTGTGGTGGATCACCAGGCATACCCGGTCTGCTGCCGCCTGCTGGGTGAACACAACGTCTCCAATTGCCTGGCAGCGGCCGGGGCGGCGCATTTTGGCCTGGGCATCAGTATGGACACGGTCGCGCAGGGGATTGAGCATTTACAGGGCATACCGGGGCGCATGGAGTTGATCCGCGGTCCACAGGATTTCTTTGCGGTAGTGGATTTTGCACACACGCCCAACGCATTGCTGCGAGCGTTGGAAGCAGCCCGTCAGTTGACCAGCGGCAGGGTGCTGGTGGTATTTGGCTCAGCCGG
>DAISXR010000011.1:37392-44582 GCA_036825755.1 Anaerolineaceae bacterium
GTGGTCATCGCGTGTGGAAAGGGGCATGAACAGTCGATGTGCTTTGGCGAGGTGGAATACCCGTGGGATGATCGGGTTGCCATGCGAGCTGCTTTAGCCCAACACATGGGGATATCCGGCCCTACAATGCCCGATCTGCCTACAAAGGACATTACCTAATCTTTCAAACTATGAATGGATACAAAAAGACTGCAGTTCATTTTGAACTGCAGTCTTTTTATTTGTTGGATTATCTGCGACGGTCTCGATCACCGCCGCGATTGTCACGTCGCGGTCCTCGGTCTCCGCTACGGTCGCCACCGCGGTCCCCGCCACGATCGCCGCCGTGTCCTCCACCGGAGCGTCCGCCGCCGGATTTGCGAGAATCGCTGGCTACAGCTTCCTCAAGCGACCAGTCTTCCAGGACTGCCTGGCGTGAAAGGCGGATTTTGCCATTATCATCGATGCCGGTCACCATGACGGTGATCTCATCGCCGATGCGGACCACGTCTTCTACTTTGTTGACGCGCATGCTGTCCAACTGCGAGATATGCACCATGCCGTCGACATTGGGGAGAATTTCCACAAATGCGCCGAAATCGGTGGTGCGAACGACCTTGCCGGTGTAAATACGGCCCAGTTCGGGGGTCTCGGTCAGCGATAGGACCATATCGCGCGCCAGGGCTTCGTTGGTGGCATTGTCGGCTGCGATGTACACGGTGCCGTCATCCTGGATATCGATCTCAGTGTGAGTCTCTTCCTGGATGGCGCGGATAGTCTTGCCGCCCGAGCCGATGATGGCGCCGATTTTGTCAACAGGTACCTTAACGGTGGTGATGCGCGGGGTGTGAGGTTTCAGCTCAGGATTGGGTACCGGGATGACGGCCAGCATTTTGTCCAGGATGAACAATCTACCCTGCCGTGCCTGCTGCAAAGCCTGGCTCATGATCTCGGTGGTGATGCCTTTGATCTTGATATCCATCTGCAGGGCGGTGATACCGATTGAGGTGCCGGCGACCTTGAAATCCATATCGCCGAGATGATCTTCCATGCCCATGATATCGGTCAGGATGGCGAATTTTTCACCTTCTTTGACCAGTCCCATCGCGATGCCAGCCACGGGGGCTTTAATCGGCACGCCGGTGTCCATGAGGGCCAGCGTGGATCCGCAGACAGAACCCATGGAGGAGGAGCCGTTGGATGACATCACTTCGGAAACCAGCCGCATGGTGTAGGGGAATTCGTTGGTGGGGGGCAGCACAGGTTCCAGGGCCCGTTCGGCCAGCGCGCCGTGACCAATCTCGCGCCGCGACTGGCTGCGCAATTGTTTGGTCTCGCCGGTGGAGTAGGGCGGGAAGTTGTAATGATGCATGTAGCGTTTGGTTTCGGCTGCGCCAAGGTTGTCCAGCTCCTGGGCTTCTTTGGGAGTTCCCAAAGTGGCCAGGGTGAGCACCTGGGTTTCACCACGGGTAAACAGACCGGAGCCGTGGGCGCGCGGGATGAGACCCACTTCGCACCAGATCGGCCGGATTTCTTCCAGGGCGCGTCCATCGGGACGGGCTGATTTTTCGAGAATACGCTGGCGGACAAAATCCCGTTCGACTTCTTCGAAGGCCTGGCTGATCGCCTCAACCTTTTCAGCATTTTCTTCCGGATTGCCTTCGGTATACTCGTTGATGTATTTCTCTTTGACTTCCGCGATCCCGCTGTAGAAATCGGCTTTCAGGTATGGTCGGTCAAACACTTCGGCCAGATCTGCCGCCACTTTCTCGCGGATCGTTTCGACCAGGGAGATATCGGTGGGGAATAACGGAACTTCGCGTTTCGCTTTGCCCACTTCGCGGGTCATCTGTTCGATCGAGTCGATGATCGGCTGAATGGACTGGTGTCCAAATTCAAGCGCCTTCGCCATGGTCGCTTCAGGTACTTCGTTGGCGCCGCATTCCACCATCAGGATGGCGTCTCGGGTACCGGCGATGCGCAGATCGAGATCCGATTCTTCCATCTGGGCATAGGTGGGATTGACGACGAACTCGCCATCCAGCATGCCGATGCGAACCGCGCCCACAGGGCCGCCCCAGGGGATATCGGAGATCATAATCGCAGCCGAGGCTGCGTTGATGGCCAGGATATCCAGCGGGTTGACCATATCGGCGGAGAGCGAGAAGATGATCACCTGTACTTCATTGCGCATGTCTTTGTTGAACAGGGGGCGGATCGGGCGGTCGGTGAGGCGGGCAACCAAAATGGCTTCCGTACCGGGGCGGCCTTCGCGCCGGAAGAACGAGCCGGGGATCTTTCCGGCGGCGTACATACGTTCTTCATATTCAACAGTCAGAGGGAAAAAGTCCTGGCCCATTCTTGGCTCGGAGCCCATGGTTGCGGATGCGAAGACCATGGCATCGCCATAGCGGACGGTGACAGCTCCGCCGGCCTGACCGGCGAGCTTGCCCGTTTCGAACGTCAAAGACTGACCGCCGATTTGGGCAGAATATTGATTTGCTTCTGGTTTCATTTGTATTCACTTTCTTCCAGAAAGTACACGGTCAGGGACTGAAAAAGAATGAGGAGAGGACAGTTGCATATCCTCATCCGTTTTCAATTCCCGACCCTGTGTCCAATTCTGGTGACAAAAATTTGATTTACCCCATTTACAAAAAAGGGTAGTCAGGTTTTTCAGCCTGTCTACCCGGTTTTTTTAGTCAAATTAGCGGCGGAGATTCAGCTTCTCGGTAATGGTTTTGTACCGGGCAAAATCGCGGCGCCGTACGTAAGCCAGCAGGCTTCGTCGCTGGCCAACCAGCTTGAGCAGCCCACGGCGGGATGATTCATCATGCTTGTGAGTGCGTAAATGCTCGGTGAGCTGGTTGATGCGGTGGGTCATGATTGCAATTTGCACTTCCGGCGAACCGGTATCCAGATCGTGCGTTTTATACTGATCGATGATTTGTTCTTTCTCTTCCTTTGTAATGGACATGACGTCTGCCTTCTCTAAATTTATTTTGCAGGTCTCCGATTTTTCAGCCTGAGCCAAAAAAAGGACCAGTCAAGGCTTTCATTATACCAGATCATTCCCCTGCGTCAAAGGTTTACGGCTGCCTGCCTCGGCTTACCGGATGCCTGATCCATCATTAGGATCCTTCTCACCGGTAGCACCAGGGTTGAACAGGAGCGAGCGCAGCACCGGTTGAAACTCAGACGGTATGCTGCTCAATTTTTTGCGGATCAGGCGGGTGGTCTGATTGGGCGGATTGCGCAGCAGGATCTGGCGCAGATAGAAGCTGGTTTCGGCGGGTGATCGGCGGATTATTTCACCCAGCAGGTCTTCCAATAGGGCGGCTGTACCCTGCGGAACTTTCATGAGCGGTTGAGTTGCCAGTTGATACAGGCTGGGCAGCGAGTCAAAAGCGGGATCTTTTGCGCTGGCGATCATGGCGCGCAGGCCGGTCACCTGCCTGGAAACCTCCGGATCTTCAAGCCACTGCTCAACAGCCGATAGCCAGACCTGCGGAGCATTCGCGCGCAAGCCGGCGCTCCCGGCGGAAAGCAGTTCTTCTACCAGAAAAGCTTCCTTTTCAGAGTTCGCCCACTCCACCACATACTGCATGGCGGAGGGTGCATCCATAACGGGCAGAAGCGCAAAGATTTGCATGGACAGAACGCGTAGCTCGGCGTATTTACCGGTGCGCAGCTTGCGGATCAACTCAAGCGAGGTTTGCGGATCCGCCTGGCATTTGGGTTTTATCGCTTGAATCAGCCGCTGAGCTACGATGAGAGGCGTGTAATAGCTGGGAAGCTGAACATTGCGGAAAAACGTCTGGCCGGGCTTATAAGACCAATCAGCATACCTCTCCATTAAAGCAACCAGGCTGCCGTGTAAACGGTCAACCTGGTCAAATTGACTGAGAATTTGAGCGATCTCGGTATTCAGCCGCTGCAATTCAATGGCCGGCATGAATCTCCCTGAACCTTAGTATGCCTTACTGATGTAAGCTTTTTCTGTGGCAGGTTTACCGCACACAATGCAGGTACCGCTGCCGGTTTGGTGCATGGGGATGTTGCGCGTGGTCGCTTTTGTATCTTCCTTGATCTTCGCTTCGCAGGCGGGATCACCGCACCACCAGGAATACGCCCACCCTTTTTGAACTACCTCAACCAACTCGGCGTAGTCCTTTGGATCGAAGATATGGGCATCACGGAATTCAGTTGCTTTTTGAAGCAGGCTGCGTTGGATATCTTCCAGAAGCTGTCCCGCTTTTTCGGCAATTTCGGCATAGTGTATGGCGGTCTTGCCCTGTTTTCCGGGTTGATCACGCCGGGAGGCAGTGGCCACACCGTTTTGCACGTCTTTAGGGCCGACTTCCAGCCGCAGGGGTACGCCGCGCAGTTCCCAGTCGTTGAACTTGAAGCCCGGGGTGACCTCTTCGCGGTTATCCACTTTGATTCGGAAGCCCTTCAGTTGATCGGCAAGCTGATCCACAACCGGCATCACCTGGGATTTTTCTTCGGGGGTGCGGTAGATGGGGATGATCACAATCTGGATGGGCGCCAGGCGGGGCGGCAGTACCAGACCCTGGTCATCGCCGTGAGCCATGATAATGGCTCCCACAAAGCGGGTGGAAAGACCCCAGGAGGTCGTCCAGCAGTGTTCCAGAACGTTGTTCTGGGTGAGATACTGAATATCGAAGGCTTTGGCGAAGTTTTGCCCCAGATCGTGCGATGTGCCGGCCTGCAGGGCTTTGGTGTCACCCATCATCGCTTCGATGGAATAGGAGTTCAGTGCTCCGGCAAACTTTTCGGTCTGACTCTTGCGGCCTCTCAGCACCGGGATAGCGGCTTCATTGATGGCAAAATCGGCGTATACATCCAGCATGCGAAGGGTCTCTTCATAGCCTTCTTCATGGGTGGCATGAGCGGTATGACCTTCCTGCCAGTAAAACTCCATGGTGCGTAAGAACAGGCGGGTACGCATTTCCCAGCGCACTACATTGGCCCACTGGTTGATCAGCACAGGCAGATCACGGTACGATTTGATCCATTTGGAGTACATGTAGCCAATGATGGTCTCGGATGTGGGGCGCACAACCAGCGGTTCTTCCAGTTCCTGCCCGCCGCCAATGGTGACCACCGCCAGCTCCGGAGAGAACCCTTCGACATGCTCTTTTTCCTTTTCCATAAAGGATTTTGGGATGAGCAGGGGGAAAGCCGCGTTGACGTGGCCGGTTTCTTTGAAACGGCGGTCCAGCGTAGCCTGGATGTTTTCCCAAATTGCCCAACCGTACGGACGAACCACCATGCAGCCGCGTACAGGGGCATAATCGGCCAGTTCTGCTTTGGCGATGACCTGGTTGTACCATTCCGAGTAGTTTTCACTACGTGAGGTTAACTTCTCCTGTGCCATATCTGTGTCAATTCCTTCACTGTAAAATCTGGCGCTGATGTCTGAACCTGCCAGACTGTGGCGCGATAATCGACTAATTTTACCCTAAATACGGCGCTGTTTGGACGTGGTTGTGAGTATAATAATGAAAGCCGGCCGAAAAACCGGTTACTCCAATTCACTGCTCTGGCAATCTATGAAAAAAACATCCATTCTGGTCACTGTCGCGGTTTTGTGGATCATCCTGATGGTCTCGCTGTATTACTGGGGCCATAAGCCGTTTGATGCCGCCCAGGCAGTCAACATCGGCAGCATGCTGCTTGATCTTCTGCTGGCAATTGCTGTGACGGGTGTGTGCGGCGGAGCAGGCAGAAAGATATTCGGGTGGGTGCAAAAACCCAAAACAGAGCAGCCTCACACACAAAATGGCGCAGCCGAACAGGCGATTCTGCAGGCCGCAGCCGGGATGGGGGTATTATCGCTTGTCTGGCTGCTGCTGGGAGCTGCCGGATTGTTCTATCGCTGGACGGCCTGGTTGATCCTGCTGGGCGGGGGGGTGCTGCTGTGGAGGGATATACGCGCCTGGTCGGTCGATCTCGCGGCAGCGTTGAACTTCTGGCGAAACGGGAAGCCGTTCGACAAGGTTCTGATCGTGTTCATCAGCTTAATAGTGATATTGCAGGTATTGTGGGCAGTGGCGCCGCCGGTGAAGTATGACGGGCTCACCTATCATCTCCAGCTTCCGCGCCAGTATATTGCCGCACACCGGTTTGTATTTACCGCGGATAACCCATACTGGGGCCACCCGCAGACCGGTGAAATGTTGTTCACCTGGATGATGCTGTTGCAACGGGCGCAGACTGCGGCGCTTCTGGGCGTTGCCTGGGGAGTACTCACTTTGCTGGGAACGGCCCTCACCATCCGGCGGGTGGTGCTGAATTGGGGGCAGGCTTTTGAAGCAAACGCGATCCGGGCCGGGCTAGTGGGTGCAATCGCCATGATCGCCGGTTTCACCTTCCGCGGTCTGATGGCCTGGTCGTATGTTGATTTGCTATCCGCGTTGATGGGCTGGGCCGCGCTGGCAGCAGTCCTGTGGGCGGTGCAGGGAAAGCCGCATTATTGGAGCCTGTGGGCAGGCGTGTTTTGCGCCATGGCGGTGAACGTCAAATGGACAGGCGGTGTGGTTGCGCTGGTGGTGTTTCTATTTCTGGTGGTGGAACACCGTAAAATGCATCTTTCCTGGCGGGGCATTTTTCTTGCAGGTGCGCTGACAGCAGCGCTGGTTCTGCCCTGGCTGGTCAAAAACATACTGGCCACTGGCAACCCGGTGTATCCATATTTCTTCCCAACGCAATACACCCCCGTGCAGCGTCTAGCCGCCTCCTCTGCAGGTGATTCATCAGTTGAGCTACTGCAGGGCCTGCTTTTTCCTTTTACCTCAACGGTGATGGGGTTTGACAGCGCAGCCGGATTTGGCTCGGATGTGGGGCCGTTGCTGGCGCTGCTGGCTCTGCCCGGGTTGTGGGCACTGCGTAAACATTCCGCCGGCAGGTTGATCGGATTCGGTTTGCTCATCCTATGGAGTTTGATTGCCGCCGGCAGCCTGCTGGTGAACCACATTCAACAGACACGCCTGTTTTTTGCCTTGCTGCCATGGGCGGCGGTGGCTGCCGGTGCGGGCTGGCTGGCCCTGACCGATTTGCGCTCACGCTTGCTCAGGGTGGAGACGCTACTTTCAGCCATGTTGATTCTGGTAATGATTTTTACCGGGGTTCAGGAATTGAGCCGTTTTGGGCAATCGCACCCGCTGTCGGTGGTGATGGGTACTGAA
>DAISXR010000011.1:44682-57292 GCA_036825755.1 Anaerolineaceae bacterium
TATTCCTCTTTTTCCTTGGCGAGTTCTTTCTGGCGTTCAGCAATAATTTGTTCAGTGATGTGGTGCGGTACGTTCTCGTAGTGATCCAGCTCCATGGTGAAAAGACCGCGGCCACCGGTGAGAGAGCGCAGTTGTGAGGTGTAGCGCAGCATTTCTGCCAGGGGCACCTGGGCGGAGATGATGGACTCACCACGTTCTGATTCCATGCCCTGTACGCGGGCGCGGCGGGTGTTCAAATCGCCGAGGATGTCACCCATGTTGGCTTCCGGGACTACGATGCGCACATTCATAATAGGCTCGCGCAGTACCGGGCCGGCATCCTTGAAAGCCAGTTTGAAGGCTTCGCGTCCGGCAATTTCAAAGGCGATTGGTTTCGAATCGACCGGATGTTCCTTTCCGTCGAAAACTTCAACGCGGAAACCCGCAGCAGGATAACCGGCGATGACACCTGTTTTCATGACGCTTTTAACGCCTTTTTCGATCGGGGACATGTAGCTGTTGGAAATGGCGCCGCCGAACACTTTGTTCTCAAATTCGTAATCGCCTTCTGCCAGCGGCATAACACGCAAATGGACTTCACCAAACTGACCCGAACCGCCGGTTTGCTTTTTATGGCGATACATTGCAGTTCCATCTTTCGAGATGGTTTCCTGGTAAGGTACTTTGGGGGTCTCGATCAGCAGGTTGACCTGGAACTTGGCTTCAGCGCGGCGGATGGCCACATCGATGTGCTGGTCACCCATGCCCTGCAAAATGGTCTGCAAGGTGGCAGCCTGGTTGAACCAGGTCAGGGTCATATCTTCCTCACACAGCCGGGTGAGCGAAGAACTGATCTTGGTGGAGTCGGCCTGGGTCTTGGGGAAGACGGCTACCTGAAAGAGCGCATGCGGATATACCGGGATCGGAAGGGTCAGCGGATGGCTTCGATCGCACAGGGTGTTGCCGGTGCTGGTTTCAGACAGCTTGGGCACGGTTCCAATATCGCCGCTGTGAATATTTTTTACCGCGAAATTTTCAACGCCGCGCGGAATATAGGCGGAACCAATGCGTTCTTCCACATTGTGGGCCGGGTTCCAGAACTTAGAATCGGCTTTGACAACGCCGGAATACACGCGGAAGTAGGTCTGCTTACCCACAAACGGATCGGCAGTCGTCTTCCACACATAGGCGGCCAGCGGGCCGGCATCGTACTGGTTGAGAGTCTCTTCGCCGGCAGATCCCTGAGCAACACGAGGGGTTGCGTCTTTGGGGGAGGGAGCCAGATCCACAATACCATCCAGCAGGCGCTGAATGCCGATTTCGGCTGATGCTGCGGAGACGAATACGGGGACGAATGAACGTCCGACCACGGCGATCTTCAGTCCGCGCAGAATTTCTTCGGCAGATAGCTCACCGGATTCAAGATACTTCTCCAGCAGAGCATCTTCGCCTTCGGCGGCGGCCTCAACCAGCGCCATATGGGCGGCTTCGGCATCGGCTTTCAGATCGGCGGGGATATCCGTTACGGTCTTTCCGTCGCCTTTGTAGGCTTTCATGGTCAGGAGATCGATCACACCCTGGAAGGCAGCTTTTTCACCCCACGGGAGTTGAACGGGGATGAGGCGGATGGAAGAATAATTGGCCGCTGAATCGAGTGCCTTCTGGAAATTGGCATTTTCGCGGTCCATTTTATTGACCACCAGCAGGCGCGGCAGTTTGAACTGATCGCAGTACTGCCAGGCAATTTCGGTACCTACCTCAAAACCGCTCACCGAATCGACCACCACCAGTGCACAGTCTGAAATATTCAGACCAGAGATCATTTCACCAATGAATTCGTTGTACCCGGGGGTATCGACGAAATTGATTTTATGATCACGGTATTCAACCGGGACCACCGCTGAATAGATTGAAATCCCACGCCGTTTTTCTTCATCGTCTGAATCGGAGACGGTTGTACCTTCTTCGATTTTTCCTAGCCTTGTGGTGGCTCCGGTGAAGTGAAGAAACGCTTCCGTTAGCATGGTTTTCCCGGCGCTGCTGTGGGACACCAATGCAATATTTCGGATCGCCTCAGTCGAATATTCTTTCATATTTTTTCCTTCTCCAAGCTGGTTGTATTCGCTATGCCTTAACGGCTGAAAACGAAGACCTGAGAAAGTCTTCATTCGCATCCGTTAAGGCAAGCCTATCAATTTTATATGTTCTCGGCTTTTCTGTCAAAGTATTTTGCCGATTAGAGAAAAACTGGCTGTTGATGCACTTTAATTAAGGAAAAGGTTCACGCATGAACCTGAGATTACCTGGCTGGCACAATCCTGAACCGCAGATGAATTCTCCCTCCCGGCATCTCAACGGTTTTGATTCTCTCCAGCCGGATGGGGTCCAGACCGATGTCTTCAAAAAATCGCAGACCGCCGCCCAGCAGGATGGGGACGATATCCAGATATAGTTCATCCGCCAGCCCCGCCTGCAGCACCTGGTGAGATGTGTTGGGCGCACCAATCACCGTGACGTCTTTGGCGCCTGCAGCCTGTTTGGCCTGCCTGACAGCGCTCTCGATCCCATCGGTCACAAACGTGAAGGTAAGCCTGTCATTTCCCTTGGGCCTTTTCTGCGGCGGATGATGGGTGAGTACAAAAATCGGGCATTGAAACGAATAAAAATCGGCGTATGTATCAGGATCATCCACCAGGCCAAACGAGTTACGCCCCATGATCACCGCATCTGTACTTTGGATCAACTCCTGTAAAGGTTTATTATGCAGCATTGCTTCGGAATCGGAATTCAGTTCAGACATACTGCCGTTTCGATCCTGGATATATCCATCCAGTGACATCGTAATACCAATGACGACTTTTCCCATGGTTTTATCCCCTCTGATTTATTCTATCCAGGGATGTTTTGAGCTTCAAGGTGGGAAATGCAAAAGGATTGAATCAACCTTACGGCCAGGGAATTTCCAGAGGAAGGGTATAGCCGTGCTTTTCAACCCCATATACGCGACCATGTGACGTTTCTTCGCAGTCTTCGCTATCCGTAACGGTCAGGCTGGTCTCATACACGCCATACGGGACAAACACCAGCCGGCCCGCCCGACACAGCCAGGTCTCCACCAGATACGGCTCCTGTTCTGAATCATCACCGGCGCGCAGCGATAATGGGCTCCACGAAATGGTAACCTGGTCGCCGCTGCGAACCGCATTCACCGATGCCAGCGGGCCGTAATAAGGTGACCAGGGCAGGGAAATGCTCAGGGGGTCAATCGGCTTAAGGCTGGCAATATCCCCCTTCACATTCATCCATTCCAGGTTCATCCAGCATGGGTTATCCCCGCCGATGGCGCGCACCTCAATATAACCGGTATCCGGCAGGATGCCCAGAATCTCCAGGTTGCTGCCGCCCAGCAGCCCGTACTTATACAGATAGGCTTTCGAGGGACCGTAGAAACACATCACATGTTCCACATTCACCTCACCGCGTAAAATCTCATACACCGGTGTTGGGGTGAGGGTGGTTGTGTGACTGGGTCGCGGGGTGAAGGTCTGGCTGGAGGTGGATGTGGAGATTTCTGTGTGAGTGGGTGTCAGGGTGCTTGAGGGGACTGCGGTTGGAATCGACGTGGCAATCTGTGATGGTGTTTCTGATCTTTCTATGAAGACAGGTGTGGTGGGCAAGGTATTCTTCTGTGGCGCACAGGATACTGTGAGAATGAGAAAAACGAGCAAGATTATTCCTGAAATAGGATTGCTCACGCGTTTATGATCATAGACCTCGTAGCGTGCTGGCATCCTTACAGAGTTTTCTCCATCCGCCAGGCAGGCTCGTTGACGTGCCGCCATTTGCCCTCGTGGTCGAGGTACGACCAGACCCCCGGCTCCTGCCCTGTCACCTTGAAGCCATGCCGCTCATACAGTTTGCGAGCACGCGGGTTATCTTTAGCCACATTCAGAGTCAGCGTGGTATATCCTCTTTTGCGCAGATCGTTTTCGACAGTTTCGAGGATCAATGACCCAAGGCCCAGATTGCGGAAAGCGGGCTGCACACGGAATGAAAACAAATAAGCGTGCGTACAGCCGTTGGCCAGCTCAGGACGGCCACAGATTAACTGGATAAACACCTGGCCGATGATGCCGGTGCCGGGAAGATCCGCCACCCACATCTGTGATTCACCAGCCAGCACCTTTTCATAGGAATCGGCGTACAAACGGCGGAAATGTGTAAACTCGCCATCCCATTCCAACGCCTTCAGGTCTTTTTTGACCAGCGGGCGGACGTTGACGCGCTCCAGAAATGGCTTCGAATTAGGCCGGAAGAGACTAAATCGCATCGTTCCCTTCCTTTTGCTTCAACTCGATTAATAAAGAATCCAACAACTGATCCTCTTCATCGCGTGTGTGGATTAATCCATCCAGCCAGGCTTTACGCAACGTTTCCAGAAGGTCGCGATACACCGGACCAGGCATAATCTGGTGCCGGCGCAGTGTGCTTCCATCAGCGTAAGGCTTTACTTTTTGCCAGGAGATGACATAATCGCGGATGGCCTGACGGACGCCGGCGTCAACGCTGAGCTGGTACAGCACGTACAGACTGATCGAAGAGATACCCTGCAGGATTTTCACATACTGGCTGGGTAACCGGTCGGTCATCCGGTTGAGGCCGGTTCTGGCATGATGCACTTCCTCCACCGATTTACTGATATTGCTGGAGAGCTTCAACCGCCTGGTGACATACATGGCCTGCTCCAGGGGCATGGCGCTGAACCAGGCCAGATAGATCATCACCTGCCGGATGGAATGATTGCCCATTTTATCCGTCAGTTCCCAGAAGGCTTCGGGCGTTTCAGCGATGATCTTGCTGACCGCCTCGCTCATGCGGGCATCCCATGCGAGATAGGGGGAGATGGCCTTGAGTAAACCCAGTTCAGACAGACGATACAGCATCGCAATCGCTTTGGGTTCGCTCAAAATGGCGTTCAGTTCATGGCGGATGCGATCACCGGAAACCTGGCGCATCAATTCATGCGCCTCGGCCATCAACTGTAGGGTGCGCTCTTCAATCTCGAAATCAAAGCGCTGTTCAAAACGCACCGCCCGCAGCAGGCGGGTGGGATCATCGACAAATGAAATGGAATGCAGCACGCGGATATATTTGTTTTTTAGGTCGTCCAGGCCGCCCCAGTAATCATACAGATCGCCGTAATACTCACCGTCCAGTCGAAGCGCCAGCGTGTTGATACTGAAATCGCGCCGGTGCAGATCCAAGCGGATGCCGCTGCGTTCGACGATGGGCAGGGCAGTGGGATGATCGTAAAATTCGGTGCGCGCGCTGATCAGATCCAGACTTTCAGGGAGATCCAGCGGATTGAGCGCACCGTCATGCGACATCGCTTGAGCCAGAGTTTCCCGGCAGTTCCCGATCTGCCATTTGGCGGTGCCAAAACGGCGATGGCTGACCACTTTGCCGCCAAAACGTTTTGCCAATGCCTGGGCCAGGGTGATGGCATTACCTTCCAACACCATATCCAGATCCAGGCTGGGGCGGTCAAGCAGCAAATCGCGAACGAATCCGCCAACCAGGTACACAGGGATGTTCTGGGCAGCGGCTTCTTCCGCGACCACCTTCACCAGTGCCAGCAGCGCGTTCGGCAAGGCCTGCTCCAGTTTTCCGGCCAGATTTTGATGAGCAGGTGGTTGCTCGCGATATGCCAAAGTGCGGATCAAATCGGTGCGGGTGACAATACCCATCACCTGATCGTCTTCCGGATGGACGACCGGGATCTGACCCCAGCCGGTTTTGTTCATGAGGGCCTGCAATTCGTTCAGGGTTTGCCCGGGAAGGATGGTCACCTCACCGGCTTCCATCAGGCTGCTCACTTTTCGTTCCAGCTTGTGTGCAATGGCTCGATCCACAGCGCGTCGGGTGAGTAAACCCACCACGCGGCCACGCTCTACCACCGGGAAACCCTCAAAGCCATAACGCTGCATCAGCACAGCGGCTTCTTTCACACTCTGTGACGGTGAAAGCAGCAGCGGCCGGGAGGACATGATTTCACCCACCGAAACGACCGGTTGGATGAAAGACGGCAGGATGGCGATTAACTCGTCATACACTTCTTTGAGCAGCGAGGCGCGGTCTGCGCGGGTGGATTGCCCTTCCCGCCGTATCAACGCCGCGGCCGCCCGCTGATGGCCGCCGCCCCCAAAACGAGCGGTCACTGCAGAAACATCCATCCGATCTGTGGTGGAGCGGGCAACCAGTCGCACGCCTTCCTGGGTGCTGATCACCAAAAACAGGGCATCCGGTTCCAGCAGGTCGCGGATTTTATGTGCGGCGCTGGAAACCTCATCGGTCATCTCTTCCGCGAAGGCTGACGAAAGCACAATCTCCAGCCCATGAATGTGCAAATTCTGTGTATTGGAAAGCAATTCATCGTACAGGCGGCGCTGATCGGCAGACAGGGGCGGGTAGATAAAATCGCTGGCAGTTTGCAGACTGGCCCCGTTTTCCATCAAAAATGCCACCGCGCGAACATCGCGAACGGTAGTGCGGGTATAGGTCAGCGAACCGGTATCTTCATAAATGCCCAATAGCATTAATGTGGCCTGCAGCGGAGAAAGGTGAATACCGGCTTTCTGGATGAGTTCAACGAAAATGGTGGTACAGGCACCCAGATCGAACAATTCGGTTTCCCAGTCTGTATCCAGATTGGGGCGTCTACCATGATGGTCAATCACGCGGATTTTTGTCCGGCTGGTCATACCCTTAATGGTGACCAGCGACTGTGTATCCACCAGCCAGGTAGTCTCAACGTTGCCAGAGGGCAGTTCTTTTGGGGTGATGAACGGAAGTTCGACTGAGAATTGGGTTACAAAACTGCGTACGTTGCGGTTCATGCGGTGGGGCAGCAAAGGAACGGCCCCTTTCACCAGGTGTACCCCCAGCAGCGAAGCAATTGCATCAAAATCGGCCTGTTCATGGGTAAGGGCGATTTTCATGCCTCTATTGTATCCGAAAAAGATCGGCCGGTTATTCCCTGGGTAGTGGGTTTTTTGGAATTGGACTATAGAATAATGTGGTACGGAAGTTCAAGCGGGCATCCGGATTTGGGTGGGCAGAGTTTTCACGTTTGATGGCAACCAAATGATTAACCAACGCTCTGATTTCGCACAAGATATCATTGTGTTGTTCTTCGGTCAGGCTGGTATCCAGATTGAAATAATAAGCCTGGGCTAATTCTTCAGAGATTTTCATATCGCTGCGATTCATTTCCAGCAGTGTAATGGCGAAATCATTGATCGATTTAATGATCTGAATCGCTTTTGGATCAGATGGGTTCATTTTTGCTAGTTCACCAGCAAGCTGGTCATAAGAAAAGTAGTTCGCAATCGCCCGGTAATATTTCCCAACCAAACCATTATCAATCCGTTCACCGCGAAAACGCACCAAACCCGAATCCACCAAAGTTTTTAGATAGTAGTGCGCTCTGGCGCGTGAAAGGTTAAGAGCCCGGGAAAGTTGAGCACCAGTCATAGCCTGCTGTCGTAATAGCAGAATGATTCGATACCGAATGGGGTCAGATATCGCTTGAAGTTGATCAGGCGTCTCCAGTTCATAAAACGAATCAATTTCTTCCTGCACAATTTCATCCGTTATTTGCATAGTTCCCTTGTTATTGAAGGTCTGAGTATTCTGTAAACAAAACCAGACCGATTTCACCAAAGATTTTTTCAATCGCCAATGTTCGTTCTTCCCGGATCCGTCTATCCATCTGGCGAAGCGGTGTGGGATCAAAAGAAAATACACTGTAAGCTATGTGAGATTTAGGCGAACAGGTGATGATACCGCTGTCATTCCGTAAACCTCGCATAGTGCCTGTTTTATTGGCGGTGCAACGCCAGGGTAAATATCGTGGGATACGATTGGTATATTGTTGATTGCGCATGATATCGATCATTTCCTGTGATGCATCAGGATCGACAATTTCATTTCGCTGGATCATGGACATCAACCGAGTCATGTCATTGGCTGAGGATACATCATTTTCAGGGCCGCGAGAAAATGTGAGCGAATTGTAGTCCATTTCGACCGTTTGAGCCAGTTCCTGGAGTTCTTCCACTGAAATATTAGGACGGTCAGGGATTGAGAACGCATGTAGAAACATTTCGTGCACGGTGATAACGATAGACATTGAGTTCAATCCCAGGTCATGCATCGTGCGGGTGATTTTCTCTGCGCCTACTTTATCCATCAACATGGTGGTGGCGGTATTATCGCTGACGATAGTCATCAACATCATCAGATCTCTGATGGTGGGCATTAATCCATCCTGCAGGGTAAGCAGTACCCCGGTAGTCAGCGTTTTATATTTCGATTTCAATTCAAGGCGGTCGTTCAGTGCAAAAAAACCCTGCCTGGCTTGTTTGAATACTTCAACCATCACAGGGACTTTGAAAACACTGGCAGTAGGAAAAATAGCATCCCCATTAATATCAAAGTGTTCCCCGCTCTCTACATGCTCCACTGATATTCCAAAATCAACATCTTCTGGCAGGAGATCTTTAATTTGTTGTTGGATATCCATAACTTCCCTCATATCGCTTTGGCAGGATGCGTTCAGGATCGGTTCATACTTTCACGCGGATCCAATACGTCACGAATGGCATTACCAAACAAATTGATTCCAAACACAACGGTAAAGATAGACAGTCCTGGCGCCCATACCACCCATGAAGATGTTGTGATAAAGGTGCGCGAGTAAACCAGCATGGCGCCCCATTCTGGCAAAGGGGGCTGCGCGCCCAACCCAACAAAACTTAACGCGGCTGCCGACAGGATGGAAATGGGCATTCGCAAAGATAAAAACACCACAAGTTGAGCCAGAATATTGGGGAAGATGGTATGCGACATAATTCGAATATCACTGGCGCCCAGCGCCCGTTCCGCCTGCACAAAGTTTTCCTCGCGTAACGTTAAAATGGTGCTACGCGTAAGGCGGGCAAAACCGGGTATTCCGGCTATACCAATGGCAATCATGGCATTCATCAAATTTGGCCCAATGATCGCTACAATAGCCAAAACCAGCAATATATACGGAAAACTGAGCATGATATCAACCAGTTCCATGATCAGAAAATCAACCCATTTTCCGAAATATGCTGAAAGCATCCCTAAAATTGTTCCGCCGATGGTGGAAATGGCTGACGTGAGCAGCATGATTTGAACAGTGTAGCGCGCCCCAAAAATGATACGGCTTAATATGTCACGGCCCTGTTCATCTGTGCCCATTGGGTGCTGCCAAGAAGGCGCCTGTAATCTGTTGATGGTATCCAATTTGAATGGATCATACGGAGTGATGTATTTGCCAAACAGGGCGCAAATCAACAAGATCAGGGTAATGGTTGCACCAATTTGCGCAGAACGTTTATGGATGATGAGCTTAAGGATACGGAATTTTTGTTCTTCCGGCATCGCCTCCGCATCCAATTGGGCGATATCACTGTTTACGGCTGTAAGGTTTTTGTCCATAATTAATCTGATAACCTGACTCGTGGATCAATAAAACGATAGAGTAGATCAACCAAAAGATTTACCATCACATAGGTGATTGCGCTGATGATGATGATGCCCTGGGTGATCGAAAAATCTCGCCAACCAATGGCCTTAACTGCCAGCTCACCGATACCATGCCAGGCAAAAACGACTTCGATAATGAATGCGCCGCCCAGCAGCCCACCGATTTGCAATCCAATATTGGTCACAACCGGCAGCAAAGCATTGCGTAAAACATGTTTGAACACGACAATATTTTCGTGTAAACCTTTTGCTCGTGACGTTCGAATGTAATCCTGGTTGAGTACTTCCAGCATACTGGCCCGGGTCACACGTGAAAGGCTGGCGGACTCAATAATGCCCAAATTAAACGCTGGCAGGATAAGATGACGCCAATCGCCAAATCCCACCACCGGAAACCATCGCAGTTTGACTGCGAACAGAAAGAGTAGAATGATCCCAAAGAAAAACGCCGGCATGGAAAGACCAAACAACCCCACACCCATGCCAACGATGTCCCAAACGGTATCTTTGTAATAGGCTGAAAGAATACCGGTGCCCACCCCAATAATGACTGCGATGATCAATGAGGCGAAGGTGAGCTTGATCGTATTGATGTATCGATATCCAATTAATGAGGAGACCGGTTCGCGTGTCTTTACCGATATCCCCAGATCACCTTTGATGACATTCTGGAAATAATACGCAAATTGGATGTACCAGGGTTTATCCAGGTGAAATTTGGCACGCATATTGGCCATTGCCTCAGCAGACTGTGACTCAGCCTGGGTGCCCAGATACATTTGCGCCACCACGTCAGTGGGAATGAATGCTTGAATGAGAAAGGTGACCAGTAGAATCCCGAATACAGTGGGAACAAGCATCATTAAGCGCTTAATAATATATGTCGTCAACCTGACTCCTCCTGACTATCGACTTACTGAGTGCGAGTATCGGCTAATATTGCCCGGTCCTCAAGCGATTCATCACCTGAAGACCGGGCTTGTTTAGTTCTCTCTATCGATTACTTATCCAGCCATACATCACCGGGCAAGAGATACCCAAGATAGTCGATTGTGTAATCTCTGACATAATTTTGTACTGCGTACATCGACCAGTTCGAAAGGATTGGAACAGACATAAAGTTTTCCATCAAAGAAATTTGGGCTTCCTTGACACATTCATTTCGCTCGGTCGGGTCCATGGTAGTGTTGCAGCGATCCAGAATGGCATCATACGGGCCTTCGGGTGTCTTTTCGCGATGACCCGGTGAGCGGTAAATGCCATTCAGAATACTGGGATCCCGGTCTGTCCAGCGCATGAGTTCCATATCCCAATCATCGCCCAGCAGCGATTCATAGAAGGCGCCCCATTCTGCGGTTTCAAGTGTTACCTCAATTCCCAGATCCTTCAGGTTTGCCTGTACAACTTCCAGCGTGCGGTTGATGTGGGTGAACCCCGCATAACTGGTTACCTTCCAGGATACTGGCTGTCCGGCTGGATCCAGCATAACGCCTTCGGCATTCTGTATGAAACCGGCTTCAGTAAACAGTGCTTTGGCTTTCTCGGGATCATACGGAGTGCCATACTCGGTTGCAACGGCGGGATCAAAGCCCGGATCACCAAGAGGGAGTGGGCTGTAAGCAATCTCGGCATACCCATTCCACGCTGCGTTGACTGCCGCCTGGCGATCAATCGCATAGCTGATCGCTTCACGTACTTTTGGATCATCAAATGGTGCTTTTTTGAAGTTGAATTCCAGGAAGACCACGTTGGCTACATTTTTGTCGATCACCACCCTGAAGTTGGGATCACCAACAAAACGCGCTACGATATCAGCAGCCAGGTAACCTACCAAAATTTCCCCCGTCTCCAAAGCTGCCTGGACAGTTCCTTCTTCTGGGATCACCAGCAAAACTATTTTTTCTGCCAGCGGCGCGCCAGTATTAACTACATCAGTGCGGAACTGTTGGTAGTTATCATTACGGGAGAAAGTAATTTGAGAACCCGGTATCCATTCATCCAGTTTATACGGACCAGTTCCCACAGGATGGCGGCCATATTCCTCGCCCCACTGTTGCATGGCGGTAGGTGAAGCAATACAACCGGTGACACCGGACATATTAATAAAAAATGGAGCATAGGGTTCTTCAAAGGTAAATTGGACAGTGTAGTCATCCACCACATCCACGCTTTGCAGAGAACCCAAATATGAAAGCTTGGGTGAAGCAACAGCGGGATCGAGGATCAGATCGATGTTGTATTTTACAGCGGCAGCATTGAAATCGGTTCCGTCGGAGAATTTGACACCCTGACGTAATTTGAAGGTGATCTGGGTTTGGTCTTCGCTTACTTCCCAGCTTTCAGCCAGCCAGGGCTGCGGGTTTCCCTGTCCATCATAATAGACCAACCGTTCACAAAAATATTGGGCAATCACGTTGTTTGCGGTCAGTGAATTTGTGAGAACGTGATTCAATGTTTCAGGATCTTCTTCCAGGCGGAAGACAAGTGTGTCTCCACCTTTTGGTTCTGGGGTGGCAGTCACAACAACCTGACGTTCTTCAACGACCGTTTCTCCTTCTTTCTCAACCACTACCGTTTGAATAACGGTAATGGTTTCAGGTGTTGCTTGACTTTGCGGTGCACAAGAGGAAGCCAGCAACCCGATAAGGATCAGACTTGCGAAAATGACTGAAAATTGTTTATTCATTTTCCTTTTCCTCACACTGATTAAATTGAAATTGAGCGATCAACGGAGAGATATCCGATCGAACTGGCTGAGTTGCTTCACCTCCTTTCAAGCAAAACGAAACCGTTGAAAAGGAAGAAACGACCTGAACAAATATCTAATTGAGAACGAAGATTTGTGTGATGCGGTAAATTGAACTTGACTAGTCAAACGGAGTTGACACCCTTATTGTACAATATTGAGAAATAAAGTCAATAGGGATTTGCTTGAATTCACTTGAAAAATTGTTGACGCACCGGGGGTAGGGTGGTAAAATCATCGGGCAATCAGGGCGAGTAGCTCAATGGCAGAGCAGTGGCCTTTTAAGCCATTGGTTGAGGGTTCGAGCCC
>DAISXR010000012.1:0-9794 GCA_036825755.1 Anaerolineaceae bacterium
TCTTCCACCGGTACATACTCACAGCGCGAGTGCGCCACCGAAAGGTCACCTGGCCCAAATACCACACACGGAATATGCGCATAGTTGCTGATCAATGAGGCGTCGGTCCAGCCGCCAAAAGCGGAAATTTTTGGTTCTATACCCAAACGGGGTAGAATAGCCTGCAACCCGGTAACCAGTGGATCATCCAGTGAGATCTCCATCGGGCGGTGATCCATGGTGGCCATGTTGCTGTCCATGCGGGTCATGACACATCTAAAGTTCTGATCCTCATTTGCCAGATCATCGAGGATGATACGATATTCACCCAGCACCTGATCCAGGTTTTCCTGGGGCAGCCAGCGCCTGTCCACCTGCACAATGCATCGATCGGCTACAGAACTGGGTTGAGTCCCGCCCTGAATGACGCCAAAATTCATGACCGCCGGGCCGATGAGCGGGTGGATACGCTGCGCCAGCCGGGGGATAAGCTGCTCTTCCACGCGTTGGATGAAATGGGCTGCCATGCTGATGGCGTTGACGCCCTGATCAGGGGTACCGCCATGCGCCGCCTTCCCGATAAATTCAAATTGCAGCCATTCCAGCCCCCGGTGACCGGCCATGATCTGCAGGCCGGTTGGTTCACCCACCACACATCGATCGGCATGTGGACCGTGCAAGATCAGATGTTCGGTTCCTTCCGAGCGGTCTTCTTCATTGATCACGGCGGTAAAAATCACATCGCCTTTCAACGGGACCCGCAGATCGCGAAGCAGACGCAAAGCAGTCATCATACAGGCCAAGGCGCCTTTCATGTCCACCGATCCACGGCCATACAGCATCCCGTTTTCTACATAAGGTTGGAAAGGTGGGATGTCCATATCATAAGCGGGTACTGTATCGATATGCCCGTTCAATATCAGCGATTTTCCCCCACCGCTCCCTTTCAGCCGGCAGTATACATTGGACCGATCGCCGATAACGTTGACGATTTCGGGCTGCATACCCCACTGCAAAAAAATGTCGGCGATCTTTTCAGCGCATACGCGCTCGCGCTGCGGCGTATCCCGGTGGCTTTCAATGGAGATCAGTGATGAAGCCAGATCCGTCAGATCACGGATGTTGAGTAAGGAAACTAGGCGGGAGAGAATTGTTTGCATCGATCCATTTACCGGGAGACATCAGGACTGTGGAATGAATGGCCGAACGTCAGGATACCTGTGCGAATTGTTTGGGACTCGAGAGGGCGATGGAAACGGATTTGTTTATTTTTAAATTTTCTGGAATCAAATGTTAACTATTCTATTGTAATCCGATTTAGGGCGATATATAATATATGATAACGGGCAGATAATGGCTTGGTTCATTTCCCCTTTTTCCAATCGAATTATTCTTTCTCAGTTTTAGCTGCTCCTTAATTACTTTTACTTGTCTGGATGGATATCTGCTGAATCGGGTGAACGTGACCGAATAAGGAGGTGCCGGGGTAATTATTTTGTAAAGGTACAAACGGTTTGAGTTGAGATACATATTGGATACACGTTTGGAGGAAAAATGAAATTAATCAAATGGGTCATTTCTTTAATGCTTGTAGCTACATTTCTGGCTTCGTGCGCCGCTCCGGAACCCGTAAAGGTTGTGGAGACCGTGATCGTTGAGGGGACACCTCAGGTACAAGAGGTTGAGGTCGAGAAAGTGATCACCGCCACGCCTGAAGGCATCGATAAATATGGCGGTACCTTCGTTTTCGGGGCCTGGACATCTGAAATGCCTGGTTTCAGCCCCATTCACAACAATGGCGGCGATGAAATCAGAGTGTACCAGATGAGCACCGAACCGCTCACCTGGGGTGGAGAAAACTTCCCCTCGGAACTGCGGCCGATCCTGGCTGAATCCTGGGAAATCAGCGAAGATGGACGCACCTGGACGGTGCATCTGCGCCAGGGCGTAAAATGGCAGGATGGGGTTGACTTCACCGCCGACGATGTGTTGTTCTGGGCTTCCGTATTGGAAGATCCTGAAACCATCGGTGTGGGTTCCTTCAGCGGCCGTTTCTTCGTCAATGACAAGCCCTATGTCTTTGAAAAGGTCGATGATTACACCATCACCATTACCTCTGATGTACCGGTTCCTTCCCTGCTGGCTGATATCGGCGTGCCGATCATCCCCAAGCATTACTTCGAAGAGAAGGGTATCAGCAATGCCGATATGAAGGCTTCCGAGTTCAACACCGACCTCAACCTGGGTACCGGTCCCTTCCAAATGGTGGAAAACCGCGTGGGCGAAGCCGTCTATCTTGAGCGCAATGAGAATTACTGGCGTGGCCGGCCGTATCTGGATCAATTCGTGTTCCGCCTGATCCCGGATGCTCAGACCCGTATCACCGCGCTGCTCACCGGCGAAATTGATTTTGCCCGTATTCAACCCAAGCAGGTACCTGAACTTTTGAATTCTACAGATATTCAGGTCATGACCAAGATCGTCGACTATCAGAACCACCTGCGTTTGAACACCTCAAAACCCTATCTGAAGGATAAGAGAACCCGCCAGGCGCTCATGTTTGCCATGGACCGCGCTGCCATCCTGCAGGCCATGAACCTGGGTTACGGACAGGTCTGCGATTCAGTCTGGAACCCTGTAGTTACCGCCTATGAACCCACCACCACCTATACCTATGATGTGGAAAAAGCCAAAGCCCTTCTGACTGAGGTTGGTTGGGAAGCGGGTCCGGATGGATACCTGGTTGCCAAGACCGTGGAAGGCGTCGACCCGGGCACCAAGTTCGGGCTGGTGCTGGATGCCATGGATGCAGACGAGGTAAAGATCTTCGCCATGGTGCAGTCATACTGGCAGGCAGTGGGTATCGATGCCCAGATCCGCCAGATCGACAGCAGCGTTTGGAACGAAGAGAACACCGGCATGGTGGATAAACCGTACGATGTGATGTTCTCCGGAATCGGCTACATTGGCGATAACGGTACCAACTATCAATGGTTGATGGCTTCCAACGCGGTCGACAGCGACATGTCTTATGAAAACGCGACCGTCATTGACTTGTTCAACCAGGCTCGCGCTGCCACCGACATCGCCACCCGTGATGAATTCCTGAAACAGGCCGCCGCGATTGTCTGGGACGAACTGCCTCATCTGCCGTTGTACTATGAATCACGTGTATGGGCTTACAACCGCCGTGTACATCTGGAAGAAGCCGATTTCCAGGTGGGTATGGTTGGCTATTTCGGACGCCCCGATTTAATCTGGGTGGAAAAGTAAACTTTTCATTGATCTTCTAATATGTAAAAATGCCGTCCCAGGAGCAGATCTCTGCTTTTGGGACGGCATGATACTCGATAAAGGTGGATTTCATGACTGAATATCTCCTGCGCAGAGTTCTGCAGATGATACCCCTTTTGTTTTTCATCTCGATCATGTCATTTTCGATTGCTGAATTTGCCCCCGGCGATCCGGTGATGATGTACATCACCCGGGAAAAACGCCGCCTGACAGCCGACGAACTGGATAAAATCCGCCATGAACTGGGATTGGACCGGCCGGTTCACATCCGCTACCTTAACTGGGTAAAGAATATGATCGATGGGAATTGGGGCTATTCACTGCGAAGCAGCGATACGGTAAAAGATGAAATCATGGAGCGCCTGCCCAACACGGTTTTATTGGGAGGGATCTCAGTTTTTCTGACGTTGTTGATTTCAATTCCAGTCGGCGTTTTATCGGCCATCAAACGGCATACCATCATTGACTATGTGGTTACCGTGGGCGCATTTATCGGTATTTCAATGCCAAGTTTCTGGCTGGGATTGTTGCTGATTGAATTATTTGGTAATCAACTGCGCATCTTGCCCAGTGTGGGAATGACCAGTATTGGCAGGTTGAGCGGGATTGAGTACGCACTGGACGTTGCCAAGCATGTGATTTTACCGGCCATTACACTCTCATTTACATCCATCGCGTACTGGTCGCGTTATCAACGTGCCACGTTGATTGAAAACCTGAACCTCGATTACATCACAACAGCCAGGGGGAAGGGTCTCAGCGAAAAACTGGTCGTGTTCCGACACGCCTTCCGAAATTCGCTCATCCCGGTGGTCACTTTGGCCGGCCTGTCACTGCCTGACATCGTGAATGGGGCCTACATCACTGAATCGGTATTTGGTTGGCCTGGCATGGGCCGGTTGGGCATCACCGCCATCCAAAACCGCGATTACCCGATTGTCATGGGTGTCACCATGCTGTCGGCATTGCTGGTGGTGGTGGGGAACTTGATCGCGGACATCGGGTATGTCATCGTCGACCCCCGTATCAGTCACAAGTAGAGCGAAGGGAGCCCATTATGGCCGACGCATTAACACTCTCTCCGGTTCGGATTAAGAAGTATTCTTTCCTGAACCAGTTCTGGTATGAGTTTCATAAAAACTGGATGGCTGTGGCGGGGTTGATTTTCCTGGTATTGATCTTCCTCATCGCGATTTTTGCCGACAAGATTATGCCTTTTGACCCGGTCTTCATCGATGGAAAATACGCGCTGGGAGTTCCCTCTGCGCCGGATGCGGTTCACCCGTGGGGAACCGATGAACTGGGCAGGGATATTTTCTCGCGCTGTCTGAGCGGCTCACGGATATCCCTTTCGGTTGGCTTTGTGGCCGTGGGGATTTCTACCGCGATCGGTGTGCTGCTGGGTTCATTGGCCGGTCTGTATGGCGGAACTGCTGACAACATCATCATGCGCGTGGCGGACATCTTCCTCTCACTGCCCACTTTTTATCTGATTTTGACCGTGAATGCCCTGCTCGAACCGAGTATCTACAATATCATGGTGATCATCGGGCTGTTCAATTGGATGGGTGTCTCACGCCTGGTTCGCGGTGAATTTCTGCGTATCAAGCAAATGGATTATATTACCTCTGCCCGAGCAACCGGCGCATCCAACCGGCGGCTCATTCTGCGTCACCTGCTTCCTAACAGTGTGGCGCCCATCATCGTTTCGATGACCAACAGTATCCCCAGCGCCATTCTTCTGGAATCCGGTTTGAGCTTTCTGGGTTTGGGAACCCCGCCGCCGGCAGCTTCCTGGGGCAATATGCTCTTCGATGGGAAAGCCTGGCTGCATCAGGCCTGGTGGATGTGGGTACCTCCAGGTCTGTTGATCTCCGTCACGGTGATTGCCTTCAATTTCTTTGGTGATGGCTTGCGCGATTCTCTGGATCCGCTGCAGCGGCAGAGATAGGAACAAGCTAATTAAAGATGAGCCGGCGGAAAGCCGGCTCATTTGCTCTCTAGCATGATCAAAACAACTCGGACAGGCAGATGGATATCTGTTTTGTCTCCATTCAGATCGTTTTTGTTTCTTCTTCCAAGTAAAAATGGTATAGTGATAACAGAGTCACTGCCCAGACAGCAGGAGGGATGGAATGGGTTCAAAAATGTGTCCAAAGATTATTCTTGAAGGCACCCGTCTGACCTTCAAAACCGAAATCGCTTTTGAACTGAACGATCATCCGCGCATCACGGGACCGCGAAAATATCGCTATCATTCGCCTTTGATTTCGGCGGAGTGGTGCAGTTTCACTAACGTTCCATGGGGCCGCGGACTGATCAACTTTGCACCGGAGGAAGAAGCACAAGCCATGGAGACGTACCATACCTGGGCGCGTATGTTTGAATTGCAGCGGTATTACTCATGGATCGTCGATCGTTTTCACATTTCCACCCGTATGTATCAGTTGATGCAGAATCACGTGGATTATCCCTTCACCTGGCTGGAACAACGCTTGAAACCACTGGGTTTTCGACTGGTGTTCATGACTCGTTCGGTTGAATCCTTTGAGGCTGCACGAGCCGAACGACTGAAGGTTTCCGGAAACCTGGGCCAATATGCCGACCTGGATTTGTTCGTTCAGGAGCAGACGCTGCTGCGCCGGCTGGTAAGCGAATCCATACTCCCCACCCTGGAAGTGGATATCTCAAATAATGATGTGAAGGGAGCTGTGGAACAGATCGCGGACTGGATGGAGAGTACCGGGGGTTTATGGATGGAATATTAAAAGATGAATGATTCTGCGAAATAAATGCGAAATCCGGTTTGTCTGGTACCGGATTTCTAACTGGAACTCACTTTTTCTTTTTGTCCTTCTTTTCTTTCATTTTTTTCTTGTCGTTCTTGCTGCCGTAATCTTTACTTTTGGCCATGGGGACTTCCTTTCTCCTGGTCGGAACGTAGCTGAATTATACACGCATTTTGTTGGTAATAAGGGAATTTGAACCCCAGTTGGGAAATTCGCGTACATAAAATGAAAGGAGCTGTTCTGCTGGCGCAGAACAGCTCCTTATGAATTGAGTGGTGCTGGTAAGCCCGGCTTACCTCACTTCATGAATTTTGGTTTTAATGTTTTCAATCAAGTCTTCAGCTTCTTTGGAAGATTGAGCCTTGATGTCGTGATCCTTCCATGCATGGTCAATCACCTTGCGGGTCACCTCATCCATACTGTTACCGGTAATTTTTACGCCGTCATCAAAACCCAAATCTTTACATTCAAACTGATACATGTCTTCTCTCTTTCCTGGATAAACCAGATAAACCGATCCGATATGCTGCTATCCAGGATTATACAGTTTTGAACTGCCGGCTGCATGAGATTTTGCTCATTTTTTCAACCGGCAGCCTGAATGAATAAGATTATTTACACACTCGCCGAACCAGTGTGATGGGATGAATGGCTTCCTTTCCGGTGCCGCCTTTGATCTGCGCCCGGCAGGAGGTGCCACTGGCCGCCACGATGACCTCCGGCGCGGCTGCCCTGACTGCGGGGAAGAGCGATAACTCGCCCAGTTTCATGGAAAGCTCATAATGCTCGGCTTCATAACCAAAGGCGCCGGCCATGCCGCAGCAGCCGCTTTCCACCATTTCCACCTGGTAGCCGGCCTGTTTTAACATGCTGATGGTCGCCTGCGGACCCACCGGCAGACCGTCATCGGCCGGGGGCTGCACTTTTTGAACACACTGGCCATGCAAAAGCACCTTAACAGATTGATTGCCGGGTTGGATGGTCTCCACCGGGGCCTTCCCATTCCCGTTGGGACGAATCAGGAATTCATCGATCAGCCAGGTGCGTTTTGATAGATTGTGAACGAACTCATCCCGTGGGAAGTAATCCAGGAATTCATCCCGCAGCATAAAGGTTTCAGAGGGTTCAACACCCACTACCGGCAGCTTTCCATCCGGGTCCACCATGCGGATGGCATCCACCAGGCGGTGGGCGTGTTGTTTGGCCTGCGGCAGAAAACCTTTGGAAGTGAATGCTCGCCCGGCTCCGATGACCGGCAGGATCATGACGTTGAACCCACATGCCTCAAGCACCTTCACACCGTCAATGGCAGTATCGGGGTGCATGTCACGCGAAAAACTGTCCAACAGGAACAGGACATCCGGTTTGGCCGGTGATTTGTGCCTGCGAAGCTCTCTTTTCTCTCCAGCCGGTGAGAATTGCGGAAATTCGCGTTCAGCGGAAAGGTGCAGCAGTTTTTCGTTGATTTTTTTCACCGGTTTGAAGGCCAGCAGGGGGTTAACCATCCAGGAAAACACCCCGGCCAGGGGGCCGATCAGATGGATGTACGCGAACATGTAATCGCGCACTTTGTGGGGATGGGTTTTGTAATAGCGGTAAAGGAAGTCAAACTTCAACTTGGCAACATCCACGCCAGAGGGACACTCAGATTTACAGCCTTTGCAGGCCAGGCACATATCCAGCGCGTCCATGACCACCTGTTCACCCAGTGAGTCAGCGGGAAGCTGGCCGGAGATCAATGCCCGCAGCAGGTTTGACCGGCCGCGCGGGCTGTTTTTCTCTTCACGCAGAATCTGGAACGATGGGCACATCATCCCAAAATCCTTGCGGCACACGCCCTGTCCGTTGCACAGTTCGATGGCTCCGGTCATATCACCCTGGCGGGAATAATCGAAGAACGGCTCCCAGGGTTTTGTCTGATAGTCAGGTCCAAAACGCAAGTTTTGATCCATGGGCAGGGGATTGATCTTCTTGCCCGGGTTCAGGATATTTTCCGGATCAGCGGCCTGTTTCACCTGTTTGAACAGGCCATACAAATCGCTGCCGAAGTTGGCTTCAATATATTCCGAGCGGGCGATGCCATCACCGTGTTCACCGCTGACCGCGCCGTTCAAGCTGAGCGTCAGTTGGATCACTTCCTGCGAGATGGTTTTCATCAACTGGACATCCCGCGCGCCTTTGGTGCTGATAATGGGGCGGATATGCAGGCAGCCGGCAGAGGCATGCGCATAGAAGTTGGCATGGATCCCGTGCGCCCCCATGATGTTTTCCATCGATCGTACAAAGGCGCCCAATTTTTCAACCGGTACGGCGACATCTTCCACAAAGGCCAGCGGTTTTTGATCACCGGGCAGCGAATTGAGAATGCCCAAGCCCATTTTGCGGATGTTCCATACCTGCGTTTGCTCTGCATTAGTTTCAGCGATTAACCCACCACCAATTTCCAGAGCCTGCTGTTTGATGCGTTGGGGATCCGAGCCGGAAAATTCGACCACCAGCATGGCTTCCGGATCGCCCTGGACAAAACCCAGTTGCATGGCCATGGCTGGGATGGCGCGCGCCAGGCGAAGCATTTCACCGGGGATCAATTCAACAGCGGTGGGGTGCTTTTCCAACAGCGTGGTGGTCTGATCGCAGGCCTCGGCGATGCTGTTGTAGGTGAGCACCACCAGGATGGTGTGGGTGGGTTTTTTCACCAGCCGCAGTTTGGCTTTACGGATGATCGCCAGCGTGCCTTCCGATCCAACCACCAGGTGTGAAAGGTTGATCTTCCCGGGCTGGACGGGAGGGTAAGGATACAGACTGTTGTCCCATTGGGGCGGGGCCGTCGGCGTCCAGGGCAGCAGATAGTTAATGTTGTAGCCGGAAGCTCGCCGCCATACCTGGGGCCAGCCTCGTTTGATCACATCCGCATGGTTTCGGCGGATGTCGAGAGCGGTATGGAACATGTGATCTTTACGACTTTTTGGCTGCTGAATGGAGGTAAGATTCTCCAAACGTTCAGCATCTTCTTCAGTAAATACACAAACTTCACCGTCTGAAAGAATGACCTCGGTCTCCAGGAGGTGATCGGCAGACATGCCATATGTAATCGAATGCGCCCCGGTCGCATTACAACCCAACACACCCCCAATTGAGGCTCGTTCTGCAGAAGCAGGATCAGGGCCGAACATCAGGCCGTATTTCGCAACCTGCCGGTTGAGGCTGCTCAGAATCACGCCCGGTTCCACCGTGGCGGTCTGGTTGACCGGGTCAATCTCGAGGATACGATCAAGATATCGAGAGGTGTCAATGATCAGAGCCTGCCCAACCGTTTGACCCGCCAGACTGGAACCGGAACCGCGCGGAATAATGGGCACATGGTAACGTTCGGCAATTTGCACCGCGGTGGTTAGGTCATCCAGGGAGCGCGGGATAATGACGCCTAATGGTTCAATTTGATAAATGGAGGCATCTGTACTGTACAACAATCTGCTGATAAAATCGTCTTTCAGCTCACCCTGCAAATTCTTTCTGAGATCGTTAACAAGATTGGAATCCAGCGTGGGAGCATGACCTTTCATATCTGACAATCCTCTTTGTTGGTTGAAATTGTATAATTGGACGAATTATGTCGTATTTAGACAGTGTTCGTTGCATATGAAGTATAAACGACAAATGTTGTCGTGCAAGAGAAATCTACTTTTTGGATGATCCTATGTTACATGATATTCGTTGGACACGAAAGAAAAT
>DAISXR010000012.1:9894-35465 GCA_036825755.1 Anaerolineaceae bacterium
TGTGATCGCCATCACCAGGAAGTGCTGATCCCTGGCCGCTTCATGGATGGACAACCGCATTTGCTGGCATTGCACGGTTGGCCAGGGGCGGGCACCGAACGCGATTTGCACAAAAGCTACACTCAATTGCAGATGAAAACCTGTTCGTTGGTGCAGTTGAATTCGGCGCTACTGGAATTCCTGAGAATTATCGATATCAGCTTGCGTGTAGTGGATATTTTACCTGAGCAGGATCTGACTCGTCAGCGTTTACTCAATTCTATGGACAAAGCCTACAACACGCTGGATATGTGCAAACCATTCGGCCGCGAATTTGACATGAGCCTGAATGCTGCGACCGAGGAATTAATGGATGGCATCTCTGCTGCCGGCAGCCCGCTGGGGGTCGAGATTACCGCAGCCGGGCATGCGCACCTGGATGTGGGGTGGTTGTGGCAGGTAGAGCAGGGCCGCCGCAAGGCTGGCCGTACTTTTACCACCGCGCTGCGCCTGCTGGAGGAGTTCCCAGACTATCTGTACGCTCAGAGCCAGCCGCAGTTGTATCAATTTGTGGAGCAGGACTATCCGACCATTTTTGAGCAGGTCAAACAGGCTGTTCGGGCCGGGCGCTGGGAGATTTTAGGCGGGACCTGGGTGGAACCGGATACCAACAGTTCCGGTGCCGAAGCGCTGGCCCGCCAGCTTTTGTTGGGACGAACCTATTTCCGCAATCACTTTGGTGATGTGGAATCCCCGGTTCTATTTCTGCCCGATAGCTTCGGTTACTCGGGCGCGTTGCCGCAACTGGCAAAACTGGCCGGTTTGAAATACTTTATCACCCAAAAAATGAGCTGGAACCAGTATGACCGCATGCCATTCCAGAGCTTCTGGTGGCAGGGCATTGATGGAACGCGAATTTTATCTCATTTCCTGACCACACCGGGTGATCCGGTAACGGATAAGACCATCACCACCATCCTCGATTCAAACAGCTATAACGCCCTGCTAAATCCCAAGGAGGTGATGGGCACCTGGGAAAACTATGATCAAAAAGAAACACATCAAAATTTGTTGATGCTGTACGGCTACGGCGATGGCGGCGGCGGACCCTCACGGGAGATGCTGCAAAACCTTCCATTGCTGAAAGAGTTCCCCGGTTTGCCGCGCGTAAAGAGTGGTACGATCGGTGGTTTTATGTCGCGTCTTGAAGAGGAAGCCGGTGAGGACCTGCCTCAATGGAACGGCGAACTGTATCTGGAGTTTCACCGCGGAACATTGACAAGCCAGGCTCGAACAAAACGGGCCAATCGCAAAAGCGAGTTTCGGCTTCATAATGCCGAATTCCTGGCAAGCCTGGCAGCCGTGCATGCTGGTCTGTCGTACCCGCATGATTCGCTGCGCACAGCCTGGGAATTATTGTGCTGCAACCAGTTCCACGATATATTACCGGGTTCATCGATTGCGAAAGTTTACGAAGACACCCTGAACGATCACGAAAAGATCCAGGAAACCACTGAGTCTGTGGTCGAAACCGCGCTGGAGAACCTGGCTGAACGACTTAACCCGGATATCAGTCATGTGGTGGTTAATCCCACATCTTTCACAGGACACACGGCTTTATTTGAAGGTACATTGGAAGAGGGCAAGTCCTTCTATGATCCGCAAACCGATCAGGATATCCCTTCGCAAAAGATTGAAAACGGCATACTGGTGAAACTCCCTTCATCCGAGCCATACAGTCTGAGTGGTTTGGGTGTTCGCAGCAGTGAGCGGACCTGGCCGGCAACGGTACAGGTTGAACAGACATCCGAGGGATTTATCCTCGAGAATTGCTTGCTGCGAGTGGAGCTATCGCCTGCCGGTGAAATTACGCGTTTGTGGGATAAAGAATACCAGCGAGAGGTGATACCGGCGGGGCAGAATGCCAATGTATTGCAGGCATTTGAGGATCGCCCGGTTGAGTACGACGCCTGGGATATTGAAATCTATTATGAAGACAAATGCTGGCCGGTTGAATTAATGTCCGCAGCATCCATTATTGAGGAAGGCCCGCTGCGCTGCGGGATCATGTTCACCCGTAAGTTCCGCGGCAGCAAAATTGTGCAAAAGATCTATCTCAGCGGAAACAGCCGCCGCATCGATTTTGATACATATGTCGATTGGCATGAACAGCAGGTATTACTGAAAGCCGCTTTCCCGGTGGAGGTGTTAAGCCCCACCGCTACATACGAGATTCAATGGGGCAGTGTGCAGCGGCCCACGCATCGGAATACATCGTGGGACTGGGCGCGTTTTGAGAGTTCAGCGCATAAATGGATCGATTTGAGTGAAGGCGATTACGGCGTCAGCTTGCTGAATGACTGCAAGTACGGGCATGATGTGCATGAAAACGTGATGCGGATCACTCTGTTGAAGAGTGCTACCATGCCAGATCCCTTTGCAGATCAGGGAGAGCATCGCTTTATTTACAGCCTGTATCCCCACACCGGTGACTGGCGAAACGGTACCGTGCAGGCCGCGTATGATCTCAATAATCCATGCGTGATTTACCCTGTGAAAACGAATAATACGACAGACCCGCGCTCTGAATCAAACACAAAGCTGCCCGCATTGGTAGCAACCGACCGTGAGAACGTGATCATTGAAACTGTGAAACAGGCAGAGGATGGACAGGGGATCATCGTAAGGCTTTACGAAAATCAGCGTAGCCGCGGCCAGGTCAATCTTACCTATGGTTTCCCGGTGCAACGTGCCTTTATCACCAATTTACTGGAAGAAAATGAGCAGGAACTGCCGGTTCATGAGAACACGGTCCGGTTCGCTATCAAGCCCTTCGAGATTATCACATTGCGTCTGATCGGTTCATAGTCAATATCCTGAGGGATTCTGAATATCTCGTTACAATTGAGTTGTAACCGGTATTAATAAGAATTCCTCAGGAGAAACCTTATGACTGACGCTGCTATCCAACCCACCATCCGCTGTAAACCAGGCGATATTGCCCCATATGTGCTGCTACCCGGAGACCCTGAACGCGCGCGCTGGATTTCGACCTTTTTCGACGATGCCCGCGAGGTAGGTCGCAACCGCGAGTACTGGACGTACACCGGCAATGTCCAGGGGGTCCCCATTTCGGTGATGTCAACCGGCATCGGCTGCCCTGGCGCTGCCATGGGTATTGAAGAATTGATCAAACTGGGAGCCCATACACTGATCCGGGTAGGCACCTGCGGGTATTTACAGGAGGATGTTCATCCCGGCGATCTGGTGATTGCCACGGGCGCAGTCCGCGATGACGGTCTCTCAAAAGAACTGGTTCCGCCGCAGTACCCGGCTGTCAGCGATCTGGATGTCACACTGGCCTTGCGGAAAGCCGCGCAGGCGAGCGGGCATCCGTTCCATGTGGGGTTATATCGCACCGGTGACGCCTTCTACGGGCTTGATTCTGAGGCCACTTTTGGTGTATGGAAGCGCGCCGGGGTGAAGATCTTTGAGCAGGAAGCCGCCGCGCTCTTCACCATTGCCAGTCTGCGCGGGGTGCGAGCCGGCGCCATTGTGGCGGTTGATGGACCGGCAGGATCGGCTCACGCGATCTCCTATAAAATAATCGACCGCAGTCTGTTTCAGAAAGCGGTCGAAATGGAAATCAGAATCGCCATTCAGGCAATCGTCGCTCTGGCAAAAGGAATCAACGACTGATTTCGGTTCAGCCTTCCACTTTTTTGAAGTGTTTGGCCGCAAAGTCAGCAACGGCGTCGTTGTAGTCGTGTCCGCGTAATTTGGTCGCAAAACGGGCATCACCCAGCACGCCGTTTTTTGTTACCGTGTGCAGACCTATCGAAAGGGCTTTGACCATTTCGGGATTTTCATGGCCGAAATCACCCATGAAGCCCTGTTCAAAGCGGTCCTGGTGAACCAGTTTTTCTTCCCAATCGAGCATCATGGATGTTTCCATTTCTCCGGCGTGTACACCCATCTGTTGAGGCGTAATGGAATCGCGTTTCAGAATATGGCTGACAGAATTGGAGAAGGCATCTTCGTCGATCAGGGAGAGGATATCCACCTGCGGATATTTGTGCGCCAGTTGGGGCAGCAGTTCATTCAGCGCCGCTTCGTTGCCGCCATGGCTGAATGTGATGGCAATGCGCTTGAAACCATGCCGTACCAGTGAATCAACCACATCACGTACTACTGCCTGAAAAGTCTCTTTACTGAGGGTAATGGTGCCTTTGAAATGCATGTGATGCTCTGACATACCCGGGCGGATCACCGGCGCGATCAGGGTTTTCCCCATTTTTCGGGCGGTATAATCTGCCATGGCATACCCCAGGAAGGTATCGGTGCCGGTGGGCAGGTGTGGGCCGTGCTGTTCAATCGAACCGGCGATTAAGATGACAGTATCGTACCCATCAGCCATGGCCTGCTCGATATCCCGCCATGTCATTCGTTCCATCCAGATTTCTCTTTCCATTGGTGTTCTCCTTAATCAGGTATGGATTAAGTGTAATCAGATTGGTTCGTTTTGTGAAGAAAAGCAGCCTGTGAAATGAGCAAATATCATCACAAATAATCTATCTGAAAATACCAGTAATATGTACAAAGAGGAAAAATCACCGTATAATTAAGAAATCAAGTCCGTGAACATCTCATCTACCTTTCCGGAGGGAAACGAATTCATGAAGAGACTATTATCAGGTAATGAAGCGGTCGCGCACGGCGCGTGGGCAGCCGGTGCGGCAGTTGCTTCAGGGTATCCGGGAACTCCCAGTACGGAAATCCTGGAAGTCTTTGCGAAACTCCCCAATGTGTATGCTGAATGGGCCCCCAATGAGAAAGCGGGCGTGGATGCAGCCGTTGGAGCCGCCTATGCAGGAAAGCGCGCATTTTCCACCATGAAGCATGTGGGGTTGAATGTGGCCGCTGATTCCTACTTTATGTCTTCAATGACTGGCGCTGAAGCCGGCCTGGTGATTGTCTCAGCCGATGACCCATCCATGCATTCATCGCAAAATGAGCAGGACAACCGCCAGTATGCAAAATTTGCGCGAGTTCCCTGCCTGGATCCCTCTGACAGCCAGGATGCCAAAGATTTCATGATGTCTGCCTTCGAGATCAGCGAGAAATTTGACACCCCGGTGATTCTGCGCCTGACCACCCGAATCAGCCACACCAGCGCTGTGGTGGAGATTTCCGAAAGCCGGTTGCAGCTTCCTGAACCAGGGCTTTTCCCCCGCAACCCTCAAAAATATGTAACCGTCCCGGCCAACGCTCGCAAGGCGCATCTGGTGATTGAACAGCGCATCCGTAATCTGGCAGAATTCGCAGAAACGTATCCGTTCAATGTGGTGGAAGAACGCTCACATGATTTGGGTATCATTACCGGTGGGATCGCTTACCAGTACTCACGTGAGGTGTTCCCGGATGCCAGTGTTCTCAAACTGGGCATGGTATATCCGCTGCCGTATAAGCTGATCACCGACTTTGCCTCACGAATGAAACGTGTGATCATTTTGGAGGAACTGGATCCGTTTATTGAGGACCAGGTCCGCCTGATGGGTGTGGAAGTATATCGCGGAAAAAATCCCGGGCTATACGAACCCAACGCCAAATCCATCTTCCCCATTTATTACGAATTCAACCAGTATGTGGTGCGTGAAAGCGCCCGAAAAGCCGGTTTAATCTCAGGAGAAGCGCCTGCGCTGCCGGAATTTGAAATGGCCGCTCCGCCTCCCCGTCCTCCGGTTTTATGCCCGGGTTGCCCTCATCGCAGTACCTTTTACGCCCTGAGCAAAATGAAAGTGCCGGTGAATGGCGATATCGGCTGTTACACCCTGGGAATGGTCCCGCCGCTCAACGCCATCCACACCACCGGGTGCATGGGCGCCGGCATTGGTGTGGCGCATGGCGCCATGCGAGCCGGAAGCCAGGAACGGCATGTGGCTGTCATCGGTGACTCGACCTTTTTCCATACCGGTATCCAGAACCTGATGAATGTGGCCTACAACAAGAGTAATGTCATCACCGTGATTATGGATAACCGCATCACCGGCATGACCGGTCATCAACAGAACCCGGGAACCGGCCTGACTTTGCAAAACCAACCTGCCAATATGATCGATCTGGAAGCGTTGGTGCGCGCCCTGGGCATCACAAAGGTGAAGACCGTGGAGGCCTATGATGTCAAGGCGGTTGAGGGAACATTGAAAACCTGGGTGAAGGAAGATGAACCGGCGGTGTTGATCACCAAACACGAATGCGCGCTGCTGCCATCACAACGCAAGCAGTATCTGCCGCTTGAAGTCAATCATGATATCTGTAATGGCTGTGGAACCTGTCAGAAAATTGGCTGCCCGGCCCTTTCCAAGTCAGAGCGGCTCGATCCCAAGACCGGCCGTCAGCTCTCACAGATCGACCCCATGCTGTGCACCGGCTGTGAGATCTGTGCGCAGGTTTGTCCGCGCAATGCTATCCTGTTCCGCACTCAGGTACAGGAAAAGCGCGCCGCTGTCCAAAATTTGAACTGATACAGGGAGATCAACATGGACAAAAAATCAATTAGCTTTATGCTGGTGGGCGTCGGCGGACAGGGAACCATTCTGGCCAGCAATGTACTGGCAGAGTTGGGCCTGAACCTGGGCTATGATGTAAAACAGGCCGAAGTTCATGGGATGTCTCAGCGCGGCGGCAGTGTCACATCACATGTGCGCTGGAGCGAGCACGTTTACTCTCCCATCATTTCACATGGGGATGCGGATATCCTGATCGCCTTTGAAAAATCAGAATTGGGCCACTACATTCGCGATTTGAAACCGGGCGGCCTGGTACTGGTAAACGATTACAGTATTGTGCCGATCACGGTCAGCTCGGGTGGGGCGGCTTATCCCTCCGATGAAGCGATCAATGACATGGTTCACAAGATGACCGATCAGGTTTTCTGGGTCAAGGGTGTGGAGATCGCCGAAGCAGCCGGCAGTTCAAAAGCGGCCAATGTAGTGCTCTTGGGCGCGCTCGCACAGTGGATGGGCATTCCAGAAGATCAATGGCTACCCGTCATCTCCAAACGGGTACCTCCCAAATCGCTTGAGACGAACCGGAAGGCATTTTTGGATGGTATGCAGGCGATAAATCGGTAAATCCAGGCCGGTAAAAATGATCCCGCCCTTCCTCCCAAAATGCAAAAAACATGACAGGGATGAAGGGCGGTATTTTTTGAAAAGAATTCAGAGCAGTCTGGCTTGCTGAAGAACAGCTCACCTTCATCATTTGCCAGGTATGAGAATGTGGTAAGATCGTCTCGATTTCATCGCTTTTCTGAACATGATCAGGAACAAGGAAATTGTAATCACGATTTGACAGGGTGGTAATTATGAGTGTGCTTCTTTATTTTGCTGCCGGTGCGGCAATTGGCTGGGTCATCCGGAAACGCCCAAAGTTAGTCATCGTCTCCAACTGGGGTGCCTCGATTCTACTGGGGTTGCTCATCTTTTTAATGGGACTGTCCACCGGCAGTCAGCCGGATATTATGAAGAACCTTTCTACTCTTGGGTTCAGCGCACTGCTGCTGGCCCTGGGAGGGATCACCGGCAGTATTCTACTCACCCTTCCCATCGGGCGAAAATGGCATGGAGAAGATGAGGAATGAAAAATACACTTCTGTTTGCCGTTATTTTTATCGCCGGTCTGCTTTTGGGAACCCTGTTGAACGTGGATTACCTGATCACGCTGGAGTGGATGAAGACCACGGTGATCAACGTACTTCTTCTGTTGATCGGTGTTGGGGTGGGGGCCGATGTTGCATCCTTTGCCAAACTACGCCACCTTAACAAGACCATGCTGATGATCCCGTTTTTGGTGGCTGCCGGTTCGGTGATTGGCACCGGTTTGATTGCGTTGCTTTTCCCGTTGATTGGTTTTAAAAATGGCCTGGCGGTTGGAGCCGGTTTTGGGTTCTACTCGCTTTCCAGCGTCATCCTCACCGATTTACAGGGGGTTGAGCTGGGGACTATCGCTTTGCTCACCAATTTAATCCGTGAGTTGGCAACCATCCTTTCCACCCCGGTTCTGGCAAAATGGGTGGGCTGGCTGGCTCCCATTGCCAGTGCTGGAGCTACTTCGATGGATGTGACTCTGCCGGTGATCCAGCGTTACTCAGGCAACCAGTACACTCTGGTTTCAATTTTCAATGGCGTGGTGCTCAGCGTTCTGGTACCCATCCTGGTGCCCATTCTGGGTGGATAAGCAATTATTCATTTGTTGATAGGAACAGCGGTTCACCGTCATTGATGCCGCCGTGAATGATGCCGTCTTCTACATAGGCGCCGCTGACTACATCGGTCATCGTTCTGGCAGGCCTGATTCTGGTCGACAGGAAGGCTTCATCCTGCGTAAGATAGGCGAAAACAGCTGGAAAAACATCCTGCAGGACTGTAATCTGATCATACTGAACATAATCTTCAGTCGGCCAATGGATCGCCAGCAGGGTACCGTATCGGTCCTGAATATCCAGCCGGGATACTTCTGATTGATCATAAACACCGTTCAGGTGGTAACAATTCTTGGTCAGGTATGTCCCATGGTCGCCGGCGATGATCACAATCGCATCAGGATCATTTTCCAGGATATTGGTAATATCCTGTTTCATTTCAAGGTTCGCGTTTTCGATCCGTTTCAGGTAAATCTCCCTTTGGCCCTCTCGACAAACGCCTGTCGTCGGACTGTGACCGGGAAGATTGGTGTGGCTGTAAACAAACAGTGGGGTGGAGGGAAGATATTTAAGTTGCTCCGTTTTTTCTGCTATAAACTCCTGATGATCTTGTTGCTGAAAGCCAAGGTCATAACGGAATTCGCCTGTCAGAATGGCTTCCAGAAGGTGATTGTCCAATGAACTCTTTGGTATTGAATAGTCGTACTTGGAGGTTGTACTCAAGAACATATAATCGGTCGAAAAAAGTCCCCAGGTTGTGTAGCCCAATTCATGAAAAGCCTGGTGTACGATTCCATCTCCGGACACTGATTTGCGAATATCACTTGAGAATTCAGGTGACAAATTGAGGGTAGAGTCCATTGAAAACAGTGTAGAGGAACCCAGAGAATACGTTGCCGGGTAAAGCGTAAAACCATTTTCCTTAAGATAAGTGATCTGGTTGCTGTTATCAAAATCATATTCAAGCATTGTTTCATACGGTCCATACGAGTCATACACCAGTAGATATACATTGGGCATTCGAGAGGCGGGATTATCCTGTAATAAAGAGGTCAGCGCATTTTCTTCTGAATGGGGCGTCGATTTAGCCCGTGAATCTATCTGATTGATGTATTGAAACAAACCTGATGACACGAAATTCAGGACGAAAAATATCGTCAAAATACGGGTTGGGACCAGCTTGACCACCAGAAAAATTACCAGAAACAGAAGGGCCAGAAGAATAAAACTGCCGTATTCATACCAGGTATATTGCCTGGTGATGGAAGCCATGTTAGTGACGAGATAACTCAACGCGAGGCCCAGTGCAAGCAGGGTTTTTTGAGAGGTGATTCGCCCGAAAACGTAAGGAAGAACAAAGATGAGTAAACCAGCCAGGGCTGATATGAATGCAATCACGATCAGGCTGTTGGTAAATGAAAATACATTCAGGTTATTGACAATGTATTGAACAACAGGGGTAAATGGAAACAATAAAAATAAAAGTTCTTCGGGATGAAATTGACGTGCAAAACGGGGTGACGCAGCCAGATCAGCCCTGTTGAAATATTTCTGTAAAAGCAACAAGAGAAGAATCAGCACGCTCAATCCAGTTAATCCGATGAATAGCTGGATCAAAAAATGATAAGTAACTCCCTTCAAGAGAAAGTTTGATGAGAGTAGGGCCAATATCCCGCTGAAAATGCCAATTACTCCACAGGGAATGAGCACTTGATGGAAGAGAAAAGCAGGTTGTTTGAGTCTTTCCACTGCAGGCTGGATCAAACAGTTTATCCAGCTTGTAAACCGATGAATGTGAATGGAGATTACTTTTCCGGCATTCCCGTTCAACCAGAACCAGACGATTTGAATTGGGTTCCATCTCACCGGTTTGAACGTTTGCGGATCGAGCACTGAAATAATGAACATCCCGGCTAAAAAGATGATGACAGCAATTGCTCCGGTTGTTCTGTTGATTATGGAGGGTTTGATCCAGATCTGATAGCTCTGAGCCTCTACATGATCTTTCCCTTCATTGGATGGAGAAAAATTGAGCAGAATATGTCCATCTGATGTGATAGATGATGTAAAGGTCGATGGCTTTCCGCTCCTGACGTACATTACTGTGCTGCGTTCAAAGAAATTCCCATTTTCGGAGAACAGGAATGAATCGGGCGGAAAAATAGTAGTATCAAGCTGGAAACGCTTTGAATATACCACTTTCTGTTCTTCAAAAGTATTGCTTTGAATTGGAATCCTTTTATAGAAGACCGCGGCTCCAGGTTTGATTAAAATTATCAGACTGAAGAGGGTGCAACAGAAAAAGATGATCTCAATGACGTAATGAAGAATTCGTGTCCGGAGTTGTCTGGAATTCATAGAAAGAGTCGACCGTTTCTTAAAAATGTAGCGTCCTTCAGCCGCAAGTTCATGCATGAACCTGCAGGATATCCGGTAAATGTTGATTGCTTCATAACAACCGGAATGGTTTACTGCTCAGGTGATAAGATCTCTGGTGCAAACAATAAGGTGTTCATCAAAAAGGCAGGCAAAGATCGATAATTAAATTCTTCTTTGCCTGCATAACTTTTATTAGATAGTAGAAACCTTCTTATTTCCGTTTGAACAAAAGCATGGTGCGGGCACTGCCTGGGACCGGCGTCTGTTTTTCAAGTTGATAGAAAGCGCTGAAAGCGTTCAGAATCCCTTCCAGAGAATAATCACTGAAGATATCGTCTCTTGAACGAAGCAATCGCTTCACCTGGCTGTCTTCTTTGGGGACAAATTCCAGAAGTAAATAAGTTCCCAATTCGGAAAAGGTGTGAGCAATATCCAGGAGAGGAACGTTGTTGGCAATAGCAAGATGATGGATCAACGCAAGGGCCAGCACCAGGTCGCACTGCCCGCGCTGGTAAAATGATTCGCGTTCCTGATTGTCCCAGCCGATGGCAGGCGAAGGATTTGTGAGATCAATCACCAGGGGAAGGACGTTCTTTTGAGCATCAACCTTGATCTGTAAATAGTTGGCTTCTACCGCTTCCGGATCAATATCAGAGGAGATCACCAGACAATCAGGCGACCAGGCAGCTTCGCGGCTGAAAACCCCCGTATTAGCTCCCAGATCCATCACCTTTTTTGGCTTCAAAGCCTGTGACCATTCTTTGACAATCTGCTTTTTCGATTTAAAGGAATCGTCAGTATAGTTGGTGTTGGAATAATAGTTGGCCCATTCTTTTCCGGCGGCTTTAATATTGAGGCTGCGTACCGTTTTTTCGAGGCTATCCAGAATCCCCAACAAACCGATCTTGCTGACCTGGGGCTTTTTCTCCGATAGATTCCTTCCGGCATCATCACCAGTAGCGGCATAACGGTTTTCAGCCTGGGCATGCAAATGGATGTGTGATGTGAGACCGAAGCTTAGCCGCGTAGACCCGGGCAGCAGTTTGCTGCAAAGCGCAAGGGGAATGCCATCGATATAGTGAATGAGAAGTTTGCTTAACTGGAGATCTGTTTTGCTCATCAACGCGAGAGGCGCTAAAAAGTGCTGGCAGAACTGTTTGTACGCTACCCAGGGCTGACCTTCCTGATACTGACAGAAACTCAACGTGTCAATAAGAATGGGCGCGCCGTGATGGAACTGTATATTGTAGGCGCTGGCATCTTTGAGCGAAAGCCCGGAATTCAAGGCTTCTTTCTCGATGTTCAAAGTCAGCAAAGCGGCGTCTTTCAGTTGAGAAAACGACCATTCATAAGGATAGGAGATAAAATCGATCTTCTCGGGTTGAATGATCTTATATGCCAGTTCGGGGAGCAGAGGGGGTTCCTGAGATTCCTCATGGGATACCAACAGCTTTTTTTTACTCAGGCGGTCATATAAACCGCTTGAGAGTAACAAATCATAATCCTGCTGATAAACTTTATTAATTTGGCGTAACAGTTTGCCGTTGTGCGAATACACGACCCCGCTGGGATCGCGAAAAGAGGCTGCGATTTTATTTCCCATAGCCGATTTGTTACTCTTCTTTGATTTCGCTTTCTGTGGATTTTTTCTTGCCGAACAACGACTGGATTTTTTTCCAGTAGATTTTTGTAATGACACCAATCCCCAAAAACGCTGCGATTAAGGCCTGAAGAATGATACTGCCAGATCCAGGATCCAGATACATGATGACTCCAAAATGTTGATTTAATAAATTAGTGCAGGACGCAAAATGATAAACAGGTGCATTATATCATGGTCAAACCTATTTCATTTTTGCGCAGTCACAGTTTTAATTCGCTATTTTTCTTATTCTTTAAGAATCGATATCCCCGATGGATTTCGATTACCAAACTGGTGGTAAGTCAAAACCGGCTTGCAGTAGTACATTCCCCAATTTATCATGCAGCACCTCGGTGGAATACAACGTATCCTCCGGGCAGGGATTTGGATAATCGCTGACGGTTCCATTTCGTACTTCGGTATGCTGCAGATCAAAGATGGTGATTTTCTGGCATTGGATCATCGATACACTGCCGAATTGATAAAACGGGGGTACTTTGGCTTCATCGGTGACCACATTATCGGATGAATCCTCGTTTCTGACCGCACGCGTGGCAATGATCAGGCGATTTGGATCAACCGGTTGCAAAAGCGAATCACCGGTCATCCATTTTGGTTTTGGGAGATCCAGATAATCCATCAAAGTAGGTGCGATATCGATATTCTGGGTGTTTTCCGTAATCAAGCCCGCATGTTCGTCATTCGGGAAATGGATAATCAGCGGAATCCGTGTGGTGGTGGACCATTTTTGACCGTGGTCTGTGTAGATCACCAGAATGGTGTTATCGTAAAGCCCTTTATCTTTAAGATAGGTGACCAATTCTTCCACCTCCTGATCGAAATCGATGATGGAATCATCGTAAAAATCAGTCATCCACTCTTTATCCTGTTCGAGATCCCTCGAATACACCTCGGCATCCGGATCGAATTCAGGGCCATGCGTGCCCATCAGATGGAGATGGGCAAACACAGGTTGATTGGTTTGCGCTGCCTCATCCAGATAATTGTACAGGCAATCCATCCGTTCCTGATCAGAAATATCGCTGGTCATTGCATTGGTGACTTCGGTATAGGCATTGTCCATTTTCTCGATGAAAAAAATGTGGAAAAGCCGATCCTGGATCCGTTCGCGAATGGAGGAAATAAAATACAATTCATCGTCAAAAGATGACCCGGAGAGCGGACTATCTGGATTGGCAGTACAGTTTACTTCATCAAATGCATTGGTGAAATTGATAGAGTTGACATCGACATAACTTTTTACACCGAGTGAAATGGTTTTGTAACCAATCCTTTTCAGTCGCCCAGGGATATGTTCATATCGATTTACATCCTGCAAAGTGTTGCTGACAATCAGAACACGAGTGAAAAGTGGCAGTTTTCCGGTAAGTGTAGCCGTTTCAGAACCCCGCGAAGCGCTGGCATTTGAAAAGTTGTTTTGGCCCACGAGCGATTTTTTGGTCAGCTCGGTAATAAACGGAGTGGTATCGCGTTCATAGCCGTAGGCTGACATATTGGCGGCATTAATTCCATCCGAGTTCAGTAATATAATGTTGGGCCGGTTCGTGCTGGTTGAATTTTGCTGGATGAAATCCCTGACATTGTCGCCTGGTTGATAAGTGATGCTTGCCAACACCAGCGGCACCCCTACCAAAAGAAAGGCGGCAATCTGCGAGCTTCGATTAAGTTTACCGCATCCCGGTGATTGTATTGCCGATGCAAAACGCTTTAAGATGTATAGAAATCCGGCAGCAAAAACGACCAGGTATAATGCACGAGTAAAGTTATCTGTATCGACGATGCCAAAGCTGATCAAGGTATACGTGAAGTTATCTATTAATATCAGACCCAGGCAAGCAAGGATCAACGCAGCAGGAATGAAATAAATGAACCGGCTGATTTGCTTAATGATTGGTGATAAAAGCGCATCCAAAATGACAAGTACCGGTATGATCAGAATCACAGCAACCGCTACAAAAAGGCCGGAGAGGAGTAAGATTTTGATCTTCTCCCCAAAACGGTACATGTCCATAAAGGATGATTTTGTGATGAAGAAGACCCACTCCATGAATACATAGAAAAATGTAGAAAATATGATGCTGGTAAATGCCAGTTTCAGGTATCCCCACCGGTGAAGGAAAAATCCATTAATCTTGTTTGCCACGATAGCTACTCTCTACAGGAACAGACTGTCTGGCAGAATGTTGATCCAGTGCTCTGTCTGAACGTTCCATTCGCGTACCAGAAATTATGTTTTAAATATTATTCCTCGATATACCATAATGTTCTGAACATAGTTCAGAACATTACTTATCCACTCTGGGAAAAACAGATACCAGCCATACATAGAATCTTATTTTCGTGTGCCCATTATATCACCTGGGTTATGAGGCTGGGCAGAGATGTGTGAAAATAGTAGTTATAAACCAAGGTCATGGGGTGACCCGATTGCAGACTAGTTTCCCCGCCTTTTGGGCTCACCCTGGCTCGCTGCCCTGATTCAAATACGCCGGGTCTCATGGTTACGGAGCATTGAGATACAAAGGTTGTCCGTCATCTGCACCACCGCGAATGATTCCATGATCCAAATAAATCCCACTAAGATTTGTATCTGAGCTCACCGGTGTAACCTTTGCTTCCAGGATATTTGGGTCCTGATATAGATAGGCAAAAATGGCTGGGAAGAGGTCCTGCAGGATCGTGATGTCATCGTATTGTTCAAAATCATTATCAGGCCAACGTATCGCAAGGAAAACTCCATATCGATCCTGGATATCGAGACGAGTAATCTCAGAGGCCTCGTAATGTCCGGTCAGAAGATTGGCGCAATTTTTTGTTATGTATGGGCCATGATCACCCGCTACGATAATAATTGCCTGAGGATCATTTTCAAGTAACACATCCAAATCATCAGTCATTTCCTGGTTTGCCGAATCAAGTCTGCTTTCATATAGTTCAAATGGACGACCTTGACACCTGCCCGTGTTTATACTGTGGTTTGGGGTGTTCGTATGCATATAACAAAATATTGGTTCAGCAGGGGGGTTCCTGAAAATTTCACGCTTCGCTGCTACATACTCCTCATGAGGCGGATCATAATAGTGCAGGTCATTCTTGAATTCACCTAATAAAGTCCCTTCCGTCAAATATGCGTTTGCGATACCTTCCGGATAGGTAATATCATATCCAGAGCTGGTTCCAGTGAAAAAAAACGTATTGGTAAAATGTCCCAGATTGAGATATCCTATGTCTTGAAAGATGGAATTCACAACGCCGTTTCCTGAGACACCTCTTCGCCGATCGCCGTAAAACTGATTTGCGCTGTTCAAAACTCTGCTGATAGAATTAATGGATGTAGATCCAATTGTATAAATATTTGGATAAATTTTAAAACCAAGTTCCTGTAAATGGGTCTCCTGAGCGCTGTTGTCAATACCATAATTTTCCATGACTTCACTGGGAACGTAAGAATCATATATCAAAAAATAGATATTCGGTGTAAGCACCGGTGTGTGGTTTTCGACCAATTGCAGCAAATGGTTTTCTTCGGCCGAAAGGGAATCCCCGCCAGGCAGCGGTTCGATCCGAAATATTTGAACGACGCTGTTGCCAATAAAACTCAAGATGATATAAGAATAAACGAGTTTCCTTCCGAATACTCTGGCCAGAGTGTAAGCGCCTGCCAGGAATAAAACCTGGATTGTAAAGGTACCGTTTTCATACCAGGCGAACTGTCTGGTGATCATAGCCATATTGGTGATGGTATAGGCAAAGGACATCCCCAAAGTCATTGTCGTGCTCAAAGTGGCAAATCTCTTCAGGGAAAGTGGCAACAGTACCACAAGCAGGCCTGAAAATGTGAGGAAAAATCCGATGATTTTAAGGGTTTCAATCATCGAGAGCATATCGTTATTGATGATGAGGTACTGAACAACAGGCGTCATCGGAAGCAAAACTAAAATTAAACTCAAAGGATCGAATTTTGAAGGGGTGGATTTTCTTGCGGAAGGTGACTTTGTTTGTCGAAAAATCAAGATCAGGAGCAAAGGGAGAGAAAATCCCAGGAGAATAGAAAGATACAGCCAGAGGTTGTGTGTAAAGTTATAGTTGATACCTATCGAGAAAAGGCGTCCAACTATGTATTTATAAATTCCGCTGTATACCCAGAGCAGACTAAGCGGGATAAAAAATCCCTCTAGAAATCCGCGTAATGTGATTTTCTTGTAAAAATTAATGATGGAACGACCAGCTTGACCGCTGGCCCAGAGCCTCACAATCCCTATCGGCGAAGAAAAAACCTGTTTACGGTTTTCTATGAACAGGAAACTCACTAAAAATACTGTCAGAATGACACCAATCACCCCTATAGCCCCAGTGTCTTTTGAGAAAATCCAGTACCGCACCATGATTGTATAAACGTGCGTGTTCGCAAGGTCGAGCTTTGCGGATATCGGACGAAACAGGAGGGTATAAGATCCGTCATCCTCGGTTCTGACATAATAAGTTCCGTTACTTCCTGCCTTGACTTCAGGCAGGCTGGATGTTTGCAAAAACTGGTCATCTTCTTTTAGCAACAGCGTGTTTTGGTTGTATAAGTCCGCATCAAGATCGAATTGGTATGCCAGGTTTGACGTTTCTGAAACAACATCCTGAGGGTTTATTTGGAATCTTTTGTAAAAAACGGATGCGCCTGGCTTAACATAAAACAAAATACTTGCGAATAGCATTCCTAACAAAAAAAGCTCAATGGCATAATCAAAGAATTTTTTCATGGTTTGTCCGTCATTGATATTCATGTTGATTGACAAGGAAATACCTTTCCACAGACAGTAAAGGTGTTTTCGTTGATCTGGCAGATTTTACTGCCCGAATCTCATGTATCGTATCGATCAGGGGAAATCTACCTCGGAGGAAAGGCCGTTATAAAGACCTCTCAACGGATCATAATGTGATGATTATACTTTCTCATTTTATATTGGTTATCACTTTGCGCGATCGAAAGAATGCGAGAAAAATGATGGCAAGGTCATGTCAGGAAAACTGGCTGATTGTCACTTTAATGAAAGCTTGATGATATTCTGCAAACGGTTGGAACCGGCAGAGGAGGATGACGTCCTATAAACGCAGAACGGATTCTCTCGCAGCAAACCATAAAACCAGGCTGCGACATTTTGCTTTCGAATAGTGAAAATAATGAATGCGTGAAGCGTCCTGTGATGATCGAAATTATCCAAAGGTTCGTCCCCTTGGAATATGATTTATTTGGCAATATCAGGAATGCTAGTAAGCATTACTACTGATCGATTTTTTCGGTCGTTTGATCTTTCTCTTTACTAAAAAGCGCTTTGATCTTCCGCCAGTACACTTTCGTGAGCACACCAACGCCTAAAACAGCAGCAATAATTGCTTGCAAAATAACACTTCCAGAGCCCGGATCCAGATACATATTCTCTCCAAAAAATGACAATCCCGTTTTCGTTCACATCTTTCGAAGAAGGGATTGTATGGTTTTATACAATATTACAAATATTATAACACTGAGGCTAAATATTAACGACCAATGAATTTGTCCGTATGTCAGACCTATAGTTAATCTTCAAATCTTGCGTACTGTTTATCAATCCTCGAATTTGGGGTGCGGTTAATTATTGGTTGGGAAACATAAAAAAAGAGTATTTGGAAGATTTGATAGGAATAAAATATCCGACAGTGTTAAAATGTAACGATCCTTTGATTTGGTCTGAAAAATGATTGTAACCCTGATTCTCTTCGCTGTTTATTTTTGTGTTTTTGCAATCTATGGAGATGCATTTTTGAAAATGATTCGTGCAATAGATGCATCGGAAGGTTTGTTAGTTCGCATAAGCAGCAGAATCATGATTGGAATGGCAGTCTGCACTGGGTTGTCATTGATAATAAACCTGTTTTTGCCATTGGAGCCATGGCCGAACGCAACGTTGGTGGCAGGAGCAATGGTTTTAGGAATAAGCATTTTACGACGTCGAGCTCGATTGGTTATTACACATTTTTCATTACGACTGCCATGGACAGTGATTGAGTTGGCAGCATATGCGATCATTTTTCTATTCATTCTGATTAATGCTCAAACGATACCTTCAAACTTTGATACGAGTCTTTATCATGCTCAAACGATACGATGGGCTGAAGAATACCGCGTCGTACCCGGAATTGTTCACCTGCATTCACGTCTGGCCTATAATTCCAGTTGGCTGGCGTTGAATGCGTTATTGAGTTTTGTGTGGGTGAACGGCACTTCTTTTCATGTTCTGCCAGCATTCTTTTTCTTAGTAATCCTTATTGAACTAACTGGATCAGCAGTTAAGCTTCATAACTCCGTGACGGTTTCGCGTCTATATTCACTGTTTGCAGTACCTGCTCTTTTCTATATTAGCGCCGCTGAAATTTCATCACCCGGCACCGATTTGCCTGTGCTACTTATTTCCACAATAATGGTGAAGCGGTTTATTGAGCAATGTGAGTTGGGTCAGACCAGCCGGGCCAGGCAGGTCGTCTTGCTGGTACTTTCGATTTGGGTGGTAACGATCAAGTTATCGGGTATTCCATTGGTAATTTTTGGGCTACTCGTTTTATTGTTCGCCAAGGAAAAACGATGGGTTATGAAGACCGCTACAGGGTTGATTGCACTGTTGTGGGTACCTTGGATGATTCGAAGTGGATTAATGAGCGGCTATCCGGTTTACCCGTTGACTTTTCCCGATATTTTTTTCTTTGATTGGAAAGCACCATCAGAGCGGTTGTTTTCAGAACAACGTGTACTGCGTGCCTGGGCGCTGGTTCCAGGGATGAATGTAAATGAAGCTCTTTCACTTCCATTTCTTAGATGGCTAAAAATGTGGTTTATTGATCTGACTTTGAACAGACGAATACTGACAATGGCTGCCTTCCTTTCACCGCTTTGGCTGTTTTTATTACGAAGTATCTCCCGGGTACATAATAGATCTAGAATTGATCAAATTTGGCTGGCCATGTTACCGGTATATACCGGGCTGGTTTACTGGTTTTTTACCGCCCCGGATATCCGTTTCGGATTCACATACATTCTCCCATGCGCGCTTATCAGCGTTACTGCCGGATTAGCTTTTCTTGAAAGTATTATTGGACGTGCCAAGATTAATCGTTGTTTACTTACCAGTGGACAAATATTTGCCTGCTTAATAGTGCTCGTATTGTTCCTTCGTTCTGTTAATGTTAAGGATATCACCACGCATTTGCTGTATCCATCCGATTATCCAATAATGCCAACTGAACCGTGCAAGATGGGTGATTTTCAGGTTTTTTGTGCTCAATCTTATTCGCAGTGTTGGTACAAGCCCTTTCCTTGTGTACCAAGCCCTTCTGAAACGACTTACCTACGCGGTGTTGATTGGCAATCAGGTTTCTTTTTCGAAGCAATTCAATAGGCTAGATGGATACTTTGGCAGAGGGTACGGACACATCGCGTTCATCCACTCACAATTCAGTTATAATACCCTTATTACCTGACAAGATAGAATATATGACACCGATCAACGAACAAGAAATCAATGAGATTGTCAGACGTGTGGTGGAAAAATCGGTAGGGTTGAAGACCTTCATCACCGTTCCTGCGACTACGGCAACAGCTGAAAAACAAATACACTTGCCAGCGACTGCAGTTGTTCTCCAGTCCGCTCCCGAAAAATCGATTGCCATTGGCTCGGACCACGGCGGTTTTGATATGAAGGAAAAGCTCAAAAAGCACCTGTCTGAAAAAGGTTATCAGGTGACTGATTGCGGCCCTAATGATGCAAATTCAGTCGACTATCCGGATTTTGCCCATGCAGTTGCCAGAATGGTGAGTAATCATCAGGTATGGCGCGGGATCATGATTGATGGCGCCGGCATTGGAAGCTGTATGACTGCCAATAAAGTGCCAGGTGTACGGGCAGCCATGTGCTACGATTACGCCACGGCGGTTAACAGCCGTGAACACAATGACGCCAATCTGCTCACTTTAGGGGCGGGGCTGATCGGGCAGAACCAGGCTGTGTTGATTGTGGATACCTGGCTGAAGACCGAGTTTGGTGGAGGGCGTCATGCCAAACGGGTGGACAAAATAATGGATGTTGAAAAGCTTTATTTGAAAGGTGGAAGATAACATGCCCCTGGACGTAAAGTCGGTAGAGAAAATTGTGGAAGTAATCACCCGGGAAGTCTTGATAGCCCTGGAAGAGGAAGAATACCGCAAAACCCATCACCACGGTGAAAGCTGCTCGCGCAACTGTGCTGAGGGTTTATGCGTGGTGACCTGCTTTGATGCCGTAGGAAAAGTGATTAACGCCGGCGCTGAACGGTTGACTTCAACCCTGGGGAATATTCCCACCGATGTCAATATTGCCCGTCTGATCGATCACACATTACTCAAACCGGATGCCACGCATGACCAGATTGCCCAGTTATGCTATGAAGCCCGAAAATACCATTTCGCTTCAGTATGCGTAAACCCTACCAATGTCAAGCTGTGCGCCGAATTGCTGAAAGGTTCGGACGCCAGGGTTTGCACGGTGATAGGGTTCCCGCTGGGTGCTACTTCACCGGATGTGAAAGTATTTGAGGCCAAAACGGCCATGAAAGACGGCGCGACCGAGATCGATATGGTGATCAATATTGGCGCGTTGAAATCCCGTGACCTGGAACTGGTTGCGCGTGACATTCGCGAGGTGGTGATGACCGGGCATGCCGGAAATGCCCTGGTCAAGGTGATCATCGAAACCTCACTTCTGAATGAAGAAGAAAAAGTGATCGCGTGTCTGCTTTCGAAAGAAGCCGGCGCCGATTATGTGAAGACATCCACAGGTTTTTCCGGTGGAGGAGCCACGGTGGAAGATGTGGCGTTGATGCGCCGGGTTGTCGGCCCCAGTATAGGGGTAAAAGCATCCGGGGGTATCAAGGACCGTGCCATTGCTGAAAGTATGGTAAAGGCCGGCGCCACACGTCTGGGTGCCAGCGCCGGGGTCAAAATTGTATCCGGCGGTTCGGAAACACCGGCTTCAGGCACGACGGATAAAAAGGGATATTAGCGCTGCAAGCATACTTTTTGCTTTTACGGCGATAGAGGTTTTGAGCAGTTTTGAAGAAATGAGGATACGGTCATGCAAATTGCACGGGTAATCGGAACGACAGTGGCTACAATCAAAGACCAAAATCTGACCGGTCAGAAACTGCTGATCGTTAGGCCGACCGATGAGGCTGGCGAAGCGTATGGGAAACCCTACGTGGCTGTCGACACGCTGGATGCGGGTATTGGGGATCTGGTGCTGACCGCTTCCGGTTCCAGCGCCCGGCAAACTGAAATCACAAAAAACCGCCCGGTAGATGCGGTCATTATGGCGATTATCGATTCATTGGAAGTGGACGGCAAGATCACCTTCCGGAAATCGTAAAGGGGTTCGCAATGGCACTCGACAAAGATCTCGTTTCCATACAGGAAGCCCGCGACCTGGCGGTTGCAGCCCGGGAAGCCCAGCAAAAATGGGCAAAAGCCAGCCAACAGGAGGTTGACCGGGTCTGTTCAGCCATGGCTGAAGCTGCGTTTCGTGCTTCCGAACGGTTAGGCCGAATGGCTAACGAGGAAACCGGTTACGGCGTGCCACTTCACAAGAAAATCAAGAACGAGTTCGGCTCCAAAGGTCTGTGGGAGAGCATCAAAGATATCAAAACGGTTGGGGTGGTGAACCATGACCCGATCAGAAAGATTTATGAGATCGCCTGGCCGATGGGCGTGATCGCGGGCCTTACACCCAGTACCAATCCAACTTCAACTGTGTTTACCAAGGGTATCGGTGCGGTAAAAGCCCGTGATGCCATTGTGTTCGCCCCGCATCCTTCCGCTGCTAAGTGCTCTCTCGAAGCTGCCCGTGTTTTAGAGGAGGCAGCAGTGGGGCAGGGCGCCCCTGCGGGATTGATCTCGTGCATGCAGAATATTTCACTGCCCGGCACGCAGGAATTGATGCGCCATAAATATGTGGCGCTCATCCTGGCAACCGGCGGCAGTGATATGGTGAAAGCCGCTCACTCGGTGGGTAAACCGGCTTATGGGGTGGGACCAGGCAATGTGCCGGTGTATGTAGACCGCTCGGCCGATCTGGAAAAGGCCGCCCGTTATATCACCTACAGCAAGGCATTTGATTACTCCACCATTTGCGCAACCGAGCAGGCCGTATTTGCCGATCGACCGATTGCACAGAGGCTGGCCGCTTTGATGCAGGAAAATGGCGCCTATTTCACCGATTCCGCTCAAACCAATTTGCTGAGAAAGATCCTGTTCCACCCTGATGGAACGATCAATGCCGCCACAGTTGGAAAATCGCCCCAGTATCTGGCCGGGATGGCTGGTTTTGATGTGCCAGATACCGCCCGTATTCTTGTCACTCGTCTGTCTGAAATTGGGAAAGGCGAACCGCTCTCCCGCGAAAAACTGACCACCGTGTTGGGCTGGTATGATGTTGACGGTTGGGAAGATGGCTGCGAACGATCCATTGAGCTGATCCAGTTTGGTGGGCGAGGCCACAGCCTGGCCATTCATGCCACCGACGAGGATGTTATCATGGCCTTTGGCATGGAAAAACCGGTATTTCGCATCACGGTCAATACCATGTCCAGCCTGGGCGCGGTGGGGTACACCACCGGTGTGATGCCGTCCATGACGCTGGGACCGGGCGGGATTGGCGGCGCCATCACCGGTGATAACGTGACCGTTCATCACCTATTTAATGTGAAGCGCCTGGCATACGAAACCACACCGCCGCCTGCGGCTGCGTTCAGCCACGAAAACTCATTAAAAGTCTCCCCGCGCGAAATCGAACGAATCGTACGGGAAGTTGTCGACGAAATCATGAAACAAGAACACCTTTCATCATCATAAAAGGAGTAAGAAATGGCATTTGATGCTGCATTAATCGCTTTAGGAATGGTTGAAACCAAAGGATTGGTTGGCGCAATTGAAGCCGCCGATGCAATGGTGAAAGCCGCAAATGTGGTTCTGATCGGCTCTGAGTACGTTGGCGGCGGGTTTGTGACCGTGATGGTGCGCGGTGATGTAGGCGCGGTAAAAGCCGCCACTGACGCCGGCGCCGCAGCCGCAAAGCGCGTTGGCGAACTGGTCTCCGTGCATGTCATTCCACGCCCGCACGAAGATGTTGAGATGATCCTGCCCAAGAACACCCGCGGCAATTTCGGCGGACGAACCGGCGAAGGCAAATAACCAGCTTCGAACCCGATTGTAAAAAACCGGGTTAGAACTGAACCTTATGTCTGCCGATACAGACATTGCGGCGCTTACCCCGGAAGCGTTTCTGGAGAAGGCGGCGCAGGTCATCCTTCCGCCGGGCCAGCGCCCTGCGATCAGCCAGGTTGGCTATCCTGTTGCAAGTCAACAAGATGGCAGAGTTCAGGTTGGCGTTGACCTGGGAACTGCTTATCTGGTGTTGGCAGTGCTCGCGCCAGACGGCACACCCCTGGCAGGGCAATACCGTTTTGCACAGGTTGTCAAAGACGGCCTGGTGGTGGATTACATTGGCGCGGTCGATTTGCTGCGCGAGATGAAACGAGATGTGGAAACGCGGTTGGGATTTGAGCTGACCCATGCGGCCAGCGCATATCCGCCTGGTGTACCGCAGGCTGAAGTGCGTGCTACGGCCAATGTGGTGCAGGCAGCGGGGATGGAATGTACCGGTTTGATCGATGAGCCGAGTGCAGCCAATCTGGTTCTGGGATTACGTGACGGCGCCATTGTGGACGTGGGCGGCGGAACCACCGGTATCGCGGTGCTGCAGGATGGCAAGGTGGTATATACCGCAGATGAAGCCACCGGCGGGACCCACTTTTCACTGGTCATTGCCGGAGCGCTGAACAAGACCTTTGAGGACGCGGAAGAACTTAAAAAGGATTCCGCCCAGCAATCCCGCCTGTTCCCACTGGTCAGGCCGGTGATGGAAAAGGTAGGCAGTATTATTTCGCGGCATTTGCGGGGTACACAGGTAGACCATATCATGCTGGTGGGGGGCGCCTGCGCCTTCCCGGGAATGGCTTCAGTCATCCAGCAGTATACCGGCCTTCCGACACAGTTATCGGCCCAACCCATGCTGGTCACCCCGTTGGGGATCGCCAGGTACGACAGAGAAATGTAGGAGATTGTTATGGCAGAAGAATTTCAACTTCGATGTTACTGCTATCTTGACCGGATGCAGCCTCAATATGCCGCGTTTGTGGGCACGGTGACACAGGGAGATCTCTCCACCGAGGGAATGGCTTCTTTGTATATCGAAATGGCCCCTGGAAACGAGGTATTCCGGACGGTGGATATTGCCGTAAAAGCAACAGAAGCCAAACCGGGTGCACAGATTGTGGAACGCGAATTTGGTATGTTTGAGGTGCACTCGCACAACCAGGCAGCCGTTTTGGAAGCCGGGCAAATTGTACTGGACCGTTTGGGCCTGAAAATTGAAGATCGCATGAAGCCGCAAATCGCCTCCACCCAGGTGATCACGCGCGTTGACCCATATCAGGCGCAGTTGCTTAACCGTTTCCGCCGCGGTAGTATGTTGGTTCCGGGTGAGACTCTGCTGGTGCTGGAATGTGCTCCCGCCGCCTACATTGGGTATGCCTGCAATGAAGCCGAGAAGAAGTCATCCATCAACGTGATCCACGTTTCATCGGTGGGACGTTTTGGACGCATGTGGCTGGGCGGTCGCGAAGCAGAAATCATCACTGCCCGTGATGCGGCCATCAAGGCGCTGGAAGATCTGGAAGGCGTATAGCCGACGCTGCAGAGGTATCTGGCTTTATTCGTTATCAGAAAAGCAGAGTCCAGACTCCCGGATAGGAGAAGTGAATGGCAAAAACATTTTTTACAGAACACGATATCGAAGACATGGTTAAGCGGGGTGTTCAATCGCTTACGCTGACCGATGATACCGTGCTGACCGATCTGGCTTTTGAGCGCACCTCAAAACTGGGCTTCAAACTGGTCAAGGGAAACGAGAAACCGCCAAGTGCTCCGGTGCGGCCGTATATCACCCAACAGGCTCAAAAGGCGGAAAAAGCCCAGCAAAGCCTGCAGGCTGTGAGCACACCCGCCGGCACTGTTCGCCAAGGCGAGATTCGCCAGCGTGTGCGCGACGCCGTGATTGCCCGCCTGGGCAACGAGGTGGACGCCAAATTGCTCGAATCGATCATCACCCGGGTTCTGGATAACGTGGGGATCCATTAACCATGCAATTTGGAAAGGTTCACGGTACCGCGGTTTGCACCATCAAGTATACCGGCCTTGAAGGTGTGAAACTTTTGGTGGTGCAGCCGCTGGATAAA
>DAISXR010000012.1:35565-36965 GCA_036825755.1 Anaerolineaceae bacterium
AAAGAATCATGATTCTGGCCAAAGTGATCGGTACCGTGGTAACCACCATCAGCCATCCGGATTTCAAAAACCGACGGCTGCTGGCTGTTCAACCGCTGGCGCTGCCTGGTGAGAAGGTAGATGGTGATTTTATCGCGCTGGATAATACGCAAGCCGGTGTAGGGGATACCGTCCTGATTATCCGCGAGGGCAACGGCACCCGCCAGGTGATGAACAATCCGGACGGGTGTGTCAACTCGCTGATCATCGGAATTGTTGACTCGCTTTTTATCGACCCGGATGCATTGCCAGAGTTGTAATTATCAATTATCAAGTGAGCGGATTTTAGAGATACGATTGCCCGGTGACATGACACGGGCATTTTTCTTAATCAGGAGGGAATATGCATATCATTCATGTTCATATCGATGTAAAACCAGAATGTCTGGAGGATTTTATCGTTGCCACAAAGGATAATGCCAGTCACAGCCTGCGGGAAGAGGGTGTATTGCGTTTTGATGTCATTCAACAGGCAGACAAACCCACCCACTTTGTTCTGGTGGAAGTGTATCGAACCCCTGAGGATAATGAAAAGCATCGCCAGACCGAACACTTTACCCGATGGCGGGACCGGGCGGAAGCGATGATGGCGGCTTCACGCTCGCGGACTCTGTACCGCAACATTTTTCCGGATGAGAGCGGCTGGTAGAGATGCTGCTGGGGATTGACCTGGGCACTACCGGTATCAAAGCGGTGGTTCTGCGTGAAGATGGCAGTCTGGCTGCCAGTGCCGGAATGGAGTATGACAGCCTGTATCCGCAACCGGGGTGGGTTGAACAGGATCCACGCACGTGGGTTGAAGTTACCCGGCAGGTAGTACGTTCTCTTTGGCGAACAGAGTTCTCTCTGGCCGACCAGATACAGGCCATTGGATTTTCTGGCCAGATGCATGGCATGGTGCTGCTGGATTCATCCGGTATTCCGCTGCGCCCGGCCATCATCTGGGCAGACGGGCGCAGCCAGACCCAGGTGGATTGGTTGAACCGCGAGTTGGGACGTGATGAGTTAAGCCGTATCACCGGGAATCCGGTTTTCCCGGGTTTTATGCTTCCCAGCCTGATGTGGGTGCGTGAAAATGAGCCGGAAATCTGGCAGAAAATTGACCGGGTGATGCTGCCCAAAGATTACCTGCGTTATGTGTTCACCGGGGAATTTGCCTCAGATTTCAGTGATGCTTCATCCACGGCGCTGCTGGATATCACGCGGCGGCAATGGAGCAGTGAGCTTTTAGGTAGGCTCGGTATCAACCCGGAATGGCTGCCGCCCATACAGGAATCCTTCCAACCGGTTGGGGCGCTGCTCGCACGCGAAGCCGGGATGATGGGTCTTCGGCCCGGGCTGCCGGTGGTCTGCGGCGGAAG
>DAISXR010000012.1:37065-56883 GCA_036825755.1 Anaerolineaceae bacterium
GTCAGACCGATTATCAAACCATGGCGGATGCCGCATCCTCTGTCGAACCCGGTTGCGAAGGTCTGCTGTTCGCGCCGTTTCTGCAGGGCGAACGTACCCCTTATATGGATGCCGGGATACGCGGGGGATTTGTGGGTTTGTCCATCCGGCACGGACTGGCTCACCTGACCCGGGCGGTGATGGAGGGCGTGGTATTTTCGCTGCGCAGAGGGCTGGATTTGATCCAGGAGCAGTCAAGACCGTTTGACAGCGTTAATGCTTCCGGTGGCGCATCACGCCACCCGTTGTGGCTGCAACTGCTGGCCGATATCAGCAATTTGCCGGTGATCAGGGTGCAGACCCAAGAACCAGCCGCGGTTGGCGCGGCCATGCTGGCTGGCATTGGCGTAAATGTATTCCCAGATTTTACCGGGGCCGTCAAACAGGTGGTGAAAACCGAAATACCTCTATTGCCGCGGCCTGAGACTGCTGCCCGATATGCTGAGATCTATCCAACCTATCAGGCCCTGTATGAGCATCTCAAGCCATTTTCATAAGTCTGACCAATTCAATGCAGGAAACGATCAGAAATCGAACTGTCAAATCTTAAAAAGCACTGTCAACTCATTATAATTACGCCTTGAACAAGCCCATCAATCCCTGAAACCGGAGAATTGCTATGGAACAAAAAGCACTAAGCACCGAATTGAAATCAAGTATTGAGGTTTTATCTGCCTGGATCGAAAGCCGGATGGCTTACAAAGGTCTGCCGGGTGTGGCAGCCGGCATAATTTATGATCAGAAGCTGGTGTGGTCGAAGGGTTTTGGTTATGCGGATGTCGCCAATCAAAAGCCCGTCACAGAGCAGACCCTGTTTCGGATTGCGTCGATCACCAAGCTGTTTACCAGCACGGCCCTGTTGATTCTGCGAGATGAGGGCAAGCTGCAGTTGGATGACCCGGTCAGCAAACATTTGCCGTGGTTCCAGGTAAACCAGGACCCTGATACCCCGCCGGTGTTGTTGAAGCACCTCATCACGCATACATCGGGTTTGCCGCGTGAATCAGCTTTCCCTTACTGGAGCACCGCCGAGTTCCCCACCTACGATGAGGTAAAAGAAGCCTTGTCCGGCCAAAAACAGGTCTGGGAAGCGGGGAAACGGTGGAAATATTCCAACCTGGCAGTCTCATTGGCAGGCAATGTGGTGGCCGCAGCATCCGGGATGCCGTATGAAGATTTTATTGAACAGCGCATCTTCCAACCGTTGGGAATGACCGGTTCGTTTATCCGAACACTGCCCCAGGATCATCCACTTTTCGCCGTGGGTTATGGTCGGCGCATGCCGGATGGCTCAAGATCCTTACGCCCATTTGGTGATTGCAAAGGTATCATCCCGGCAGCCAACATTGCCACCAGCCTGGAAGACCTGGCGAAATTTGCCATGCTTCAATTTGGGACACAACCGGTAGGTGGCAAGCAGATTCTCTCCAAATACACCCTGGAAGAAATGCACACGCTACACTGGCTGGACGAGGACTGGCAAATGGGTTGGGGATGGGGATTTGAGGTGCTTCGCCGCAAGGGGAAAACTTTTGTTGGGCATGGTGGTTCCCTGATGGGTTTCCGCACCAACCTGATGTTCAACCCCGAAGAGAAAATTGCGGTGATCACGCTGACCAACGCCGATGATGGAGAACCGGCCCTGATCAATGAGCGCGTATACGACTGGCTTTCACCGGCTGTGCTGAAACAGTTCGCGCCCAAACCCGAAAAGAAAGCTGCCAACCCCGAATGGCAGAAGCTGGTGGGGCGCTATCGCAGCCCGTGGGGTGACATGCAGATCCTCATCCTGAATGATGACCTGGTGGCGATTGATCCATCACTGGATGATCCGTTGGAAGCTGTTACCCGGTTGATCCCCATTGGCGAGAACCGCTTCCGAATTGAGGACAAGGGCGGATTCGGCAGCGCGGGAGAGGAAACAATCTTCGAGTTTGACCAAAACGGAAAGGTCAGCCGTGTTATTTCAGGAATGAGTTATACTTACCCGATTGAGCAGTGGTGATATGTATCCCAGTCACAGTTTGGTCATTCCCTTGAAAAAACCTTGTTCAAAATAACTCGGATGGAAGAAATATGAAAAGACTGCTTGTAGTCGACGACGATATGAATTTACTCAATTTCTTCCTCGAAGAATTAACCCGGGCCGGATTTGATGTATCCATCAAAGACAATGGGGCGGATGCGATCATCACTGTGGTGGAAGAGCGATTTGATCTGGTTCTTCTGGATATGCTGATGCCAGGTCTGGATGGAATTAAGGTTGCGCGAGTGCTTCGCAAGGTAACCCCAAACCTGCCTATCCTGGGATTGACCGGCTTTATCGGACGCGGGTATCAGGCCCAGGCAGCCGGGTTGGGGGTACGCATCCTTTCCAAACCGATTATGATATCCGATTTGCTCACCGAGATTAACCAGGTCCTGGATATCACCAGCCCATACGCGTAATCTGGAGATTTTTCAAAACGGACTCCTGCCTGTCATTGACACGGCAGGAGTTTTTATCTACAGGGCCTTATTTATTCAGCCAGTTTTTGATCACAGCGATATGTTCCTCATAATGAATGCTTGAGTTTACGGCGATCAACTGAATCGGCTTCCATTCCGGGGGCATATCCACAAATCGGGTGGAATCCTGCAGATCTTCATCGTCCAGCGCTGCCACTGCATCGATAAATCGGCCAAAGGTTTCTGCCGCCTCCGCAATCACTTCATCCAACGACCGGTGTTGATTGAGCAGGTAAATCTGGTGGTTGCGTTCATCCGGCGGCAGATTCCACAGATCGGATCCTGAAAAACGATGAGTTTGCAGAACAGGGGTCACTTCTTTTTCAAACCAGACGATGTGGGCTACTGTGTCTTTCAAGTTCCAGCCACCTGAGTCAAGAGGTTCCAACCATCGTTCGGATGGCACGCTTTGGAACAAATCATCCAGCTCACGACGTTTCTGATTAATCTCCTGTACCAGTTGATCGATCGCCCTCTTCATTAGCCCTCCCGGTAGTTATCGTAGGTTCATTATGCCATCCAGGAGTAATAAAAAGAACCCCGATCAACGGAGTTCTTTTTGGATATTTCTCGGTTAGCTTTCGGAGGCCGAAGGATATAGATCGAACTGCTTTTCAATCTGCTGCCGGAACTGGTTGGTGTACAGTGCGTAATATTTGCCTTTCAGGCGAATCAACTCGGCATGCGATCCCATTTCTGCGATATGCCCTCCGTCGATCACCAGGATGCGATCAGCACGTTTGATGGTGGACAGGCGGTGTGCAATAATAAAACTGGTACGCCCCTCCATCAACACTTCCATGGCCTGCTGAATGGTCATCTCGGTCAGGGTATCCACCGAGCTGGTGGCTTCATCCATCACGAAAATCTCCGGGTTGGACAGAATGGCGCGCGCCAGGCTGATCAACTGTTTCTGGCCCACCGAAAGCAGACTGCCGCCTTCACCCACCGGTTCATCGTAGCCTTTGGGGAATTTGGTGATGAAATCATGCGCCCCAACCGTGCGAGCGGCGGTTTCGATCTCACCCTGGGTGGCGTTCAACTTGCCGTAGGCGATGTTTTCACGGATGGTGCCAGAGAACAGGTGAGGTGTCTGTGGAACCACGCCGATATGCGACTGGATCGATTGTAGTGACAGGTTGGTGTAGTCGACGCCGTTGATGGTGATACTACCCTGTTTGGGCTCGTAAAAACGGCACATCAGGTTGACGATGGTGCTTTTCCCGCCGCCGGTTGGACCCACCAACGCGATCACCTCGCCGGGTTTAACCTTGAGGCTGAAATCGGTCAGGACAGGTTTTTCATCTTCGTAGTAAAACGATACATTCTTGAACTCGATCTCGCCCTGGATGGATTCAGGCACCACCGCATTGGGCTGATCTGCCACTTCCGGCACCGAATCGATCAACGAGAAGATACGTTCAGCCGAGGCGATGGAACGCTGCATCTCAGCATACACGCGGGCCAGATCCTGAATGGGCCACATCATATTGGTGATGTAGGAGACAAAGGCCTGAATGCTGCCGATGGTCATCCCGGCAATCAACAGGTTGTTGCCGTTTGTGGCCGTCGCAAGATCGGCTCCTCGCCCGCTGAACCAGATGACCAGACCGGTCACCACCGCTGAGATGATCTGCACGCTGGGCAGGAACAAAGCGCTCAACCATGAGGCTCTGTATCCGGCCTGATACATATTCTCCGAGAGAACTTCAAATTCTCCCAGGTTGGCTTCTTCGCGATTGAGCGCCTTGACCACCTTTACGCCGGTGATGTTCTCGTTGTACGCGCCGGTAATCTGCGAGTTAAACTTACGCACCAGACGGAATTGCTTGAGGATGCGTTTGCGAAACTCCACCGAGATCCACAACAGCACCGGTAATGACAGGAACACCAGAATGGCCAGCTTCCAATTGAGGATGAGCATGAATGTCATGCTGGTGACAATATTGATGGCCGCCCAGGTGACATCCAGAAAACCCCAGGTGACCAGATCGGAAACACGCCCGGAATCGGAGGTGACCCGCGACATGATCCAGCCCACCGGCGTGCGGGAATAATAAGAGAGCGACAGCGCTTGAAGATGAACAAACATGCGCTGAGTCAGATCGTAACGGATGCGCTGACCCATTTTACCGGTCAGATACACAAAGAAGAACACACTGACGGCCTGTAAGACGGTGAGCGTGGAGTACATGATCATGACGCGGGTCAATACGCTCATCTGTCCCGCGATGATGCCATCATCCACGATCATTTTGCTCAGGTAGGTAAACACCGAATCAAGCACGGAGACCACAACGATGGACCCGAGGAAACCGATCAGCATTTTGATGTGCGGTTTTGTCAGCCCAACGATGCGTCGAAGTGTTTTTCCATTAAATTCGGACTCAAACTCTTCTTCTTCAAAATTATGATCAGACACGAGAAATCTCCTTTTCCAATTCCTCGTCGATTTGCGACTGGATGGCATGAATGCGCCGATAGATACCGTCCTGTTGAATCAGCTCGGCATGGGTGCCTTTCTGGACGATGCGGCCTTTGTCGAGCACCAGGATCAGGTCAGCAGACATGATGGTCTGGATGCGATGCGCGATGATGAACGTGGTACGGCCTTTCATCAAATTTTTCAGGGCGTCACGAATAATTCCTTCTGTTTCGGTATCCACCGAGGAAGTGGAATCATCCAGGATCAGGATGCGCGGATTTTTAAGCAGCGCACGGGCGATGGCCACACGTTGCTTTTGCCCGCCCGAGAGGGTGGTGCCGCGCTCGCCCACGATGGTGTCATAACCGCCCAATACCGAAAGAATCACATCATGGATGGCGGCCGCCTTAGCAGCTTTTTCCACCTCATCCTGAGATATTTCTTTGCCCACGCCGTAGGTGATGTTCTCACGGATGCTACGTGAGAACAGGAACGGCTCCTGTTCAACAAAGCCAATGTTCTGGCGAAGGAACTGGCGCGGATAGCGGTTGAGTTCAACGCCGTCCAGGGTGATGCTTCCGGAGGTATATTCAAAGAAGCGCGGCAGCAGGTTGACCAGCGTGCTCTTTCCGGAGCCGGTGGATCCCAATAGAGCCACCACCTGGCCGGGTTTCACATCAAAGGATACATCTTCCAGTGCCTGTGAGCCTTCTTCATATTTGAAATGAACATCCTTGAAGGCCAGAGCGCCTTTGATGCCATCAGCGGGCACGTAATCACCTTTTTCAAGGGGCTCCCGTTCCTCTTTGATGATGGTTTCAACGCGCCCAAAAGACACCAGCCCGGTCGACATCTGAACGATCAGGCGGCCCAGGTTACGCATGGGGAAGATGATCCACACCAGAATGGTGGAATACGCCAGATAGTCACCCACCGTGATTTCGCCGTTGATGGCCATGATGGCCGCGATGACATAACCCGCCAGCATCTGCAAACCGCACAAAATATCGGACATGGGCCAGAAAAAGGCATGCATGGTGTTCAGGCGGATCCCGCGCTGATAGTTCTCCCAATTGTCGCGCTCGAACTTATTGATTTCATATTCCTGGCGCGCAAAAGCTTTTACCACGCGTACACCGGTCAGGTTCTCCTGCAGGGTGGTGGACACGACGGCCTCCTGCTCCTGGTAGAGCTGATACATGGCCGACACCTTCTTGAAGAAGAAGCGCGATACCAGTACGATAAACGGAACCACAACCACGGAGATGAAAGCCAGTTTCACATTGATGGTGAGAATGGCAATGAAGTTCACCGTAAACATGAAGAAGATACGCCCCAAGCCGATGGCCTGTTCGGCAAAGAAACGCCGAATGGCATCCACATCCGAGGTGACGCGCTGGATGAGCTCACCGGTATCGGTGCGGTTGTGATAGGCGAATGAAAGCCGCTGGATGTGATCAAACAGGTAGTTTCTTAACCTGCGGGTGATCCCTTCGGAGGTTTCAGCTGCCAGTTTACCGCTGATAAAGGTGAATGCTCCCTGGCCTGCAGCCAGCAGCACAAAACCCAATGCGATGAGCAGAATATCAAAACGCCGGTCGCCGGCTGAGAGATAATCGTCGACGAAGAAACGCAGCAGGAATGATGTGGCCGTACGGGCAAGTGAAGAAACACCCAATGCCAGGTTGGCAATCACATATTGAAACTGATATCCCTGCGCCAGCCGGATCAATCCCACCCATTTATTGTCTGCAATTACATTCTTCAGATCAAAATGATCTATCCGCGGTGCCATGAGAAAGCTGCCTTTCCAAAACTAGTAGTAAACCGACCGAATTCAACCCCAAATCAGGCATAAAGACAAGAGGATACCCATTCTTTAGCCCGGACAATACAATTTACGAGAGTACTGTGAGTGGTACAACGAGCAGAATTGGATCATATAAACGGTAACGGTTGGGGAAGAACATATGCCGTTTATCCTGCAAGAAAATGATTTTATCATATCGTTAGAAAATTATAGAGGGAAAGGTAGTATTTACCTGTAAATGGCGAGGATGATAAAATGAAATCATGACAACAGGGGAACACGAGACAGCCTGGCTTGACTTATTGAACAAATGTACTATAATTACTTTGTTGCCAATGTATGGCATTATCAATGTTTTGCATTGACAGCACAAGGCATGAGTAATGTTCCGCTTTCAGAGATGAGACTGTGACGATCAGGTAGGAGATAAACTAAAATGGCGCGAAAATCAAAAAGCGATCTGGATAATCCCGAGCTCCCTGCCTCATTTGATGAGGGCAAAAAGGTAGTACTTGACAAGGCGGTGGGGGATATTGTCAAACGATATGGCGAAGGCGCAATTATGCGCCTGGGTGAAGCGAAACATTTGAATGTTGGGGTGATTCCCTCCGGCTCGCTTTCACTGGATATTGCGTTGGGCGTGGGCGGTATTCCGCGTGCGAGAATCACGGAGATTTATGGACCTGAATCCTCCGGGAAGACCACGCTGTGTCTTCACCTGGTGGCTGAAGCCCAAAAAATGGGCGGTACGGCTGCCTTTATTGATATGGAACATGCGCTGGATCCAGCTTACGCCGTCAAACTGGGTGTGAATATCGATGAACTGCTGGTTTCGCAGCCCGATATGGGTGAGCAGGCTCTCGAGATCACCGAAACACTGGTTCGATCCGGCGCAGTGGATATTGTGGTGATTGACTCGGTAGCAGCGCTGGTTCCGCGTGCTGAAATTGAAGGCGATATGGGAGATTCACCGATGGGTATGCAGGCCCGCTTGATGTCCCAGGCGTTACGCAAACTGTCAGGCAGTATCAATCAAACCCGTACCGCGGTGATCTTCACCAACCAGCTTCGCCAGAAGATCGGCGTGATGTTTGGAAACCCGGAAACCACACCCGGCGGTCTGGCGCTCAAGTTTTACGCCTCCATCCGTCTCGACATCCGCCGTATCCAATCCATTAAGGTTGGTGCGGAGATTTTGGGGAACCGTGTTCGTGTGCGTGTAGTCAAAAATAAGGTTGCTCCTCCGTTCCGCACCGCTGAATTTGACATCATGTACAACGAAGGCATTTCAAAGGCCGGCGATATTGTGGATTTGGGTACGCAACTGGATATCATCACCAAACGCGGCGCATTCTACTCTTACGGCGATATCCGTCTGGGGCAGGGTCGTGAGAACGCCAAAGAATTCCTGCGGCAGAACCTGGATCTCAGCAACGAGATTGAAACTGCCATCCGTGAGCGGGCTATGGGCGGCGAACTGGTGACCACTCTGGGCGAACAGACTGAAGAGGAAAGCGGCTCTTCATTCGAGGACTGATTCATGACATTGCCGGAAAACTGGCCTGTAAATTGCAGCGAAACCGGTAATGAACAAGCAGATTTTTTCTCAACAAATCAAATGGCCGATCATCCTGCTGGCAGGCTGGTTGGTCATTTTGCTTTCCGGCTGCGGTTCACCCACGCCGGATATGAGTAACCTGGATTACGTACCTTTCGTTCCGCCCACGCTGGAACCCACCAAAAAACCAACCCCTACCGTCGCGGTGCCTTCGCCTACCCCCAAACCTGTTGAGGGGATGGAGGTTGCTTCCAGCAGCGGCTGTGCCGATAACCTGGTATATCTGTCAGACGTTACGATTGAGGATGGAACGGTAGTGCTGGCCGGCTCTACACTCGACAAGCAGTGGCAGGTGAGGAACAATGGCTCCTGCGCATGGGGTGAAGGTTACACGTTTCAGATTTATGACGGACAGTCTCTTGGCACGCCGGCTGAACAGTTGATGCCCGAGACCGAAGCTGGAGCAGAAACCACCATCCGTATGCTGTTGACTGCCCCATCTACGCCCGGTGAATACATGAGTGCCTGGCAGGCCGTCAACCCTGATGGCACCCCATTCGGTGATCCAATATATATCGATTTTATCGTGCAATAATCCTGAACGGCCAGAGCGTCTGAGCTTTCATGAATAACCTGACCGCCAACATACTCACTATCCTTGCGGTGCTCGTGTTGTTATTGGTGGCGGCTTTCTCGGCTTTCCTGTTTCTGCAGCCCTGGAATATGTTAGCGCAGTATTACATCCAACCGCTGCTCGGGCAGGTGGAAGGCTATTTCAACCCGTCCGCCACGCCAACCATCACCGCTACTTCGACCGCGACTTTTTCCCCGACCATCACTCCTACGTCAACGGCCAGCCCATCACCAACGCCTACTTTCACCCATACGCCCACTTCGACGGCTACCTTTACATCGACGCCGACTCTGACGGATACTCCCACCTCCACAGCCACTTTCACCCTCACACCTACCGAGACTCCTGAAACTGTCGATGGAGAGCTGCCTGATTATGCCTTCATCGAAGGGTATGAGAGCTGGATGCAGGGTCATAATCTGAGCTGTGAGGCCCGGGTAGCGGTGGATTTTGCCCGTTATTTTGGGGTGGAAATCAACGAAAATGATTTTCTGGATAACCTGCCGCGTTCAGATGATCCCAACCTGGGATTTGTGGGGGATATCGATGGACCGGTGGGCAATATCCCGCCCAATTCATACGGTGTCTACGCGGATCCGGTTGCCAATCTGCTACGTGATTACGGACTGGACGTGGCTGCCGTGCATGGAATGCGCATGCGAGAATTGAAGGCAGAGATCGCAGCAGGACGGCCGGTGATGGCGTGGGTGGTGGGCGCGGTGGAAGAAGGTTACCCGCAGCTCTATTATCCGCCTTCAGGCGGTGAGGTGACCGTCGTTCATTGGGAGCATGTGGTGGCGGTGGTGGGGTACGACCAGGATTTTGTTTACGTAATTGATCCGACCTTCAATTTTTATTATGGCCGGTGGATTAATACCTTCAAAAGCTCGTGGGCAGCGCTCGGAAATATGGCGGTGATTTACCAGGCAGAGTAAAATTGTTCTGCCGTGTGTGTCGATCAATCCAAATAAAGAACCAGATAACTTTACAGTATCTGAACTCACTGGATTATCGCATCGCGCCGGTTGACGCAGTCATCTTCGTATCCATTTCCTCATTCACACGATCCATTTCTTTGCCGCGCCATGGATGAATCGACCGCCCGAAAAGTGACCATTCTTGCAGCCTTTATTTTGGCTGTCATCCTGTTCGGATCGGCTTATTTTTTTCTGGACCCATGGAGCCGCTTGAGCCAGTCCTGGGTACAGCCGCTGCTCGTCAGGGCTGACGCGTTTCTGTATCCCAGTCCAACCCCCTCACTCACGCGAACGCCTACCTCCAGTATCACTCCCATCCCAACCTCCACACATACGGCCACGTCTACCATTACAGTCACACGAACGGTCACCGAAAGCAGGACGCCCAGTCAGACCATCACACAAACACCCACCATCACATCAACCATTACCGAAACGCTGACCGCCACAGTGACTCGAACGCATACTCAAACCATCACAGCAACCTGTACTGGAACTAGTTCTCCGACACGGACAATGACTGCCAGCCTCACCTCATCGATTACCCCATCCCGGACGGTCCTATCCACCATGACAATCACTCAAACCGCTACCGCGAACCGGACTGGCACGATGACGCTGACGTGTACACCCATTCGTTCCCCATCCCTCACACCGACCGAAACCAGGACGCATGCCCCCACATCCACAAGAACCGCCTCATTCACCTCTACCATTCGCCCCAGCAGCACACAAACGTCGACAAACCAACCTGCCGTAACGCCGACCCATACACGAACCTACGTTCCGGCATTCCTGCAGGCATATCAGATCCGCAGGACCCCGACAATCTATCGTCTCCCGGCTGCGACGTTCAAACCCACGCTGACGTTTACTCCCGTTCCTACAAAGACCACCATCCCGAATGATACTGCCACTGTCACAATACGCCCAACCACGACGAAAACAGCGACTGTCACGCCGAGTGAGACTGCCACCTGGACGATCACTCCCACATTTACCCGGACGGCCAGCAGCACGATCACCAAAACGCCCACCCAAATGCCCAGTCAGACTGCAAGCCCGACTTTTACAAACACCCCCACGCCGTCTGTTACCAACTCGCCATTTGTCTCGCAAACATCTACCCTGACCTCGACCTCAACGACAACTCAAACCACGACGAGTACCATCACACTAACGTTCACACCCGTGCCCTCTCATAACACCTCGCCGATCTCGACAGCAACACGCACCAAAACCGGTACCTTTACACCGCTCCCCACTCAAACCAACACGACTACCCAAATGACATCCCCAACCGGTACCGCAACGCCAACCACTACAAAAACCAGCTCTCCAACCCCCACGAGCACATCGATTCCCGATGACCGGTTGGGCCTGCCTCCCTCTGCCTTCATCCAGGGATATCAAGGTCATGCACAAATGTACACGCTGGATTGCGAAGTGCGCACCGCGCTGGATGCGGCTGCCTATATGGGATTTACGATCAATGAAAGTGATTTTATCGAGCACCTGCCGAAATCAGATGATCCGAACAAGGGCTTTGTGGGAGAGATCAGCGGCCCTATCGGCAGAATCCCACCCGAACCCTACGGGGTGTATGCCAAACCTATTGCCAGTGTATTGCAGCAATTCGGTGTACCGGCACTGGCCCGCTCTACGATGACCTTCACCCGATTGCAGGAGGAAATCGCTGCTGGACGGCCGGTGATTGTGTGGGTGGTTGGGGCAGTGGAACCCGGATTTCCTATTCCGTACACGACCGGATCCAACGAGGTGATCACGGTGGCATACTGGGAACATACGGTGGTCGTGGTGGGATATGACGAAGACCTGGTATATGTAATCGATCCGACGTACAACACAGATTACGTACGCCGGATCGAAACATTTAAGAGATCCTGGAGCGTGCTGGGGTATATGGCAGTCGTCTTCCAGGAGATTGGTGAAATCGATTGATTAGGTGCCGTGTTTCCAGGAATTCAGGTATTCCGTCTGAACAGATGTCAATTTGTCGATGGAGATATTCATCGCTTGCAGCTTGATGCGGGCGATCTCGCTGTCAATGTCCTGCGGAACGGTGTAGACCTTGTTCTGCAGTTCACTGGCATGTTTGACCATATACTCGGCGCACAAAGCCTGGTTGGCGAAGGACATATCCATTACACTGGCGGGGTGGCCTTCGGCGGATGCCAGGTTGATCAGGCGGCCTTCACCCAAAATGTGGATCTGGCGGCCGTCTTTCAACTCATACTGATCGACATAAGGGCGCACAAGCCGTTTCTTAACAGCCATCTCCTCCAGGGCAGGGATATTAATTTCTACATTGAAGTGACCTGAATTGGCAACAATTGCGCCGTCTTTCATCAGCTCAAAGTGATGCTGATCGATGACGTTGATGTCGCCGGTGAGGGTGCAGAAGATATCGCCGATTTTGGCAGCTTCGGCCATGGGCATCACACGGTAGCCATCCATCACAGCCTCGAGGGCGGGCAGAGGGTCCACTTCGGTGACGATCACATTAGCGCCCATACCGCGAGCGCGCATGGCCAGACCGCGGCCGCACCAGCCGTAGCCGGCGACCACGAAGGTCTTTCCGGCCAGCAGAATGTTGGTGGCGCGGATGATCCCATCAATAGTAGATTGACCGGTACCGTAGCGGTTGTCAAAGAAGTGCTTTGTGCTGGCATCGTTCACGGCGATGACCGGGAAAGCCAAGGCATTATCTGCCGACATGGCGCGCAGGCGGATCACACCCGTGGTGGTTTCTTCCGTACCGCCGATCACATCGGTGAGCAGTTCACGGCGTTTGTCATGCAGGGTGGAAACCAGATCGGCGCCGTCATCCATGGTGATCATCGGTTTGTGATCCAGCGCGGCAACGATGTGCTTGTAATAGGTTACGTTGTCTTCACCCTTAATGGCATACACCGGAATTTCATCATGACTGACAAGAGAGGCTGCCACATCATCCTGTGTGGAGAGAGGGTTGGAGGCCACCAGAACCAGATCGGCGCCACCCGCGTGCAGGGTTTTCGCCAGATTGGCAGTTTCAGTGGTTACATGCAGACAGGCTGACATGCGAATGCCCTCAAAGGGGCGTTCTTTTTCAAAGCGTTCCTTGATCAGGCGAAGAACAGGCATTTCACGTTCTGCCCAGGTGATACGCCGTCGACCGCCTTCGGCCAGTTTGGTATCTTTGATATCAAAATTGCTCATTTTTCTTTCTCCATAAAATCCCAAAAAATATCACTGATGAGAGTGATTTGGTCACAATAAAGACTATCTCTGTCTAAAGTAGCGAATCCAGTACGCCATGGTCATCAAAATACTGGCGGTAGCGATCAACAAACTGCTTTGGAGTGTAAAAATGATTCTGGGTTCCACGATTTTCCAGGCAATAAGTGGCTGCCAGCGAGCCCATTTGTCCGCAGGTTTGCCAGTCATATTTCATCGACATGCCCTTCAGGAACCCGCCACGGAAGGCATCGCCCACACCGGTGGGATCTGCGATCTGAGCCGGATTAACCGCCTTGATACGATATTCGCGTCCATCCGCGTAAACGCTGGCGCCTTCTTCTCCGCGGGTAACCACCATCAGTTTCACGCGCTTAAGGATATCCTCCATGCTGAAGCCGGTATGCTTCTGCAGCAGGCTGATTTCATAATCGTTCACAAACAGGCTGTGAGCCTTTTCTACACCGCAGCGGATGTTGTCCGCGTTAATGCGGGCAAGCTGCTGGCTGGGATCATATAGATACGCCAGACCGATCTCCTGGCACTCTTCCACATACTTTTGCATGGCGGCAGGATCATTGGGAGAGATAATCACCAGATCGACATTCTCCTCGTCCATTGATTTCAGTGACAGTTCAGAGGCGTGGGCCATGGCGCCGGTATAAAAGCTGGCGATCTGGGCATTGGAAAGATCGGTATTCGCAAAGAAGGAGGCCGTGTACTCGCCTTCCACCACTTTTATATGGCGGGTGTTCACGCCTTTTGCCTCAAGCCAGCAGCGGTAATCATCAAAATCCTGCCCGACGGTTGCCATGACCAGAGGCTTTTCACCCAGCAGTGCCAGGGTGTAGGCGATGTTGGTGGCCACACCACCGCGCTGCCGAACCATTGTATCGACCAGGAATGACAGGCTGATTGAATCGAGCTGGTCCGGTAAGATCTGGTTCTTGAAATAACCTGGAAAGGTCATCAGGTAGTCATAAGCAATAGAGCCCGTACAAACGATTTTCATAAAATCTCCTGACTATTTCTGCATCGTGAGGGTAATGTTGCGTACATAAGGCGGATAAATGATCCCTTTTTCGGTGATGATGCCTTTGATCAACCGGTTGGGGGTCACATCAAAAGCCGGATTACGGGCATGCGCACCCTGCGGAGCCACCTGCTGACCCTGGTACTGGATATCCAACACTTCGTCCTCACCGCGTTCCTCGATCGGGATCTGATCACCAGACGGGAGGGAAAGGTCAATGGTGGAAAATGGTGCAACCGTATAGGCAGGTACCTGGTTGTCAAAGGCTGCCAGCGCAAGCATGTAGGTGCCGATTTTGTTGGCGACGTCGCCGTTGGCAGTGATACGGTCGGCCCCGAACAGCACTTTTTTTACCTGGCCTGAACGTAGAAAATACCCCGCCATGTTATCGGTGATGATCTCATAAGGGATGCCATATTCCTGCAACTCCCAGGCTGTGAGACGGGCGCCCTGAAGGCGCGGGCGGGTTTCATCCACCAGAACATGAACATGTTTTCCCTGCTCCCGCGCTGTGCGAATCACGCCCAGAGCCGTGCCCCAATCCACGGTTGCCAGAGCGCCTGTATTGCAGTGATGGATGATGGTGTCGCCGTCATCGATTAAATCAGCGCCATATTCAGCCATACGGCGGTTGATCTCCACATCCTCGTCGGCCATGCGGGAGGCCTCATCCACCAGCGTTGAGCGTAAATCAGCGGCGCTTCCTGAAAAGGTTTCGTATACTTCCATCATGTGCTTGAGCGCCCAGGCCAAATTCACCGCGGTAGGGCGTGTGTTTCGCAGTAGACGGGAAGCGGTGCGGAGTTCTTCTTTCAAAGCTTCCAGATCGGTAGATCTGGATCCCAGCGCAGCCAGCGCCAATCCGTATGCGGCAGCCACGCCGATAGCGGGGGCTCCACGCACAACCATGCCAGTGATGGCTCCAGCAACGTCCTGACAGCTTCGACAAATGAACAGGGAAAATTCACCCGGAAGCAGACGCTGGTCGATCATAACCAGCTCAAGTTTTTGGTGATCCCATTGCAGAGTTCTCATTCTTTACGCTCAAAAACGCCCTCGTGACGAGGGCAGAGGATGTATCGATCAAAGTTTAACATGCTAAGGATACTTTGTCAAAAAGGATTTTGGGTTTCGTAAATCGAGGCCGGACATGACCGAATGTTTGACGGATTTCGAATATGATATCATTGGTTTTGATCCTGAAGGAAATATTGTCTGATGAAGAAACGAATTTTTTCATTGCTTATTGTGCTCGGTTTGCTGTTATCCGGCTGTGACATCACCTCATTCTCCTTTTCGCCCACCAACACACCGCCGCCAGCTCCAACCGAGACACTTCAACCCACGGTGACCCCGCTGCCGTCACCCACGCCATCGCCCACGCCCATCCCTGAGGTGCGCATCAGCCAGGCGGAAGATCTCCTTTTCAATGGAGATTATGAGGCAGCACTTCAGGAATACAAAACTGCCTTGCTTCAGGGAACCACCTCAGAAGAGAGAGCAGCCGCGCTGACTGGAATTGGTTATACCGATTTCCTGCTTGAACAATACCCTGAGGCGGTTGAGGCGTTTACATCGGTTCTGGACATCTACCCAACCGGGTATCATGTGGCGCGCGCCTATTTTTATCTGGGAAAAGCCCATTACGCTCAGGGCGATTATCTGGATGCCGCGGACGCCTGGGGAGAGTATCTCAAAGTGCAGCCGGGTGTCATCGACGATACCATTGAAACCATGATCGGCGATGCCTATATGGAAGCAGGCGAAACGGAACAGGCAGCCGAAGCCTATTCAGCCGCCCTGGCGGACACTGAGGACGGTTCATCAGTGGATCTTCAGACCAAACTGGCGCGCATTGCCGCGGACAGCGGACGGTATGAGGAAGCGCTCAGGTTATACAGCCAGATCAGTGAACAATCAGACAGTGATTTCGTCAAAGCCCAAATGAACTTTCTTTCCGGGCAGGCTTACCTGGCGATTGGTTTACCGGAACAGGCATACGCTCGTTTTCAGGATTCGCTGGAAAAATATCCTGCCGTTTACGATACCTATTCAGGGATGGAGGCCCTCATTCTGGCCAACCAGCCGGTCGACCCATTGCAGGCCGGTCTTGTCTACTATTACATGGGTGACTACGGTGAGGCGATCCAGTCCTTTCAAAATGAGATTCAAAATAACCTGGAACACACCGGCACCGCGCATCACTTTTTGGCCTTCAGCCTGATCGTCATGGAAGATATCGAAGGCGCGCTGGAACAATGGCAGCATGTCATCGATGAACATCCCGGCGATGAATATTGGGAAGAAGCCTGGGATGAGAAGGCATATACCCTGTGGGCTCAGCAGGGCCGTTTCGATGAGGGGGCGCTGACTTACCTGGCTTTTGTTGCGCAGGCGCCCACAGCACCGGAAGCACCTCAATACCTGTATTGGGCAGCCAGGTTGTATGAAATGAACATGCGCCTTGAACTGGCTGCGCAGACATGGGAACGTTTGATTGTTGAATATCCTGCCGATGATTTGAGTTTTCGTGGTTTGTTTCTGGCAGGGGTCAGTTTTTATCGGCTGGCGGATTATCAGAGAGCATTGACCACCTTTCAGCGGCTCATCCTGCTGGAACCGGATGCCGAAACATTGGCGGGAGCGCATTTGTGGGTGGGTAAAATCCACAAGAAGATGGGTGACGATGTAGCAGCAGTGAACGCCTGGCAAACAGCCGCATCCATTGATCCCACCGGCTATTACAGCGAGCGTGCCCAGGAACTGATCGACGGAAAATATCCGCTTCAGGTGGATGCGGAAAGTTATGACCTGACCTATGACCTTGAGGCGGAACGCGAGTTTGCTGAAAACTGGTTGAGAACCAACTTTGAAATCCCTGCGGAAACGGATCTGAGTTCTTTATCCACGCTGGCTGATAATATCCATATACGGCGCGGAAACGCGTTCTACGAACTCGGCCTATTCAAAGAAGCCGGCGCTGAGTTCGAAAGCGCGCGTCTTGAAATTGAGCAGAATCCCGTGAGTTGCTACCGATTGCTCAATGAGATGCTCAAAAAGGGATTCTACCGGCATGCCATTCTGCTCAGTCGTCAGATTTTGGATCTGGCTCATTTTGAAGATGAATCCACGTTGCTCGCGCCGGCATATTTCAACCATATTCGCTTTGGTGTGTATTTCAAAGATCTGATCCTGCCTCTGGCTGATGAAACCGAAACGGATCCGCTGCTGCTCTTAAGCATGGTACGCCAGGAAAGTTTCTTCGAGTTTTATGCCGGTTCATCAGCCGGAGCGCATGGGTTGCTGCAAATGGTGCCTGCCACAGCCCAGGAAATGGTGAACTATCTCAAATGGCCGTCAGGGTATCAGGAAACTGATCTGTATCGCCCCATAGTGAACCTGAAATTGGGCGCCTGGTACTTCCAGCGCCAGACGGTTCATTTTGGCACCGATAATCTGTACATCTCACTGGCCGCTTACAACGCCGGCCCCTCCAATGCCGATAACTGGGCATCACTGGCAGAGGAGGACCCGGATCTGTTCCTCGAACTGGTGCGATTTTCCGAGACGCGCGATTACATCATGCTGATCTCGGAATCGGTGCACATTTACGAGGATTTATACGCCAAATAGCGGACAGGCCCGGAAGTCAGGGTTTCTCTACCAGTTGAATCAGGTTTCCGACCGTATCATCCAGTACCGCGATTCGAATATCGCCGGATTGAGTGGGTTTCATGGGGAATTTCACTCCCAGCCCCTTCAATCGATCGAACTCCGCGTCCAGGTCTTCCACCGCAAAGGTTGCAAGGGGGATACCCTGTGAATGCATCTCATCCTGATAAGAGCGGGCCGCCTGATTGTCGTTGGGCTCCAGTACCAGTTCCACGTCCTTGTGGCCCTCCGCCTGAACCACAGTCAGCCAGCGGTAGTCACCTACCGGCAAATCCTGCTTTTTGACGAACCCCAGTTTCTCGGTATAAAATCGAAGAGCTTTTTCCTGGTCGTTCACAAATACACTGACAAGAAATATTTTCATATTTTGATTGTACCTGACCGGTTATTAAAAAGATAAAAAAAAGCCCGGACAGATTTCCTGTCCGGGCTGGTGATTAAGCGATTGCTCTTACTTGCCGTTGAATTTGAGGGCTGCCTGAGCTGCTGCCAGACGGGCCACCGGTACACGGAACGGCGAGCAGGATACGTAGTTGTTACCAATCATGTGGCAGAACTCGATCGATGAAGGATCACCGCCGTGTTCACCGCAGATACCCACCTCGAGGTTGGTGCGCTGGGCGCGGCCGTCTTTGACGGCAATGTCCATGATGCGGCCAACACCTTCGCGGTCGATCGTCTGGAAGGGGTTTTTCGGCAGGATCTTGTCTTCCACGTACTTCACCAGGAAGTTGCGCTCGGCATCGTCACGGCTATACCCAAAGGTCATCTGGGTGAGGTCGTTGGTGCCGAATGAGAAGAACTCGGCTACCGAGGCGATCTCATTGGCGGTCAGGGCGGCACGCGGGATTTCGATCATGGTGCCAAATTTGTAGTCAAATTTGACTTTCTTTTCGGACATCACCTGTTTGGCAATGTCGATCAGGCGGGGCTGGATGACCTTAAGCTCATTGATATGACCGGTGAGCGGGATCATCACCTCAGGTTTGGCTTTGATGCCGCGCAGCGTGCAATCGGCAGCGGCTTCGAAGATGGCACGCACCTGCATTTCGACGATTTCAGGCATGACAATGCTGAGACGCACACCGCGCAGACCCATCATGGGGTTGCTCTCGTGCAGCGCTTCTACATTCCCCAGCATCTCTTCTTTTGCCTTCAGGCCGTTGGTCTGGCCCTTGACGCGCATGGTGATCACCTCTTCCAGGAGCTCACGCTCGGAGGGCAGGAACTCATGCAGCGGGGGATCGATCAGGCGGATAATGACCGGGTAGCCGTCCATGGCCTCAAACAGACCGTCGAAGTCGGAACGCTGGAAGGGCAGCAGTTCATTCAGAGCTTTGGTTCGCTCTTCGGATGTCTTTGCCAGAATCATGCGCTGTACGATGGGCAGACGTGAGGTCTCAAAGAACATATGCTCGGTGCGGCATAAGCCAATACCCACTGCACCAAAGCTGCGGGCGCGGCGAGCATCCGCGGGATAATCGGCATTTGCCCAAACCTGCAGACCGGTAGTCGGCCAGCCTTCAGGTGACTTGCGGACACCCGGTGTTGCGCAGATTTCATCGGCCCATTTCAGCAAGGTGAGCAGATCCACCTGTTCATCCAGCGAGGGGGCGGTCATAGGCATCTTGCCGACAAAAGCTTCGCCGGTGGTGCCATCGACCGAAATCCATTCACTTTCCTTGACGGTGATGCCGTTGGCGACCATACTGCGGGTTTCCAGGTCGATCTTTGCGGCAGAAGCGCCCACGATGCAGGGCACACCAAACTGACGGGCAACCACAGCGGCATGTGATGTGGCGCCGCCTTCACTGGTGAGAATGCCTTTGGCTGCCAGCATGCCGTGAACATCATCCGGTTTGGTGAACGGGCGTACCATGATGACATCCTGTTTTTCCACCTTGCCTTTATGCTCGGCGGTG
>DAISXR010000013.1:0-3941 GCA_036825755.1 Anaerolineaceae bacterium
GTGATGGCGGCTGCCAGCAGCCCAAAGATCACCATGCGCATGCCGGAATACAAAATGGAGCGCCCGGTAAACAGGGTGATGGCCGCACCCAGCAAAAACAGTCCGGCGACGCCGAACAGGATGCTGACCAGCACCGCGGTCATACCATCGAGGAAGAAAAAGGCGATGACCGGCAGGATGGCGCCCAGGCTGAACAGTACAAACGAGGTCAGCGCCGCTTCCCAGGCCGAGCCGCCCAGCTCTTTGGGGTCGATGCCCAGCTCTTCGCGCACCAGCGTTTCCACCGCGCTGTTGGGGTCCGAGAGGATGCGGTTGGCCATGGCCAGCGATTCTTCATGGGTGAACCCGCGGGCTTCGTAGATAAGAGCCAGCTCTTCAGCCTCTTCTTCGGGGGCGTCTTCGATCTCTTTGCTCTCCACCTCGATCTGTTTGGCATACAGTTCGCGCGAGCTCTGCACCGAGAGCCACTCGCCCAGTGCCATGGAGATGGCTCCGGCCAGCAAACCGGCCAGCCCGGTGATCAACACGGTTTTGCTGTCGAGGGTGGCGCCAGCCACGCCCATCACCAGGCTCAAATTGGAGACCAGACCGTCATTGGCGCCCAGCACAGCCGCGCGCAAGGCGTTACCGCCCGCTCCGCGATGGCGGCCTTCCATTTGAGCCAGGGCATCTCCCTGCATACCACCGCGTACTGTGCGCGAGAGGGTGCCCAACAGCAGACCGTGGAACTGCTCCTGGCGAGCCATGGTCCCCGCGCCAGGTTCTTTCGCATAGCCGTTTGAACCGGTGCGCTCCATGTTTTCCATGGCAGAGAGGATCATGGTCGGACCAAAACGTTTTCCCAGCCGGATGAGCGTGCGGGTACGCCAGGTGGGCTTGAAGACCGGTTCCGGCTTGCCCTGGGCAGCCAGTTTCTCCACCCAGTTGCGGGCATGTTTCAGCTCGGTATCAGCCATGCGGGTATACACCCCTGACAGGCGTTCATCTTTTTCCAACTCGGCCAGGGTTTGATACAGCATGGCGCTGTTGCGCTCGTCCAGATAAAATTCGGTCCAGGTTTGGGTTTTGTCCATAATCTCCTCCTTGTCATGCGGACAGGTGTCTGACACCGGACAGTCAGTTTTCAACAGATAGATCATCTTGCTGACCGGGGTGTTTGTACCTATAATCAATTTTTATACGCTGTTTGACCGTTCAAATTATAAAGGAAAAGACATCCATCATGGCCAAAATCAGCATTCTGGAGCGATTCCTGTCTCCGGCCGATTCGGTGAACACTCCATCTGCCGGGGTCAGCCAAACCCAACATCTCAGGCGTAATTTTCTGTTCAACACGCTGCACCAGCTTACCCTCTACTTTGGCGATTCCTTCGCCGCCTATCAGACCATTTTGCCGGTTTTTGCCGCCACCCTTACCAACTCGCCGGTACTGATTGGGCTGGTACCGGCCATAGTGGATGCCGGCTGGTATCTGCCGCAGATGTTCTTCGCGCCGGTGCTGGAACGCTTGCCGCGGCGTAAACCGGTGGTGCTGATCGCGGGGGTGATCGAACGACTGCCGTATTTGTTGATTGCGCTGCTGGCCGGATGGTTGTCTCAACAGCGGGAAGGCTTGGGCATTGGGGTGTTTTTGTTCCTGCTGAGTTGGAAGGCGTTGACGGGCGGTTTTGCCGGGCTGGCCTGGCAGGACTTTATCGCCAAAGTGATCCCCGGATGGCTGCGCGGGCGTTTCTTTGGGGTATCACACTTCGGCGGGAAGCTGTTTGGGCTGGCGGCGGCATCCATTACCGGGGTGATTCTGGCGCGCATGCCGTATCCGCGCAATTACTCGTTGATTTTTCTGCTGGCTTTCATTGGGTTGAGCCTGTCGCTGGTGTTTTTTGCGCTCACCAAAGAGACTGACGGACTTCCCGTTCCCGCCCGGCAGAGCGGTGATCCCCGCTACTGGTCGCACATCTGCGAGCGCATCCGCGGCATACTGTCCCGCGACGCTAATTTTTCGCGGTATCTGGTCAGCCGTGGGCTCAGCTACCTGGGTGGGATGGCCAATGGGTTTATGGCGTTGTATGCCCTGCGTACCTTTCACCTGCCTGATTCCGCGGCGGCAGTCTTCACCACCATTTTGCTTGCTGGCACCACCGCATCCATGCCGATGTGGGGCTGGCTGCGTGACCGTTTGGGTTCAAAACTCATCCTGGTGATGAGTTCCCTGCTGATGGGAGTATCGTTGGCAGTTCTGATCTTCTGGCGGGAACCGGCTGGGGTGTATCTGGCATTTGCCTTCTTCGGGATCGCGTTCCCCGGTAATTTAATCGCCGATATGAACCTGCCGATGGAGTTTGAAGAGGGTCCCATGCGGCCCATGTATATTGGTATGTCCCGCACCCTCACCGCGCCGCTGCTGCTGGCCGCGCCGTTAATCGGCGGGGTAATTATTGAGGCGGGCGGGTATATCCCCGTGTTTATCGTCTCGCTGCTCTTCGGCGGGCTGGGTCTGGCGTTGTTGATCCTGGGGGTCAAAGACCCGCATAGTAGCCAATCATCAGTTGGATGATCAAGCCGTTGTGATTCCTTCTCGCACCTGCTCGAGTCGCTCGAAGCGTGCGCTTAAACCCCTGCGTGCGCTTAAATCCATCTCCAGAACCGACAATGCCCCCACCGTTTCCACCACGTATGAGGCTGATACAGTGCCATAACAGGTGGCGGTGAGCGCATCCCCACTATGCAGCAGCCCGGCCAGAAAACCACCGCAGAACGAATCGCCGGCCCCGGTGGGATCCAGCGCATCCACCCGGCAGGCGGGGACGTGCCGGAATTGATCGGTCTGCGGTAGATAAAGCAGGCTGCCCTCCGCACCCAGTTTGATACAGACCAGTTTTGCGCCGGCTCCGGCAAACGCGCGGGCAGCAGCCTGTTCATCCCGTGAGCCATACAGGATGGCCGCTTCCTCGCGGCTGGGCAAAAATGCATCCAGATCGGGCAGCAGATCCAGCAAAATCCGCGTGTGGTGCGGGGCGGTGAGGTGCTGGGGGAAGGTATCCAGGGTGATCAGGCAGGACCGGCTGCGCAAGCGCTGCAGCACGCTTTGCTGAATCTCCACCGGCATGGGGGCGATGTGAAAGGCAGCCGCGTCCAGGCAGTCGGGCGGGATTTCCTCACCGCGGATCGACATCTGCTTGTAGGTACCGGAGACGCAGTGGTTGCGGAACTGGCGGCTGCCGTCCGGCTCGTATAATGCCCAGTTGCGGATATCCGGATAGGGCACACGCTGCAATCGGCAGGCAATGCCGGCATTCTGGATGAGATCGATATTCGCCTGGGGATAGGCCTGCCCGGCGCGGGCAATCAACCCGGCCGGCCGGTGCCAGATCCACGCGCCGATGGCGGAAAAGAGCGCGTCGCCGCCGCTGCTGGCCAGATGCATCTGCCGTTGATCGTACAGGACGATATCGTCCACGGTCAGGTTGCCGAGGGTGTACAGGGTTTGGTCCCCTTGCCGGTCGCGGGGAGGGATGGGATGGCTTTCCATGGGATGAGGAGATTATACCCCGGCCTCTTGTGTGAGGTGGTGGATCCGGAGATGGAAGCGTGAATGGGTGCCCCACGCGCGATTTCAAAAACAGGTGACTTTTCACAGGCGACAATACCCCTCAAGTGTCATTTCGAAGGGCAAACAGCGCTTTCTGCTGTCTGACCCGGAGAAATCCGCCCGAGGACCAATCCATAACGTTTCCATATCTGGGAGTTGTGATTGCACACTCTCGGGCGGATCTCTGCGTGAAGACTTCGTCTTCACTACGAGATGACATAAATAGGTGAAATGTCACAGGCGACAATACCCCCTCAAGTGTCATTTCGAAGGGCAGACAGCGCTTTTTGCTGTCTAACCCGGAGAAATCCGCCCGAGGACCAATCCATAACGTTTCCATATCTGGGAGTTG
>DAISXR010000013.1:4041-50085 GCA_036825755.1 Anaerolineaceae bacterium
ACACCCTGCATGAGCGCTTCCACCACATCGACATGCGCCACAGCCGGGAACTCGGCCGGCATATAGTGCAGGGTGGTGCCTTCATCACGGATGGCCCCGCTGACCACGGCAATATCTCCCACCTGGGTACCGGGTTGGATCCCGCCGGAGGTGCCCACGCGGATGAATGTGTCCGCGCCGACTGCTACCAGCTCTTCCACGGCAATGGCAGTGGATGGGCAGCCGATGCCTGTTGAGGTGACCGAGACCTTCTCGCCCAGCAAGGTACCGGTATACGTGTTGTACTCGCGGTTGTACGCAACCTGATGGGGATTGTCAAAGTAACCGGCGATCAGTTGACAGCGCCCCGGGTCGCCGGGCAGCAGTACGTAGCGGCCGACATCGCCGCGTTTCAACTGGATATGATGCTGTACATCGGTGTGAAGAGCCATGCTTTATTCCTTTTTTCGATCCTGCTCAATCAAGACCTTCAGTGCTTCGGTTGCCACATCCAGCAGATCAGTGAGATCATACACCACGGTACGGTCTTCACTTTCCTGATTGGCCATAATCAGCATGATACCGCCTGCGCGTCGACGCAGATAGCTTGAGACGATATACAGGGTGGCTGCTTCCATTTCGGAGCAGATGGTGCCGCCCATCTTCCAGGCTTTCCAGCGATCCAGCAGGTGATTGGCCACCGGCATGCGTTCGGGCATGTGCTGACCATAGAAAGAATCCTTGGATTGGCTGATGCCGAGGTGGTGGGGTTTGTTCAGCTTCTGGGCAGCCTGGCGCAGAGCCAGTGTGACTTCAATGTTGGCCACAGCCGGGAACTCCACCGGCATATAGTGCAGGGTGGTGCCTTCGTCGCGGATGGCGCCCGTCACGATAGCCAGGTCACCAGGCACCAGATACGGCTGCATACCGCCAGAGGTGCCCACGCGGATGAAGGTGTCAGCGCCAAGCATGGACAGTTCTTCCACGGCGATGGCCGTAGAGGGTCCGCCGATGCCGGTGGAAGTGACGGATACTTTCTCGCCCAGTAAAGTACCGGTATAGGTTTTGTATTCACGCTTGTTCGCAATCAGGCGCGGGTTCTCAAAGTGACTGGCGATCAGTTCGCAGCGGCCCGGATCGCCGGGCAGCAAAACATACCGGCCCACATCACCGGGTTCCATATCAATATGGTGCATCTTCTGGATGTTATGCATTCTTTCCGATTCAATCATGGTTCTTCATCCTTTCTGTTTCAATCCGGTAAACTCTGTACGCTACGGATTCTACTCAATATTGGCCTCTTCTGGCACATCTGCCCCCGCGGAGGCTGCTTCTTCTTTATAAATCGACTGCCCAACCCTGTCGTCTCATCAAACAGAATTGGGCAGTGTGAAAGACAGGTTTCTGATGGAACGTCAGCCAGCGCTTACTTGCGGTCCTTTTCGATCAGGATTTTAACGGCTTCGATGCCGGTCCGGATCAGGCTGGTCAGTTCATCAGCGGCTTTGCGGCGGTTTTCATCCGGATCATCGTGTTTGTAGACCATCATCACGCCACCGGCGCGTGCCTTCAAAATGCTGGAGACCACAAATAAGGTGGATGCTTCCATCTCGGAGCACAGGCAGCCTCCCGCGATCCAGGCTTTCCAGCGATCGAGCAGACGGTTGGCGACCGGCATGCGTTCGGGTTGGTGCTGGCCGTAGAACGAGTCCTTGGATTGGCCAATCCCCTCGTAGTGGGTGTAGCCCAACCGGTCGGCGGCCTCGCGTAGCGCGTTCACCACATCGATGTTTGCCACCGCCGGAAATTCGGGGGGCATGTAATGCAGAGTGGTGCCTTCATCTCGGATGGCGCCGGTGAGAATGGCCAGATCACTGGTTTGCAGGAACGGCTGCATCCCACCCGAGGTGCCTAAACGAATGAAGGTATCCGCGCCGAGCATGCGCAGTTCTTCCACAGCAATGGCTGTCGAAGGACCGCCGATGCCGGTGGAGGTGACGGATACTTTCTCGCCAAGTAGGGTACCTGTATAGGTTTTGTATTCGCGCTTATATGCAATGAGCTGCGGGTTATCAAAAAAGCTGGCAATTTTTTCACAGCGTCCGGGATCACCCGGCAAAAATACATAACGGCCAACATCCCCCATCTTCATATCAATATGGTGCATGACTTCTGTGTGAAGAGACATATACAATTCCTTATCAGCAAAAATCAGGCTTTCAAGACGGTTCGGATGGCAAAGAAAACGAACAGGACAAAGCCAAGCGCCGCGCCGGCAAAAACAACGATGGACCAGGTGGGTCCCAGGGTGAAGGTTTTGCTCCAATCCAGGCTTTTATCCACCACAATCCAGTAAATCACCGCTGCTGAGCTGAGAAAAGCAACCACCATGACCAGATAATCACGGACGTTCATGGTCACCTGCCGGAAACTGGTCTTGTTGCCTTTTGAGCCAAATGCGCGTGATTCAAGGGAAATGGAAAGCTGTTGCACCCGCTCGATGGCGCCGACAAATACCGGTACCATACTGGGCAGGATGGCCGAGAAACCGGTACCCTTCATTCCGCGCGATTTTTGGGCATTCAACACCACTGCGAACTCATTCTGCAGGATGGGGATGAGCTGGAGCGTCATGGTGAGAATGAAATTGAGCACGTATGGCATGCCAATTTTTTGCAGCGAAGTAAAAATATCGCTGGGGTGCGAGGTCATGATGAAAACCAGCGCGAAGGTGGTCATCGACATGATGCGCAGAACCATGGTGATGCCGCTGTAGATACCCTCCTGGTAAATGGTGAAGGGACCGATGGGCACGATAGGCGTCCACGGGCGCGGAAATGCCGGCGCGATACTCTGCATCACAATGAGTGTGAGGCTGATGGGGAACAGGATCAGAGCCACGCGCATATATGCTTTGCCAATGCCGGCAATCAAAATAAGGATGACGCCGATGATGAAATATGCACCCAGGATGGCGGGGTTGCGGGTGGCAAAGGAGATGGCCAGAACGCCCACAGCCCAGGCCAGCTTAGGTAGCGGGTTGATGCGGTGGATGATGGAATCACCGGCCACCATGGTGATGGGAATGGCAACACCTTGCATTATGCACCTCCTCGGTTGGCTTTGACGGCAGATTCAGTGAACGCCGTCATTTCGTCGATACTCAGTTTGACATCTTGCAGATTGGCCCTGTCAGGGCGGACACGGACCGAAAATTCGGTGATCTGGGGAGGTGTCAGATGCGTGCTGTGCATGAGCTCATAATCTGAGAATACCTGGCGGGGGCTGGCATCGGCGATCAGCTCGGAGTTGCGCATGACCAGCATACGTTCCACCACTTCGGCGAGCAGGATCATATCATGCGCCACGCAGATCACGGTGGCGCCGGTATCGCGCAGCCGCTCAATCAGCTTATACACTGTTCGAGTGGTAATGTTATCCTGGCCGGTGGTGGGCTCATCCAGGATGAATACGGCCGGCCGCATGGTGAAGATGGACGCCATGCCAACCAGCTTGCGCAGCGGAAAACCAATCCGATAAGGGTGAAGATCACGGTAAGGTTGAAGTTTGAAAAACTCAATTGCCTGCTCTCGCCGTTCAGCAATCTCTTCTTCAGATAATCCCAGGTTGCGTGGGCCGAACTCAAGCTCGGCGCTCACGGTGCGGGCAAACAACTGGTGGTTGGGATTTTGATACACATATCCCACATCGGCGGCCAGTTCCTGAATGCGCAGCGGAGCAGTGTCTTTCTCTTTGATAAATACTTTCCCCTGGGTGGGTTTCAACAAACCATTAAAGTGCTTGACCAGGGTGGTCTTGCCTGACCCATTCTGACCGATGACCCCAATGATCTCCTGGGGTTTGATTTCAAGATTCACATTGCGTACCGCAACGACATTGTTCGTCGGATAGGTATGCCACAGGTTTTCACAGCGAATAACTGAATCTGCCATGGGTTCCTCGCTTATTTGAACAATTCTTTGAACGCAGTTTCAGCCTGGTCTACGGTTACGGGATACATGCCGTTCATCTGGATGAGACCTGCTTTTTCCAGACGGTTGGCATATTCAGTCACCTGTGGAGTTCGTAATCCGAGTTCCTTAATTGTATCGACCTTGCTAAAAACTTCCTGGGGAGTACCGTTGAGAACAATTTCGCCTTTGTTCATCACGATCACACGATCCGCATAGGCAGCCATCACCTCAACCTCATGCTCTGCCATAATCACGGTCATATTGCGTTCCTTGTTCAGCTTTGCGGCCACCGCAAAGATCTCTTCCTTGCCGATGGGGTCCACATTGGAGGTGGGCTCATCCATCACCAAAATACCGGGGTGCATGGCCAGCGCGGATGCGATGGAAAGCCGCTGCTGCTGCCCGCCCGACAGGCCAAAAGGAGAGCGTTCTTCAAGCCCGCTCAATCCCACAATGCCGAGTACCTCTTTGATACGGGCCAGCATATCCGGGTACGACACACCCAGGTTTTCAAGCCCAAGCGCGATTTCCTCGGCCACCGACATCTGGCTGAGCTGAAATTCAGGGTTGTCAAACACCATTCCAACATGTTTGGCCATTTCACGCACCGGGGTATCATAGGTATCCAGCCCGTTGATGAAGACCTCCCCCTCAAAATCTCCGGAGATCATGTTGGGGATCACGCCGTTGATGCATAACTGCAAAGTGGTCTTCCCGGCTCCATTCAAACCCAGCAGGGCTACATACTCTCCCTCATAAATGGAGAGATTGATATCTTTCAGCGCTGGCAGGTTGCCCTCACCGGCATAGGTGAAGCTCACATTCTTGAACTCGATGACAGGTTGTTTTGCATCCATTTGAATACCTCAAAAATGGCGAGAGCCAAACAATCAACTCTCGCCATTCATTCTGGATTACCCCGAAAAGCTGTATGTTTGATCTGACAAGGCTAATCAGCCGATCGGTTGTTCTGAATTGATTATTCTTCCTCTTCGTCTTTGAATTTGGCCATGATCACTGCGATGCCAGCCAGAATCACGAAGATGGAGAGAACATATACTGCACCCAAAAGGATGGCAAAAGCATCGCTTGAGATGAAATCAAGATCTGCGATTTGCTGGGAGAAGCTGGGGAGCAGCAGAAGCAGCAAACCAAGGCCAACGATGCCGGCTCCCAACCCTTCCTTTGATCCAACAGTTGCAGGTTTTTTCGCCATGTTATATTCTCCTTATCTGGTTATGCTATGCAGCCACAAATGTGTAGATGATGACGATCGCAACACCGATCAGCACACCAATCAGCGGGATGATAATCTTGTTCAAGCCCTGGGCCTTGGGGAGCTTGAGGTTTTCGGTCAGATTGGCGGGCAGTGCTTCGATGATGGCGAGGGCAACATAACCGGCAATGATCTTATCGGCAAGCGAAACCAGGATGTTTGATTTGAAAACAGCGGTAATCAACTGGTCGCCCATGCCTACGAACGCGGCTGTCATCATGTCAGCAAAGTGACCGGTGGCGCCGCCGAATACAAACACGTAGATCGGTACGGCAGTGATGGTAACAAAAAGAGCAACCAGCATGTTGACCAGGAAGAAGCTCCACTGTTTGCGCATCCAGCCCCACTGGTGAGCATAACCCCAGACCAGAGCGCCAATCACGTTACAGGCTGCAAATGGGAGATTGATAGGTCCGCTGATGAATGAGCTGACAATGTTGGTGATAGCGCCGACCAAAGCACCCCACCAGGGGCCTAACACAATCGCTACCACAGCGGTACCGATCATGTCCAGAAAGATGGGCAGTTTCAGAACGGTGTTGATGTATCCGCCAACAATATTTAAGGCTGCCGCGACAGGGACAAGTGCGACCACGTAGGTCAGCGGAATTCTCTTGGCTCGTTTCTTGGCAACGACTTTTGCTTCAGATGCCATATTCATTCTCCTTGTTAATTTTTTGAAAAAATAAGATCGATGAAATCTGCCAACTCACTTGCCGTTTGTATCTATCTCTTTCTTCCTGCCTCCTTCCCGGTGTATCGATACACGCTACTATTTGTAAGTAATAACACCCTGTACATTGCAGGGGTTACTTCCAGATATTGGTCTTTGCCCGGCAGATAGATTGGCCTGGGCTATAAAAAACAAACCCAATGAAAGGGTCTGTTCAGGAAATTCACAGCTTTGAAGAAAAGACGAGTTTAATAAGGCCCCCATGCCTGACCACGGGAGACTCTTGTAAAACAAATAGCAAGTGACGATCCGCAATCAAAACCATTCTTGTTTCCAGCCTGTAAGAGATTTATGTAGATTTTATCATATATTGTATGACAATAGCAATGAACAAATGCCGGTACAACCGTGCGGTCTTGTGAATTCGGGCTATCCTGTCTGAGAAAGGGATAAGAAATTCGTTCTTCCACTGGAACGGGCGTGAATTATGCACTGTACAGGATGGGAATTGTGCCATGGTGAGCCCTGCCCCGGCCACCTTCTTTTTGATGTATGGAGGAATACAGCATGGCGAACGATAAAAGTACATTTCAACAGGCGGTGGATCTGGCGTTGAGAGGCAACTGGCCTGAAGCTCGCCGGCTCTTGCAGCGCATTGTTGAGCAAAAAAATGACGACGATCAGGTATGGTTATGGCTGGCCGACAGCTATACCGCCGATGAAGCCAGACTGGCGATTTTGCAGTACGGTTTGCGCCGGCACCCTGACAGCGACCATTTGATGCAGGCCCTGGAACTGCAATTGGAAAAGATGAATAATGCCGCGGCCGCTGAGGCTGCCCGGGCTGCCCAGCACACGGATGAACCGGAAATCACCGGTTCAGAGGTTGAGGATTCCCCGGAAACAGAAGTGACATCCGCAGAGGTGGGGCCTGTTGAAAACGACGAAGAACAGCCTCCGCAGGAGATCGAAACGCTTCAAGTGGCGGAGACTGCCGAGGAACAGCAGGCCGAGAGGCGCTGGGATGTGGATGACGAAATCCACCCGGAAAGCAAGCCCGAGGCTGAACCTGAGAATCCTCCTGAAAACCTGACCGGAGAAACCCGGCCGGAAGAAGAACCATCGCCTCTCACAGCCCCGGAAACCCTGCAGACATCCATCCCTGCAGGCAGCGCAAATGCCAGGCCGTTGCGACAGGTGATCATCACCGCCGCCGTGATTGTTTTGATTATCCTGCTGGCATATGTGGTCACCAGAATCTGGTGATCCAGAATCTGGTGATCCAGAATCTGGTGATCCAGAATCTGGTGATCCAGAATCTGGTAACGTATCTGGAAAAACAGAACAGGAGCCCGAATGTACATCGATATCCCCCTTGAAGAACTGAAAGTCTATCTGCCCGAGCGGCCTGAACCGCCGAATTTTGACGCTTTCTGGCAAAGTACCCTGCAGGAAGCCCGCCGTTTTCCGCTGGATGCGGTATTTCAACCGGTGGATTATGGTCTGGCGCTGCATGAAACCTTTGATGTTACGTTCAACGGGTACGCCGGACAGCCGATCAAGGGCTGGTTGATACTGCCACGCCAGCGCAGCGGAAAACTTGCCTGCGTGGTGCAGTATATCGGTTACGGGGGAGGCAGGGGATTTCCGGTGGACTGGCTGTTGTGGAGCAGCGCGGGATACGCCTCATTTGTGATGGATACACGCGGCCAGGGCAGTGAATGGCTGCACGGGGATACCCCCGATGTGGAACCGGTCGGGTCTTCGCCGCAGTTTCCTGGCTTTATGACGCGCGGGGTTTTCCATCCCGAAACGTATTACTACCGCCGGTTGTATACAGACGCGGTCCGGGCGATTGAGGCAGCCTGCAGTCACCCCGCTGTGAACGCGGAGCGCATTGCGGTGAACGGCCGCAGCCAGGGCGGTGCACTGGCCCTGATTGTGAGCGGTCTGGCGCCGGAAGTGAAAGCTGTCATGCCCGAGGTGCCGTATCTGTGCAATATCCGGCACGCCACCGAGATCACCGATGAGATGCCGTATCAGGAGATCCCGCGCTTTTTACGCATGCACCGTGACCAGGTGGAAACCGTTTTTCACACCCTTTCCTATTTTGATGGGATGAACTTTGCCGTACGGGCTAAAGCTCCGGCGCTGTTTTCGATGGGTCTGATGGATGCCACCTGCCCGCCATCCACCGTGATGGCTGCTTACAACCATTACGCCGGTCCCAAAGACATCCGTATTTACCCCTACAATCACCACGAGGGGGGAGGATCTCATCAGGATCTTGAGAATATCCGTTTTCTGCAAATGCTGTGGCATCAGAATTGATTGAGCCGGTGATGAAAGACCTGCCTGCTGATTATCTGGAGCGCGTCTACGCCGGTGTATTGGGCAAAATGGTGGGGGTTTATCTGGGCCGCCCAGTGGAAGGCTGGACGTACGAACGCATCATGGCCGAGGTGGGCGATGTCGATGGGTATATCAACCACCTCGTACCGGGAAATCCGCCGCTGGTGGTGACCGATGATGACCTGGCAGGCACTTTTGTCTTTCTGCGGGCGCTGCGCGAACATGGCTATGATGCTCATCTCACCCCCGCACAGATTGGGGATACCTGGCTGAACCAGTTGATCGAACCGAAGACCATCCTGTGGTGGGGCGGTTTGGGCTGTTCTACCGAGCACACCGCCTATTTGCGGCTGAAAGACGGCATCAAAGCGCCGGACAGCGGCTCGGCTACCCTGAACGGTAAAATCATTTCCGAACAAATCGGGGCGCAAATATTTATCGATGGGTGGGCCATGCTGTGGCCTGGTGACCCGGAGCGCGCCGTGGATTGGGCTGGCCGTGCCGCCAGTGTGAGCCATGACGGCGAAGCGGTGTATGGGGCTCAGATGCTGGCAGCCATGGAAGCCCAGGCTTTCGTAGAGCAGGACATTGAAACCATAATTGATACTGGCCTGGCCTTGATCCCGCGTGATTCCATCCTGTACCGCATGATCCAGGATGTGCGCGGCTGGTATGCCGGTGAACCGGATTGGCACCGCACGCGCGCAAAGATCGCCCAGATGTACGGGTATGATCGCTACAAAGGTGTCTGCCACATGGTCCCAAACCATGCCGTCATCCTGCTGGGTTTGCTGTACGGGCAGGGTGATTTTCACCGCTCTATGCGGGTGGTGAACACCGCCGGCTGGGATACCGACTGCAACGCCGGCAACCTGGGCTGCCTGCTGGGCATCCGCGGCGGGCTGACTGCCTTTACCGGCGGCCCGGACTGGTTGGGGCCACTGGCTGACCGGCTGTTTCTCGTTTCGGCGGAAGGCGGTGAGGCGGTCACCGACGCTCTGCGCTGCGCCGGTGAGGTCGTCAACACATCCCGGGCTGTGCGCGGTCTGCCGCTCTGGCAGCCAAAAGCCGGCGCCCGCTTTCACTTTGAGGCGCCCGGCTCGGTGCAGGGGTTCAGGGCAGAGACACCCGCCGGCGAATACGCTCATCTTCAAAATGTTGAGGGGCATAGCCGCTCCGGCAGCCGTTCTCTGGCGGTACGCTGGAAAGGCAGCCAGGTATCCTTATTGACTCCGGTTTTCATCCTGCCGGATGAACGCGAGATCTCCTGGTACGCATTTCTGGCATCGCCCGGTCTGTACGCCGGTCAGACCTTGCAAGCCGGTATTTCATCTGAACAGATCTGCCGGGCGCGGCTGGGGGTCAGGTACTATAACGGTCAGGATCAGCTCGAAGAGATGGCCGGTCCGGTGTGTGAACTGGTACCCGGCGTTTATCAAACCCTATCCTGGCAGGTACCGGATATGCACGGCCAGCCGCTGGTGGCAGCCGGCATTCTGCTGGATTCTGGCGCAGAAGGCGGCGCTGTCTATCTCGACTGGATGGACTGGACCGGCGAACCGGATGTGCGGCTGGGCATCCCGGCTGGCGCCAATCCTGCTGCTGGTCAGCAGGCCATGTGGCGTCGCGCCTGGGTGAATGGCGTGAGCGATTGGAACACCTTCTTCCCGGAGGCCTATCGGCTCTCACAGAACCAGGGCAGGGGCCTGCTGATGCAGGGCTCACGCGGCTGGCGGAATTACCGGGTCAGCGTGTCCATTCGTTCCGCGCTGATGAAAACCGGCGGGGTGGCGGTACGGGTGCAGGGCATGCGTCGGTATTACGCTCTGCTGCTCACCGCACACCGTTCTGCTCGGCTGGTGAAGGTGAGGGATGAAGAACAGGTGCTGGTTGAAATTCCGTTTGACTGGCAAGCCGAAACGGATTATCAAATCTCCCTTCAGGCACAGGACAATCGGTTGACAGGCTGGATCGACGGTAAGAAAGTGATCGATTTTGCGGATCCGCAGGATGAGTTGGAATGCGGAGGGACCGCGCTGGTCATCGAAGAGGGACACCTGGCCTGCGAGGAAGTGACAATTAACCCTATTTAATGTAAGCTGCGCTTTCCATGAGGGGCGCACAGGTTGATTCCTTACGAATACCTTACAAAACGACAGGGCGCTTGACTGGCCGGTAAGAAGAAGGTATATTAGGCGTGAGAAAGTAGTAGTACCTTAAATAAGTTTCATCTATACCGATAAAGGCAAACCCGGTGAAAACCGGCGACGCAAAGCCATGGATCTAAGGTTGTTCTCCCTCCTGGAAGGACAGCGATGACAGCCAGGCCGCCGAAGATGGATGTTTTGTTTTAACCCCCCAAACACCATCCGAAAGCATTTGACCCTGAGATAACCCGCAGGGCTATTCCGGGGAAAGGCGTACCGCCGTGCAAGCCGGGACCTGATGGAGTACATCTTGTCCCGAACCAATGTTCGTACAGTATCAGTCTTTTTAGTGGCAGCATTTTTACTGGCTCTTAATGTTAAGCCTGCTGCTGCAAGTTACAACCAGCCCATTTCTCCTTCCGACCATGGAAATGGAGGAACCTGGGCAAATCTCATCAATCGCAGTGATTACACTCCGGCTCAAAGAGTTCAACCGCTGGATTTAAACATTGCTGAACCCACCGCTGATCAGATGGCTGATCTGGCAGCCGCCGAATTGATGCAGTTTGCATCCGGCCTGAGCAGCGGGTATGCTACCCAGGTGACCGGTGTATTTGTGGATGATGTGCTGGCGTATCCGGTGGTGCAGCAGCCTTCCGGTTCAGCCGGTTTTGTTTCAACCGAAGACAACGTGGTGACGCAGTTTTCCACCGCCTCGCAGTTTGGCACCGTGGGTATCCTGGCGCATAACTTCCTGGCTGGTGTTTCCTTCTTCAATCTGTCTGTGGATCAGGATGTGTACGTGGTCTACGGTGACGGCTCTACCGATCATTATGTGATTAGCGGTATCCGCCGGTTTCAGGCCTTACAGCCTAATTCGGCTTACTCCGATTTTGTTGACCTGGATACCAATATCAGTTACTCGTCCACGGATGTATTTTATGAGGTGTATTCAAACAGTGGCATGCTGGTGTTTCAAACCTGCATCGCAAACGAAGGCAGCAGCAGTTGGGGGCGCCTGTTCGTGATCGCTGAAAAGGTCTCGTAATCTCCGAGGCTTGTTGCCTCTTCTCCTTTTATCCCGCTGCCGGTCCACCTTCATCTAATAATTGGTCCGGCAGCATGCTTTAAAAACAATCTCCCTCGCACACGACCTGCCGGTGTCTGCGAGGGAGATTTCTTTTTCTTTTCTTTATTCCGTTTCTTCTACTCGTTTATCGTCACGCCCACCCGGCACCCGTACGATCAGCACATCCACCGGGCCCTGTCCGCCGGTGATATGGTGATATTGCGGCGGGTGAACTCCCAATATTTGGTTCGCTCGCAGGCGCAACTGCTGGCCATCGATCTCAAAATCCATCTGCCCGCGCAGTAAAAAATAATATTCCTCGCGGAAACTGTGCGAATGGGAAGGCTCGGAGGACCACTCCTGCATGGGATCCGCCCCCCAGACACAGGTGAGATCCAGGCTGTTGGTATAGTTTGGATGGGCTCTTGGCAGCAGGGCGCCCAGCGGATAGTTGTGCATGACGGTGCACAAGTCAAGCTGGATGATTTGGCGATCGGCATCCACATCCGGCGGTTGGTTTGCCAGCCGGCTGGAGAACACGATATCTTTGCCGCCGCCCGGGATGCGGATAGACAGGCATTCGACGGGGGCATCCACATGCAGGATTTTATGAGGGACCCCGGCTCGCATTCCCAGCAGTTGACCTGCCGGAACAGAGACAATCGACTGATCGATCAGCAGGTCAATACGCCCCTTCAGGACGATCAAAAACTCTTCGCTCTCAGTATGAAAATGCGAAATTTCGTCATTCCATCCCCACGACTGACGGTAGAAAGCGATATCCAGACTGGGTGAATATGCCGGAGAAGTGGCCGGCAAACAGGCTCCAATCACATAGCCGCTGCGGTCATTTTCTCCCAGATCCACCAGACAGATTGACTTCATATTTTCCCCCTCAATCAGTTCAACTCTCCATCTCTCTTTTCCTGCCATTCCGGGCCACGAAGGTGTCCAGCACGCAGCGAATGGGTGGGCAAATATCCTCCGGCAGTTGCTCCAGCGGGAAATACTTCCATTCGATATGCTCTTCATGGTCCAGGATAATCTCACCCTCGGTATCATGGGTGACGTAAACAGCCGAGACATTACAGACGATATCCCCGTTCGGGTATTGAAAGATTAATTCGGGGCCGGAGAAGACATCCAGCAGCTTCAAACTGCCCACCCGTAGACCGGTTTCCTCCAGCGTTTCACGCGCGGCTGTTTCTTCCAGACTCTCGCCCGGTTCCATCCCGCCGCCGGGGATCCCCCAGCACGGAATATCGGTGCGGCGCATCATGAGCAGATGCCCCTGTTCATTGACAACCAGCACCGCCGCCCCAGCCAGAATGAGCGGGTCATGACCTATCTTTTTACGAATTTCTCGAACGTAATCCATTTCAGCCTATATTGTACTGAGGTATTGTCCAGACGATTGTTCAGCTTAATTATGCAGAAGAATTCAGATTTTGCAAGCCGGGAGGACGTAAAAAGCGAATGGCGGAGTTCTGTTTGGACCGCTGACCTTGGAATTGTGCGGACTGCCGCCGTAATCGCTTCCTGGCAACTGCATGCCTGTATAAGCATAAATCGTGCCGCCCGGAGGCTGATGGTATAATCGCGGATACTTTCAACCAAAAGGGGCATCAGCCAATGATCAGCAGTGACATCCAGACCCTCGAACAGAACTTTCCTGAATATATGGCGAAAGTAAAAAAGAATTACGGCTGGAACTTTCTGGTCATCATGCTCGATTCGGCTTTTTTCACCTTTTCGGTCACCATGCTTTCTCAGGATACGATCATACCGTATTACATCACCCAATTGACCGCGGTGCAGTTCCTGATCGGGCTGGTGCCGGCGTTATATTTCCTGGGCTACTATCTGCCCCAGTTGTACGGCGCCTATCTGGTCACCGGAAAACCAACCCGCAAGGGATTCATCTTCTGGGTGGCCATTTTTCAACGTTTCTGCCTTTTGCTGATCGCCCTGCTGACCCAGTTTTTGGGTTTGCTCACCGCTCCCCAGGCGCTGGCATTGCTGCTGCTGGCCTTTGCCCTGTACTCCTTCTCGTCGGGGCTGATCATGCCCGCCTACAATGACTTCATCAGCAAGACCATCATCCGCCGGCGCGGCATCTTCTACGGCTCCATGAACGGGCTGGGCGGGCTGATTGGTTTTGGCGCTTCGCTGGTAGCCACTCACTACCTGGGTCGGTTTGATTTTCCGGAAAACCTGCGCATCCTGTTCTGGATCGCGTTTGCCGCCTCGTTTATCTCGCCCTTCTTCATTGCCGCCTACCGCGAGGTGCCCTCTCCTTTTAAGCGTATCCCCGAACCGTTGGGACATTTTTTGAAATCCATCCCTGCGCATGTGCGTTCAGCGCCCGGGTTCAGCCGGTTTATGCTGGTGCGCGCGCTGCTCAATTTAGGTTTGATGGCCAATGCTTTTTACTCGGTGTACGCCATCAGCCGGTATGGCCTGGATGAGAGTGTGCTGGGTATTCTGACCATGATCATTTTAATCAGCCAGAGTGCCGCCGGTTTTATATGGGGCTGGATGGGCGACCATTTTGGTTTCAAAGTTGTTTACGTTATTTCGGCTGTCATGGTGCTTTTGATGGGCATTCTGGCGGTCAGCAGCGCAGGGGCCTGGGTATTCTATGTGATCGCCGGTCTGATCGGCGCCAGCTATGCCGTTTCGCGCACCGCCGATGCCAATATGGTCTTTGAGCTCACCCCGCCTGATGAAACCAGCCGCTTTGTGGGCATTGTGAACACCTTTGTGGCACCGGTATCCACTTTGGGGCCGCTGCTGGGCGGCCTGATTGTAGATTTGTTCACCCACCAGGCATTGTTCTGGTTTGTGGCAGTGCTGGGGGTGGCGTCGATCATCCTGACAGCGGTGTATTTACCCTCTCGTAAACCCGCTTAATCCGTCGAATTATTCATAATATGAGTCCCTCCCCGCCTGTAATATGACAGGCGGTTTCTTTTATCATGTTTAAATTGCTTTTTGTTCCAATTTGTGCTATTTTGATGATATTGACCCGATTATTCGTATTCAATGTTGCTTAATATTAAAGGAGAAATCGATGAGCAAGACAATCAACAGACGTACTTTTTTGAAAGGCGCCGCCCTGACTGCCCTCGGGGCTGCAGGTGCAAGCGCCCTGGCGGGTTGCGCGCCCAAACAAACTGCCAGTGTTCTCCCTGAAAAATGGGATCAGGAAGCCGATATCGTGATCGTTGGCGGCGGTGGCACCGGTTTGGTGGCTGCTGTTGAGGCGGTGGAAGCCGGCGCTTCAGTGATCGTTCTCGAAAAAGGCAGCGCTTACGGAGGCAGTACCGCCGTATCCTCCGGTATTGTGCTGGCCGCCGGTACACAGGCTCAAAAAGAATTAACTGAATTCAAAGATGACAACGCCGATAAATTGTTCAACTTCTGGAATCAAGCTGGTGAAGGAATTGCCGACCCCGCGTTGGTGAAAGCCATGGCCGATGGCGCCGGTGACTGCGTGCAGTGGCTGGCCGATCATGGCATTGTGATGAACACGCTGTACCCCTCAGCGCGCGTACCCGGTGTGGAAGATCAGTATATTGCCGCGCGTCTGCACGTCAACACGGCCGGCCCTGCCACCGGTGGTAAATTCCACTGCGACACCCTGTACGGAATCGCCACGGCTGCCGGTGTAAAAGTACTGCTCGACAGCCCGGTTGAAAAACTGATCCGCGACGGCGACAAAGGCGTGGTAGGTGTGCAGGCAACCAGCAGCGGTACCACCATCAACGTGAAAGCAAATAAGGGTGTCATCCTCGCTTCCGGCGGATACGATCGCAACACCGAAATGGCCCGCACCTTCAGCCCGCACCAGTTATGGGCTTTGGAAACCGGCGTGTGCTATTGCGCCCTCACCAACACCGGTGACGGCATCCGCATGGGCATGGAAATCGGCGCCGACCTGGCTGCCATGGGCGGGTTCATCGGCATGCCGCCTACCAATGTGGGCATGACCCCCACCCTGCCCGGCCAGCCGGAAGTACCCGGTATCCTGGTCAACAAACACGGCCAGCGCTTTGTGGCCGAAAGCAACCACTATTCTTATGTCATGCGCCTGGCTTTTGCCCAGGAAGGTAAAACAGCCTGGACCATCTGGGATCAGAAGACCATGGATCTCGGTGGGACCCTGGTCAGCGGTATCTCCTACATGAGCGCTGATATGGCCCAGGAAATCGCCGACGGTAAAGTGATCAAAGCCGATACCATCCAGGAACTGGCCGCCGCTATCGACGTGGATCCGGTCAATCTGGAGCGCACCATCAACACCTGGAATGAAGATATGAACTCCACCGGTGTTGATTCCGTCTTCGGCAGCGAATTTGGCCTGGTGCCCATGGAAACTCCGCCCTACTACGCCACCAAGGTGATTGAATACAACCTGGGTTCCATTGGCGGTGTACGCATCAACCCCTCCGGGCAGGTACTTGATGTGCACGGTGAGCCGATCCCGCACCTGTATGCAGGCGGACAGACGGCCGGCGGCCATATGGCCTCGTTCTACCCCAGCACCGGCACCGGTGTGATGTCGACCGTGTTCTTCGGCCGCACTGCCGCTCAAAATGCGGTCAAAGAAACCGCCTGGGACGCCGCGTAAATATTGTCCATATAAAAAATTCGGATGCCTGTTGTTGCTGTAACAACAGGCATCTGCCATTTAATCCATGTGGGATGAGAAACACCTCGGCTGGCGCATCACCATTTTCGTTTGTTATCCTGATGCCACCACTTTTTAAGATCAATATTTTGCCGCTGAACCCATTCTATATAACGGTCGAGCCCCTGTTCGATATCGATATCGGCTGAAAAACCGAGAACTGTTCTGGCCTTGCTGACATCCGCCTGAATTTTGTCGATATCCGCGGGCCGTATCTCACCCAGATACAGCGGTTCCAAATCCGTTCGGTTCAGTTTCTGAAGGATCAGCTCGAGAATGTGATTTACAGTAATGTCGTGTCCACGTCCCAGGTTAATACACTCGCCGATGGCTTCACCACATTCCGCGGCGCGAATGATGCCCCGAACAATATCATCGATATAGGTGAAATCGCGCGATTGTTGACCGTCTCCAAAAATCTCCGATCGCTGGCCCGCCAGGGTGCGCAGCACAAACCGTGGGATCACCTCTGTTCGTCTGCCCTCATACTGCTCGCGCGGCCCATAGGTGTTAAACAGCCGCACCACAACACAGGGCAGACCGTAGGTCTTCCAGTAACTGTGCGCATATAATTCCCCGGCGGCTTTTGCTGCCCCATATACGTTGGTAGGTTGAAAAGGGTGTTTCTCATCGATCGGATAATACAGAGCGGTTCCATAAACTTCACCGGTTGAGGTGTACACAAACTTCTCAACATGATTATCCAATGATGCCTGCAGCAGGCGCAGTGTGCCGGTATCGTTCACGTCATGGCACCATGAGGGATTGTGCAGCGAATTGCGCAGGCAGAACACCGCCAGGTGGAATACAACGTCCACCCCTCTGGTCAAACAGGCCATTCTCTTGCTGTCGCCGACATCAGCCCTCTCAATTGAAACACGAGGATTATTTTGATGGTGAGCGATATGCTCCATCTTGCCGAACGAGAAGTCATCCACGACAACCACCTCATTCTCCATCGCCACCAGGCGATCGACGAGATGGCTGCCAATGAACCCGGCTCCACCGGTGACCAGTACCTTTTTTCCCGTGATGATCTCATCCATATCTCAACTCCTCCAAAGAAACATGACCAAAATATGATTGAAAACAGAAAACAATGTATCTATCACCCCGCAGCCTTTACCAGAATGGCCCGCACCGGTGTTAAAGCGATGATTTTCAGATCCAACCAAAAGGACTGCCGCTGGATGTATTCAAGATCCAGCTTGATCATTTCGTCATACCCCACCCGGGAGCGTCCCTCAACCTGCCAGAGCCCGGTCATACCGGGTACGGTTCCCATGCGCTGGCTTTGCCAATGAGTGTACATTTCCGCCTCGTAAAGGGTCGGCGGTCTGGGGCCAACCAGACTCATCTCACCCAGCAGTACATTCACCAGTTGAGGCAGTTCATCCAGGCTGGTTTTCCTCAGAAACCTGCCCACCCGCGTGATGCGGTTGTCTTTTGTCAGCTTTTTTAACCGGATTTCTCCATTCAAAAGTTCATTGGCAGTTTTTGTATCGTGATGCAGGAGCGCCCGGGTAAACTCGCGATGAACATTCTCATCAGCGTTAGTGTGCATACTTCGAAATTTATACATCGTAAAGGTTTTCATTTGCCAGGATGCCGAACGACCATATCCAATCCGACGCAGTCCAACTCGGGGCTGCCTGAAAATGGCGGGGCCCGGCGTCTCCGCTCGAATCATCAAAGCGATCACCAGCATGAACGGAAACAGGACAATCAGCAGGATCACCGCAGCCATGAAGTCGATGATTCGTTTGGTCGCAAAGTACACCCGGCGAGATTCATTCCTTTGGGTGATCTGGACCAGGTCTTCCGGCCAACGCCATTTCGCATCCACAGTCTCCTGATTGAATTCAATTGTAGTCATCTGCTGTTCCTCCACCTGGCGGTCAGAAAAGTGTGCATCGAAATTTATCTGACAAACAATCTTTCCGCGTAATCCATAAGGGAAAGTGAATCCAGGTCACCGGTGATCGACAAAGCGCTTTTTGCTCCGTTGGGCCAGCGTCCAAATTTCACCAATGGCACTCGCATCTGTTCAATAAGGTTGACCAGTTCCACCTGGTTATTAAACCTGTTCAGCATCCCATTTTTAAGGAATATTGTGCATTCCGGTCCAGCTGGGCTGGTATCAAGGATATAGCCCTGGTTTTTTAGGAATGAGTAAATATCTTCAGGGATAGTGGGCTCAACCCCCAGTAATGGACGAATTCCTCTGGGGATCAGTAAAGTCTGTTGCTTTATCCATTGATATGTTCCATCCCATGATGAATGAGGTTCGCCCAGAGCCAACCCGCGCGCGAGAATGGTTGCTCGTTTTGTGCAATCGAATGTCAGTGTAAGATTCTCCTGAGCTTCCAGAACCTGCACGGAAAACCCGGCCTTTTCCTGCCACCATGTGCTGATATCGCACAACCTGGCCATCCACACGCCAGGCCGTAACGCGAGTGCCCGGTTAATGATTGCGGTCAATGGCAATTGACAGTGATCCATCAACTCAGGGTGGTACATCAACACGAAAAGCTCAGCCCGAATATGTGTTTGCTCCAGGACCCGGCTCCAAATTTTACTCATCCCAATGGGGTCAAGACCCAAAACATCGTGCAACTCCAGGTCATCGGGCAGACTGACCGGAATTTCCACCATTCCGGCGCGTATGAACGGGGCTGAAACGATCTGGCTGGATGCTTCAGGCTGATAAACACGCTCGAGCACCGCGCCGATGGCCTCTCCGGGAAGATGTTTTTGGTTCTCAGGCACCACATTCCAATCCAACGCCAGGTTGCTGCTGTACTCAAACAATCTGTTTGGCAGAGCTTCGAGCAGTTCAGTATTGCAGCTTAAATAAGGGCAACGCAAACCCCGCGCTGCGATTCCATGCCGCGCGAAGATATCCGACGCTCGCTCCAGTTGTTCAGCAGCCTCATCAGGAGGATACTGGGCCAGCGCCACATGCGAATAGCCGTGCACACACAGCTCAACACCGCTTTCCTGCAGCTTTTGAAAGTACTGCGGGTTTTTCCGGATCACCAGCGCCGGTACCGGGAATGTGGGGAAGCACCCCAGATCGGCCAGCCAGCGCACGCCTTCCAGAACACGGTTTTGGGCTTTTGCCGGTGAAATTCCGTATCGCCCTGCCAAAAGAACTGCCCGTTGTGTGATGTATTTGGGCCCGCGGATTTTGAACCATTGATCCAGTTTCATGGCGTTACAATTTCCCTCTCCACCCCGGCGGTGGTTCAAAATGATGTTTTTCAATTGCGCCCAATTCGGTCAGGGTAATTGAATCCCCATTGTATGTAATCAACTCCTCCAACTGTTCCCGCATCGCCAGCGGATATTTTGAAATACAGAAAGCCTCTCGAATTAACGGGATGCGCTCCGGGTCAAAACCCATCATCAACGCGTTCACCCAGTCCACGGCAGCCAGGTTATCTCCAAACATCAGCAGTCCGCTGTGCAGCGCAGTTGGGTAAGCCGGACCTTCTCCTTCACCGCCCAGAACGCCATCGATAAACGCCAGGTGCCGGCGCTGCGGGGTGTTTTGCATTTCTCCAGCCGCGTTGGCGTAAAACCCAATCCGAACCAGATCCAGAACCATGCGCCAGGCCGTGTCATTACCCCACCAGGCGCCATCCAATCCGGGGGTAATATCACGCAGAATCCTGCGTGTGACGCGGTATGTTACCCGGCCGGCGCTGCCCACCCACGAATCAGGTTTTGTCTGCTGCACCCGTTCGTGCAGAGCCGATAACGCTCCCAAAAGGTGCGTTTTATCATCCGGATATTCATCGCCGCCTTTCTCGGGCGGGCCGTAGCGATGGTGCGGAAGCGAATCTTTGTGGCCTACCGTTCCAACAAACCCTTTCAGCGCGCTGCTGATCCCCACCTTTTCATGAGTTTTAAACTTGGGCACGCTCAGGATCACATCCGCTTCAAGAATATGCCGGTTGACAATATAGGTATGGGAACCCTGGCAATGAAAGCGGTCTGTGCGTTTTGGGTTATAGTTCATGATTCGATAGCGCTGCGCTGACTGCCGATCGAGCTCGGAAAACAGGCTGTCTGAATCAAGCCGCACCGCCACTCCGTCTGACTCATCGCGTCGTTCCACCTGCTTGATTGCCCCCAGCACAGTTTGCACTGTAACAAACAGTCGCAGATCCCTGGCGGTCACCGGTATACCCTGGGATTCGTAAAATTCATGAACCGCATTGGCGCCTGTGTCATTTTGCACTGCAGACCAGTCCGCGAATTGTGTGGGAGCGTTGCCAAAGCTGACCGACCCGGTTTTTCCAACTGCCAGCAGCACATAATCGATAATCGGGCGTAGCACCGAACCATGCGTGCATCGGGACTGGAAATCGATCAGACGCTCGTTGTGTCTGCGCTCGTTGGCGAAATTGCATAATATAAAAACCCGACTTCCCGGCGCAATAAAATCACCTAACGGGTTCCAGCCGGGCTGGCCAAAATGATCTTTGTCCAACCCTGCCTGTGAAAAACAGCGCCGTACCGCGCGATAAACGGGGTTCTCGGTTGACGAGAGGTGCTCAAACGCGTACTCCGGGAAAGCCTCGTCCGGTGAAAAATACGCGGAGGCGTCCGGGTAAACCAGTGAAGGATCAGTGATTAATGAGATCATCTTGCCCTCTTACACTTTCATAATTGACATCTTGATCCATCCATATCAATCACGTTGAATGGCACTCTCAGAGGCTGCGGTGTTTCTTTTTCTAAAAAATGGAAGCCGGTCGCGGATGGAGTGGTAGGGACGCTGCATCAATTTCAACCCCTCATATAGCGCGGGTTTCCAGTCACCGCGGGCGTACACCGCCCATTCCTTCTCTCCTCTATAAGAGTAAAGCCATTCCTTCAGAGTGATCATTTTCTTTTTTCGGTAAATGAGAAACGCACGAATATCACGCTGCAGATCAAACCAGGCGACATCTTCGCGGTAATTCCATTGCGGGGCAGCCGGCTGTTCAAGCGCATCACAGTAGGATATGTAGGGAATATCGACGCCGCACCGTACGCCCAACGAATCCCACATTCCAAACCTGACATTGACTTCGATCAGCTTTAATTTACCGTCACGGGGGTCTTCTTTAAACTCCATTCCTCCCAGCCCCTGATAATTCACATTCTGCAGCAGGTGCAAAGCAATCTTTTCCATCTCTGCATGATGCATACTGCGAACATAACTGGCGGATCCAAAACCGGTCGGCAAGATGCGCATTTTGCGCCCCGCGAATAGCGCCAACGGGCGGGAGTTCCGGTCGAGATAAAAGCAAAGGTATACCAGCCGGTTATCCTCACCGGGGATGACCTCCTGGATGATGATCCGCGCATCATATGGCGCGAGATGAAGGTAAGTTTGGATCAGTTGCTCGGCGTTCTGGCATAATGCCACCTTCGGCGGGCTGCTCAGCGGATCATCACGCAGCATCTCAATGATCTCATATCGCAGCCACATGGTGCTCACAACGGGTTTGATGATCACCGGATACGGCAGGTGATCCGCCAGATCCGCCAGCTCAGCCTGAGAGGTTACCGTGTACATTTTGGGAACCGGAACGCCATGTGTTTCAGCCGCCCGCGTCAGCCCATCTTTGGTCAGCAGGCTTTGAACCGTAGAATGATCGGGCATGACAAACAGGAAATATTTCTCGAGTGTTGCGCGTTCACGAGAGCAGAGCAGCACATCATCATCACTGAGTGGGTACAGAACTGCCTGCCCCAGTTTTCTTCCCAATTGAAGAAGGTATTCGAGTTTTCTCGCTTCGATATCCTCTGAATCAGGCAATATATACGGTTTGATATATTTGGATGCCGCGCCGTAAGCGAGCGGGTCCGTGTCGATTCCATGTACCGCGATACCGCGCGGACCCAATGATCGGGCTATGCCCAGAGCGGCTGGCCGGTCAATGGGGGTGAGGAGAACCGGAATTTGCTGCATACGACCCCTCCTATCTCCGCGGATCCAATCGTGATGAAAGCGCTTCAATGTTGCCTGTGTTGATGATCACATGATTGATCAGACGATAAATACGCGGCCGGTAAATATAATCAAAAGCTCCCGCGTAATACTCAACCGTTTTACTGAAGCCTGTTTTGAACCGATAGACCCCCCACAGTCCATCGGTGCGATCTGATACCGGCAACGGGTTCCCCTCGCACACCATCTGACCGATCTCATCCGGAATCCCCCACATGTCATAGCTTTCGCATCCGCGTTCTTTTGCCCATTGGATAGCCTTCCATACCAGCAAATAATTCGGATGAAGAGCGGTTGATTTTTCGGCAGACCCGCCATGAAACTCTGCAGCGCAACGGCCAAAAGAATAAGCGGTGCGCACGGCGATTAATTTCTCCTGATGAAAGGCCAGAAACAGCACGCACTGGTCTGTCTCTGAAAACGTTTTGTATTCCTCGCTGTAAAAGCGCTGACTGCGGGCAGAAAAACGTTCCCGTTTTGCGGTATCCTGCATCATGCGGATATAAGCGGGGATATCACAAAAATCTCCAAGCCGCACATCCATCCCCTCGCGTAGCGCGTTATGGATATACTGGCGCGTTTTTTTGCGCATTTTCAGTAGAATGGTATCCAAATCATCCCGCAGATCGAGCACAATCGAAGCCCGAGGCTGATTGGTATCCGTACTGCGGCAAAAGCCCAGCTCCTCAAGCCTACGATCCATCTCAGGTGAGTGCAGAACCGGGGGTTCAATTTTCAAAAATACCGTGTGTGACCGCGACGCGATTGCATGAATGGCTGTAAAAAGAAGTGAGCCAACCTGAGGGTCAAGCCAGTTGCCGATAGGCCCGCGCGGAATGTAAGCGACACTGGCGATACCCCCTGGCAATGACCGGATCAACATCTGTGCCCCGGCGATGATTTGATCCCCATCCATGATCGCTATCCGAAATGCTTTCCAACCCAACTTTTCTTTAAATGCCCCCCATTGCCACGATTGTAAAATGGCAAAACGAGGCTCCCGGGCTGCAAATGCGTTCCAAATCCCCTCTTGCTCAGCGGTCAGCAGTTTACTCAGCATATCTTCACTGCTCCCCAGTTTCGACAGATAGAGGGTCAGGCACGTTATGTTCCTGTGATCTGTGGCTGTCCGTGATATGCCGCCCTTTAAAGGCAATCCGCCGGTATACCTGGTAGGCCGCCTTGCAAATGGCCAGACAAACCGGGCTGTGGATGCGGATGTTTCGGCCGTACGAGACCAACTCGCCCCCAAATTTGGCTTTAAAATCACGCACTCCATAAGGTTGATTCGTTCGACCTGCGCCGCCAAAATCAAATATGCGGTAACCGTGGGTGGCGCCCCACTCCCATAGATGCCACCTCAGGATATAGTTGGCTGAATCAGAACCAAAATCCCGGTTTAGCCCGCTGTACCAACCAAAGATCACATCCTTGTAAAGCAGTTCGGCGGATGCCGCCACGCATTGATCTCCCACCCAGGCTAACAAGAACTTCACCATTCCTTTCGGTCGCAGTACATCAAACGCTGCCTCAAACAACGAGCGATCCGCGACCGGTACTCGGGCAGCCTGGTAGCTCATGCACACCAGGTGGTAAAACAATGCCAGTTCACTCCGGTCTTCTATTTCTGTTACCGTAACCTCCTGGCGTTTCAAGGCAAGCCGGATACGGTGGCGTGTGCGCTTGTGCATGCTTTGAAGAATCTCATCAACGGGACGGTCAAGATGGATCAGATAATTCAACTGCTCTTCATATTGAAAACCAGCCGTCTGCAAAATGGGTTGGATTGGATCCAGGCTGACCAGATTGCGCATCTCGGTCAAAAGGATGCCCCGGGTCTTCCGATTGTAATTATCCAGTAAAAGCCGCACCGCTTCAGTCCCGCTGGGGCTGTTTTCATGCAGCACGCTTCCGTAAACAAGTGCGCGCGTGCTTAAAAATCGCAGAGGATCAGGGAAAAGTGTGACCTGCACAGGAAGGAGCAACGCCAGTGGTCGCCCACGAGGGTCGATGGCGGCCCAAAGCAGGGGTTTATAGCCTTTGGTGCGCGAGAAAACCTCGTACATCTCGGGGGTGTGGAAGATGCTGCCATGCGGGTGTCCTTCAACAAACTCCCGCCAGCAGCGTTCATCAAGCCGGGTTGTAATAGGATAGGTTTCAGACATACTTCTTCCCCATTTACTAAAAGACAGATCGTCAGGTAACCATTCTGTGAACCTTAATCCGCCGATAGATCTGATAGGCAGCCTTGCTGATGACCAGGCTTGCCGGGTTGTGAACGTGAATATTCCGGCCGTATGAGACCAGCTCGCCGCCGAATTTCGCTTTGAAATCGCGCACCCCGTATGGCCGATCTGACCGGCCCGCACCACCAAAGTCATACACACGATAACCATGGTTCGCGCCCCATTCCAGCAGATGCCACATCAGGATTTCATTGGGGGCGTAGGCGCTGAACTCACGTTTCACCCCGCTATACCAGCCAAAGATCACATCTTTGTAAAGCAGCTCAGCCGAGGCCGCCACGCATTGATCTTCCACCCAGGCCAGAAGAAATTTCACCATCCCTTTTGGATGCAGCACATCAAACGCCGCTTCAAACAGGGAGCGATCTGCGAGCGGAACCCTGGCAGATTCATAGCTCAGTTTCACCAGGTTGTAGAACAAAGCCAATTCGCTCCGATCTTTAATTTCTGTGATCAAGACTTCCTGGCGTTTCTGGGCACGCCGAATACGATGGCGGGTACGCTTGCCGATGCTTTGAAGAAGCTCCTCAGCGGGGCGGTCAAGGTGGATGAGATAATTCAATTGCTCTTCGTAATGAAATCCGGCAGTCTGCAAAACGGGCTGAATTGAATCAAGGTTGGTTAGATTGCGCATCTCCGTAAAAAGGATGCCATTCGTGTTCCGGTTGTACTCACGCAGTAATAATTGCAGCGCTTCGGTGCCCCGGGGGCCGTTTTCAGGCAGTACGCTGCCATACACAAGCGCACGTGAGCTGAAAGACCGTAAGGGACCGCGATACAGCGTGACCTGCACCGGGAGCATCAGCGCAGCCGGCCGGCCGTGAGGGTCAACGGCGGCCCACATGTACGGTTGGTATCCTTTGGTGCGAGCAAAGACATGCCACATTTCCGGCGTGTGAAAGATATTGCTATGCGGGTGTCCTTCAACGAACTCGCGCCAGCGTCCTTCGTCAAGCTGGGTTGCAATTTGTAATTCATCAATACCATTCATTTTTTTACCTGTATCAATCCAACTGACTGATTAAGTTGAGATACCGCTGCATCGCCTGCTCCCAGGTGTCCATTTGCGCAATCCTGTCATCAGCGCACCGCACCAGGGTGTCACGCAATTGCGCATCTGAATACAATTTCAGAACGCACTGGGCCATTTGTTCATAATCTCCCGGCTCAAAAAACAAAACGGATGATTCATCAAACATTTCTTCCACAATTTGCAGCCGCGAGGAAATAATGGGCAGTCCCATCATCGCGTACTCTAAAACCTTACCGGGTATCGCGATAGACATATGGCAATCCGGGAGACCCGGGTAGATGCCTGCATCCGCGAGGGCCAATTGCTGCGGCACCTGGTCATTAGCGATGCTGGGGCGGAACTCGACGATTTCAGAAACGCCAAGCTGCGCGGCAAGCGCCATTAATGTTTTTACATATGCGACCTGATACCCGATGATCAACAAATGGATGTGGGGGATCTTTTCTTTCAGGATTGGCATGGCCTTAATCGCCACATCCAACCCATAACGGGGTGCGATGGTACCCGGGAAGATTAGGGTAAAACGTTCTGCGGGGTTAGTTTTTTTAAGCGGGTGTTTGGCAGGGTTAAAAACTTCCGGATCAGGAAAATTAAGAATTGTGGTCAGGCTGTCTGGCGGAATCCCTCGTTTGACCAGATTGCTGGTGAAATGAGGGTTGGCGGTGATTACTTTGTTTGCAAATTTACAGGATAGGTATTCTTCCAGTTTTAGTAATCGATAGAGCCCCCCCTTTTCCTTCTGCGGGAATTTGGATAAATAGGCCTCGGGCATGGGATCGTGTATATCCAAAATGATCCGGCTGCCAAAAAGTTTGGGAAGAATGGCCGAAAAGACAATAAAATCGGGCATATTGTGAACATGGATGATGTCATATCGGTTCTTCAGGTATAACCTGTTGAGAAAAAAACACAGCCGCAAAAAAGAAAAGGCATAATCGAGCAGATACGTGACGCGGCTCTTTTTTTGCTGCCGGGTGGAAACCAAATAGACACGCACGCCGTTTATTTCGACCATCTTGTTTGATGGATAGGTGTGCACGCTGATCACATCCACCTTGTGACCGGCTTTTACCAGCCATTCCGCGTAACCCCTCACGCGCGCATCACCCAGGTAATTTGTGACTCCCACCATGCAAAATCGTTTTGTGAGTCTTTGATTATCCTTAATCATTGGCTGTCTCCATGAATGCCCGGGGTTATGAACCTTGCGAAGGGTGTGATCGGATACGGACTTACCTCATTGGCTGAGGGCTGATCTTCTCGGACATCGTTACAAACCGATGAAGGCATAACAAGCTCAAAGGCGCCAATTTCAAATGCATCACCGCAATGAATGTCTTCGACGTTGTATTCCTGCAAAAGGCTTATCAGGGAAGGCGGCAGAGTGGCGGATCCCTTGTCAATCACACGATAGCTTTTTTGTGTTGGGTGAAAATCAGGCCAATTATGCATGTATACCGCGTGGTCTGATGGGTCATAATTTGCCAAACGCGGATTTCCCCTGTTGCCACCACTCTCCCAGGGGGTTCGCACCCGAATTTCAACCAGGCTGCTGAAGTAGGTAAAAGGTGCAGATCCATTGTATAGCTGGATATTGCTGGTTGGCTGCAGGCCTCCTCCTGCCCAGCCATTTTTGTAATACAGGTTATGGTCAATGATCAGGTTGCCGTACGTGTTCCGGTATTCACTGATCAACTGCATACCGTGCTGTCCGTTATTAATGAAAATATTGTTGACAATTTGTGTATTGACACTTCCATCGTGGTTGTCACATTCATCTGTACCGGTTAACTTCATGCCATACACATAGTTGTTCGCGGCAATGTTGTTGTAGAAAATCGCGTCTCCATCACGCCACAGGCAGCTCAATTTATAGCCAGCTCCGCTGTTGTTATAGGAGATGTTGCGATATACATGTACCCCGCTGGCGTAATCAAGATAGAAACCGTTTCCGCCGCCGTACCCGCTGCCGTATCGCATTTCAATCACATGGCTCCAGGCGAAAATATGGCGGAAAACATTACCTGTTACCAGAACGTTTTTAAAAACATGTGTGTCCGGTCGGGAACTGCCTCCAATCTTCAACCCGCCGCAGTCAAACGAGAGCAAACACGTTTGTTCAAATAGATTATTGGCGATCAATATGTCACCGATTAATATTTCCTGCGCATCAAACGCATATTCATTTTCTGAATCAATCAATGAAAGATGCAAATGCATACCGGCATTCGCGATGTGATGAATATGGTTGCTCTCAAAACGAAGTTGATCGGGAAAATATATGCGCACCCCAACCGGGTTGCGCGAATCGGAGTTGTAGCCGATATGATGGATCTGGTTGCCGCGATAGATGCTGTTACGAATCCCGGCATGGGGAAATGCGGCCGGGGAAGGCGCATTGGGCCACCAGTAGAAGGAACTGATTCCTTCCGTATCCATATTGGCGATTTCAGAATTCTCGAGTAAAAAGCCGTCAATCGCCGATTCCGGCAGGCTGTTTTCATTCATGTACTGGTAAAGAACGATACCGCTGTTTGCATAACGAATCACAGCGTTCCTGATCTCGTTACCAAAAGCCTTTGATCGCGGATCTTTGTTATTAATGGTGTAAGCCTGGCCATTATATAACTCGACTGTCAGGCCATCCAAAATAATATAAGAGCGGCCTGTCAGGTCAAAACCTGCATCCAGCCGGGAGATTTCGAGATTTGAGTTGGAGGGATCCATCCCATCCAGCGGCCACAGGTATACTCTGCCGCTTTGCGCATCGTACCACCATTCACCAGGCTGATCGAGCAACGCGGGATGATTTTCGATATAGTATTTGCTGCCCCAACCCAAACCTGGCGCGCCGTCACTTTCGCAGTTTGCATCCACTGTCACGCGGCCAGTGGATACATCATGCGAGGTAATTGTCCGGCGGTAGACATATAACCCATGCGGACTGTCCATCGCAATGATTGTCGCGCCGGTGAGGTTGCCCAGCGTGGTCAGATTTCCCGGCTCAATACCGGCCGGTTCGCTATCGTCCACTGCATCCGTTATCTGGGTGTAAGAGCGCTGCGGCAGATCACAGTGTTCGTTATTGTTCTTGGTAGGGTCGCACTGCGCCGGCGCTGAACCGCCCTCGGCCATCCACCAGAATTCGTGCATCTTCCACTCGGTTTCCACCCGCCAATCCGGCTCGCGGGCCGGCATCAGGCGTTCGGAAATTTCTCCTGCGTTGTTTACCGTTACCAAAAAACGAGGTGCTTCATCGAGGTTCCAGGATGAGATATCCGTGGAATAGATTTTGGTGGGGTCAACCGTGATGGGAAGCCCAATGGTGTTGGAAGATAAACGCTGCCAGGTCAGCGCTGAAGCGCTTTCTGATCCGCGTATCTTTACCGTACCGGGTCCTGCTTCTGCTTTAAAGACGATCGGCCGGAATGATGTTCCATTCGATACCGGTACAACCGACTCGCGATATACGCCCGGTAAAATGTGAACGGTGGTACCCGCCCCCGCCAGATTGGCTGCTGCCTGGATGGTGCGAAGCGCTTGATCCCGGCTCGTTCCGTTATTCAGATCGCTGCCAGTTTGCGCATCCACCCAAACATCCACTGGGGAAGCCAATTCCATGCGTGCATCCACTGTCTGCCGGTTTAGAGACGGCGGAAGGAAGAGACTGATCAGGAGTACCGCTGATAATAACGCTTTCAAAAAATCTCCTGTGTTCCATCAACCTGTTCAGTAAATTGAATGGACGGATCAACCAGCAAATACGCTAATAACAATACATTTTCCAAAAAACAAACAACTTTTTTCGTAAATAATCCCATTCTTCCGATACATTTTCACGCGGCTGATCCAACTCTCCGAGCTTCGCCAGTTGGGCGCGGGCTTCGTGTAAATACTCAACCTGCGGTTCTGCTCCATAACATAAAAACAACAAAGGAACGGCTGAATAAACGATCTGCGAAGCGAAGTAACGCGAAGACAGATTGCGCATTGAACCATGCGCGCCAATAGCCCGGTAGGCTTCCAGCATCTTCTTTGGCAGACGCAAAACAGTGGATCGAAAACCCGCCGACCCGGCTGTTTTTTGCAGGTAAAGCTGTGCAAACTCAGGGTAATCATCAAAGGGGATGCTCAACCCTTGCTCTGACAAATGCTTGAATACCGCGCCGCAGATCGGTATGATTTGCTCCCAGCTATTACGAACGGTATCCATGTAAAGGTGTGCCGCGGGGAGAAGCTTCCACTCGGTTGCCCGTTTGATTAACTCCGCAAAGAGCGCGGCTTGACTTTGCATAAACCCCAACCTGGTCTGTGCCAGCTCGGCAAATCGCACGCCGCGCTCGCGGTACGAGAAATGGTAGCTCTCCCACAACAGTAGGAGCGCTTCAGCGCAAGCCAGAATAGTCTTATTGATCCAATGGTAAGTCACCAGGCTTTTATCCTGATAATCATCCTCAAGAGACATATACGACAACGATTCAGCCATGCGATTCAGCAGCAGTTGAAATCCGCTCTCCAGCCGGATATGGCGGGGATCGATCACCGGACCATTGGAGATAAAATCATCGCCAAACAGCACGCGTGATCCGTATCGGAACTCGTACAGTGAAATGGTGATAGCCTCCCTTTTGATGGGGAACGGGCCGATACGATCTTTAACCAGGCAATCGGGGCGCATCCAGCGGATACCGGTTTGGACACCCAATTGCTCCGTCATTTCTTTGGACAGCGCAGAAAATACCGATCGGTAAAATGGCGACGGTGTGGCAACGTCAATTTCATAATCACTCAAAAAGTACAAACTGCCATTGCGCGGTATCACGCTGCCCTCACCGCGGCCAAAACTGCCGCGCAGCGCAATGGTTTGCGGCGGCATACGGGCAACAATCGATTCCACAATGCAGCGCATGTGGTTTTCGATCGTTTGATCGATGAGTGGATCTTCTAGGGCTGTGTAGTTTCCCATTCTCCTGACCGCCCAGGCAGTATTTCCCCGTTTGTCATCATGTCCTGCTCTTTCCACAAAACTCTTCCATCCACGTAACCAGGCACCGGCAAACCCAGTGAGGTCAACAGGGTCGGAAGGATATCAACCAGTTCCACATGGGTACCCTCCTGCAATGCTCGCTGGGTAATCAACACACCATCCGAATCAGGGTAATCAGGGAGATATCCGTGCATTGACCGTTGTGTTCGGCTGAAGCCCCAGATGGTTTTTGAGAACACAGCCGGCCGATCCAGATAGTAAATCAGATCCCCGTATCTTTGATCGGGCATCTCGACATGGTAACGGCGCAGGTGTTCACTTTGTAAAACAAAGCCGGGTTCGAGGTCATCCAGAATGTGCTCCACAATGGCGCGTTCTTTATCGTTTCGAAACCAGAAACGGACATAATTGGCATCTACCAGATTGATAAATTTGTGGATGGAATAGCCATGCTTTTTGAAGTGCCTTTGAATATTCACCCGTTTTTCAGTGGTGATATGGCCATGATCGGAGAAAATGACCAGGTCAAAATCGGAGACCCGTTTACTATATTCCTGATATTTGGCTTCCACCAGCCGGTCCAGCTGACCCATTCGCTCGATCGTAATGGGAGAATGCTGCCCAAAACGATGAGAATAACCGTCGATGCTGCCCAGGAAGAAATACGTCCAGGGGCGTATGTCGGTGAATTGATGCCCGCGTATTTGCGTAAATTCATCCCCGCCCCCCCGCGTCATTCCCACCACTTCAAAATCCACCTGATGCGAACGCAAGATGTCAAAAATGGTTGGAAATTCCTGCAAATATCCCGGTTCGTGCCAGGTGCGATTCTCGACCACATCAAACAACGGCCAGTATCTCATCGGTTCATTCCACATTAGGGGTACGCCAAACCAGGATGTGTTCTGCCTGCGATACATGCGTGTGTATTTATGCAAAAAATAGCGGGTGGGCAGTTGATCCAGTAAGCTCAGGTATTTGAAAATCCGCGCCCATCCAAAGGGGGATGTTTGAGGTGAGTATTTCCAAACAAACCATTGCAGGTGTTTGTTTGGATGCACCCCGCTGTACATGGAGGGATGACAGGTAACCGAATAGCCCAATTCGGACTTCATGCGTCGTTTATACTGAAAAGAGTCCAAAAATGGCATATACTGCAGGCTTTCAGGTTTCAGCGCATCAAAGAAGAATGTTAAAACAGGTCGCATAAGAATTCACCCCTCATCAATCTTTACTTCGCCACCGTAAGCTTCCTGCGAAAATACGAGAGCACCGTCAAATCATCAGGATCGAGTTTCAGCAATACATTGATAAAGAAATACGCGCCGCAAAAAACGAATATCATGAGTAATTCCACCACCAGTGACCCGGAAAGACCGGCCTGCCGTAAAGTCCAAACAATGCCGCCCGCGAGAATGCCCGATAGAGCGGGTTTCCAGAGGCTCCATTTCCAGGGGTGAATTTTCAGGGTCCACCAAACCTCAACCACGCGCAAAATATTGATGAAGATGACGCATATCGCCCCGGCAATCGCGGCGCCTAACAAGCCGTAGCGAGGTATCAGCAGCCAGTCGAGAGCAACGCTGGAAACCAACAGAATGATAGTGTTCATCAGGGTCAGGTCAGAACGACCTGACATGATTAATAGTGTATTGCAGGGTCCAGTAAACTCATTAATCAATTGGGCCAGCGCCAGCGCAATCAATACCCAGGTACCGGCAGCCAGCGCGGGGTCGAAGATGTACATGAGTTCTTTGCCAAACAGCACATAAATCACAAAAAGCATGACCGCGATGGTAAAACCCCACTTAGTCACGGCTTTATAAAGCCGCTCCAACTGTTTTGTTTCCTTGCGATGACTGAGATCAGAGCTGAACGGAGCCAAAATCTGCTCCAGTGACAGGCGCAGCATCGTCTCGAGCCCCGCCAGGCTCCAGGCAATTTTATAGATACTGATATTTACCGCGCTGGACAGGAGACCCAAAAAATAAATTTCGGTGCGTTCATTTGCGAAGTGCATCCACTCTGTCAGCGATAATGGGATGGAGAAATTCAACATCTGCCCCGCCGGAAATGCTCTGCCGCTTCTGTCTGTCGGAGGAATAACGCGCAAATAAAAGAGAAGCGCCAGAAAAGCCCCGCAGACAAACGAGATTACATACGCCAGGGCTGCAGCGTTTGCACCATAACCCCGCATCACCAGAAACAGCCCCAGCAGGAGTGCCAGCAGGGGTTGAATAATCCACACGATAGCCGAATAGCGAATCACTTTTAAGGCGCGAGTTGACGCTAAAAAGATAGCCTGCATCGACATAAACGGGATACTGATGGCGAAGATGCGAATCATGCCGTAGAGATCGGGCTTGTGGAACAAATCCTGTGCGATCAGATGGGCTGACAGGAAAACAACAAGGGTGAACAGAACGCTGACTGGCAGGGCCATCCGAATAGCGGTCAGCGTGGTTTGATGCACCCCTGCTTTCGGGTTTGAGGGATTGTGGATGACCCCAAAACGAACGATGCCCTGCGGTAAACCAATGCTTGCCAACGTTCCAAAAAATAACACCGAAGCCAGGGCTAAAGAGAACTGTCCAAAATCTTCTGCGCCCAGCACTTTGATCAATGCCAGGCTGTAGACGTAGCTCAATATGCGAGTAGCGGCGGTGCTGATGAATGCCGTTCCGCCCCCCTGCGCCACGACTACAATATCACTTTTTGCGGGTATTTCAGATAGGGCGCCATCAGGATCATTCAGTACCTGCGATTGCGGGCTGTTCATGGCTGGGGCCCTCCTACCGCAGATGATACTGCCTGATCCGGTTTTGATGCCTGTTCAGCGCGAATACGCGGAATGGCCAAAACGGAGGCAACCAGCGCACACAAAGGATACATATCATACGTATCCAATACGATATTGTCAGTGATCCGCATGATTAACGAGGCAGAGAACAGGGCGAGGATAGCCATCGAAAATGTGGTGTCAAAACTACTTTCAGCTTGCCTGAAATCATGGTAAAGCGACGTCAGCCATTGCGCCTGCCAAATCAGGAAAAGAAGCAATCCTATGAATCCTGTTTCGAGCAGCACAGAAATGTAATCATTATGAACCATGTGTGAGCCGGTACCGACGTATTCACCTACAAAATAGCTGCCCAGTCCAAAACCCACACCCATGAGGTGAGTCTTATATACCTCAAGAGCAGCCTGCCAGTAGCTTACGCGGCCCAGAAATGTGTTTGTTGTTCCCCCGCTGGCCTGGCTGTCAGACAGAACATCAGAAAAACGCTGGCTGATGCCCGGAACCAGTAAAACCGCTAAAACCAAAAGGATGGGCAGGATCATGAGTATCCAACGGCGCTGAAGCAAACCCAGGATGGCCAGGGCAAACACGAAACCAATCCAGCCTGAACGCCCAAAGCTGAAAAACAAACCCGCGCCAAACAAAGCGGTCAACCCGCCAAATAGCAAACGGGAAAGCGGTTTTTTGCTGTCCAGGAAAAAGATCAGACAGAAAATGGTGACCTCCGACAGATATACGCCCATACCTGAATTGCCGAGACGCATGGTTTCATCTGTGAATGTAAGCCCAGTGGTGCCGGCATACAGCAACAGGCCATTGATCACCGGAAGTATCTGCGCCGCCAGCACAGCGGCGATGACCCATTTGATTTTCGTAATCGAATCCAGTTTATGAATTAACACCGCGTAGATGGCAAATGCAGCAGCCATGCGCAGCAATATGGTAAAACTATCCATAAAGTAAGGTTTATTGACAAAGAAGGTCACCAGCACGGAAATGATTGCGATGAGAAAAAAGCCGGCAAACCCGCCCATGGCGCGAAACCGTGAAATATCCACTTTTGTGAACACAAAATAGATCACCGCACCAACCACGAGCATCACACCCATCAAACCATTGGGGTGATAAGGTGTTCCCTGTCCCATATAGTTGTACCTGGCCAGTTGGTTCTGAATAAACAAAGCCGCGATGATGGCAAACTCAATCTTAAAGAACAACAGGTAGGTAAAGATCAGACCGCCAATTAAGAGAACCAGATAATCAACCGGCAGGAAACGCACGCTCATCCCAAACAAAATACTGGAAACAAAGACAGCCCCGATAATCAGCAAAATCCATCGGGCGTGGGTATCATTCCTCAGCCGAATAAGAAAGTTATGCAGGGTCAAGTTCAGTCTGCCTTTCGTTCAATAAGGCCGGTTACATCTTTTTCTCGTTGTTCTCCCACCTGCTGAAATACAGCCAGGAGTTGGTTTACATTTTTTCGGATATCGTAATTCTGCTCAATCATCATTCTTCCCTGGTGAGACAGTTTTTCGTGAAGTGATGGGTCCTGAGATAACCTCAGGATTGCCTCTGCCAACTGGCGGGCGTCCTGTTCCGGGGTTAACAAACCGGTCGTTTCATGCTGGATCAATTCGGGGATGCCTGTAACCGGTGTGGAAATCACGGGCACACCCATCGCCATGGCTTCCATAATCGCGACCGGAATGCCGTCACGGTCACCGTCTTGTGTGACCAGGCAGGCCAAAACAAAAATATCCGTTTGACCAAGTCGCTCACGAACCTTGGTTTGTTTTTGACGTCCGACTAAAACAACCTCATCCTGTACGTCCAACTCGTGGATCAATGCCCGCAGCGAAGGCTCCAGCGGCCCTTCACCGATGATGACGCAATGAAACCGGATACCCCAGGTTTTCAACTCCCTGCACGCCCGAATCAGGAAGACATGTCCCTTTTTCTCGATCAGGCTGCCAACGGATGTGAGCTGGATGATCTCACCAATACGCCGGTCAGGCACCGGCCTGAAAGCATCCAGATCCACCCCGCAGCGGATGACATGGATTTTAGAGGCTGTCAGGGAAGTGTTCTTGTCGAGCATGGCTCGTTTGTTATAGTCAGAGATGGTGATCAGCCTGTCAGCGGCATCTGTTGTCCAGCGGAACAGATCGCTTTTACTTGAGTAAATATCAAAGGCATGCGTCGTCAGGGTATATGGACGTTGGATCAACACGCTCACAATGGCAGCCGATGCGGCTGAAAGCCAGGCAAAATGGGTATGAATGGACTGGATCTGACGTTTAAGCATTGTCTCTGACAGCCAGACGCTCTTCAGAAAGATAACCAGCCGTTTTAGATAGATTGAAATTGAAGAAGACGGCTGGGTCAACAGGGTTCGTAACAAATGAAAGTAAATTTGAGGATGTCTGAACATGGAGCTGAGCTGTGCCAGCCAAAGCGCCGGTGCGTACAATGCCGGCGCATTCCGCACAACAGATTGCAGTTCTGCAGATACGGGATGAATTGGACCCGGTTTTGGCGGCAACAGTGAATAAATGCTCACCTGCCGTCCCAGGCCCCTAATTCTCCGAATTTCCTCCGCCACAAATGTTTCCGTCACACTGGGAAATCGAAGAAGAATGTAGGCGATCTCCTTTTCATCCATTTCAGCCAACCCCTCAAACGCTTCCGTGTGTCTCTGGTAAAAATGCCTTAAAATCCGTTTCACTTCGCCTGAAGGCATAGAATCTGTGAAGCGGATTTTTGTGCAAAGCCAGCCGAAGCTGCAGTTTATCCGGCGCTGTAAAATTCCTTAATCGCCTCCGCGACGGCCATGATTTCATCGTCGGTGAGTTCGGCAAACATGGGAAGTGAAAGGATGCTCCCAACCGCCTTTTCGGTGACAGGCAACATGCCTTCTCTGTACCCTAAATGTGCGAATGCCTTTTGAAGATGGATGGGCACGGGGTAATGTATGCCGGTAAAAATGCCCCTGTTCTTGAGCCAGGCTTGCAGTTCATCGCGTCTGGGCGCCTGGATCACATATAAATGATACACACAGGTGTTCTCCGGGCGTTCGACAGGCGTAATCACAGGTGTATCCTTCAACAAATCGGCATACAGGTGGGCATGTTCGCGACGCAGCCGGTTCCATTCAGCCAGGTGAGGCAGCTTTGCCAGCAAAACCACCGCCTGAATTTCATCCGGCCGTGCATTCATGCCGATTAAGTCATGGTAATAGCGCTTTTCAGAGCCGTGATCGCGAAGCATGGCTACTTTTTTATAAACTTCAGAATCATTGGTGGTGATGAATCCGCCTTCGCCATACGCACCCAGATTTTTTGAAAAATAAAAACTGAAGGCAGCCGCTTTCCCCACACTGCCGGCTTTTCGACCTTTGTATTCGGCGCCGTGCGCCTGGCAGGCATCTTCAATCACCTGTAAACCATACTGTTCAGCCAGATCCAGCAAGGGATCCATATCCGCCATCTGCCCATAAAGATGCACCGGCAAAATCGCTTTCGTATTGGGCGTGATTAATTCATTAACTTGTGACACATCCATCAAATAGGTCTGCGGGTCAATATCAACAAATACCGGTTTGGCGCCGGCCAGGGCAATCGCCTCAGCCGTGGCGATAAATGTATTCGCGGTAGTGATCACCTCATCGCCCGGACCAATACCAAGTGCACGTAAAATGATGTGCAGAGAGGCCGTACCATCGCTGATGCCTGCGCCGTATTTTGCCCCGCAGAATTTTGAAAATTCACTCTCAAGCGTCCGAACATTCTCCCCAAGGAAAAGCTGCATGCTATCCAAAACACCCTCAATGCCGGCGAAAATTTGTTCTTTCAGGGGATCATATTGTTTGTGTAAGTTGACCAATGGAATTGTCATCGGGTTTGCTCCAATTCATATTGAGGATGTAATACCCTGGCCGGGTTCCCGGCCACGATCGTATTGGGCGCGACATCGTGCGTCACCACACTGCCCGCCCCCACAATGGCTCTCTCACCAATCGTGACACCGCAAAGAATGGTGGCATTACTGCCGATGGAGGCGCCCTTTTTTACAACAGTTGGAACACATACCCAATCGGCTTCCGTTTGCAGTTCTCCATCCTCGGTTGTCGAGCGCGGATATTTATCGTTGATGAAAGTGACGCCGTGACCGATGAATACATAATCTTCAATCTCCACTCCCTCACAGATAAAAGAATGGCTTGAAATTTTTACCCGGCGGCCAATTTTTGCCCCTTTCTGGATCTCGACAAATGCGCCAATTTTGCATTCATCACCAATTTGGCAGCCGTACAGGTTTGCAAACCCGTAAATCTTTACGTTAATGCCCAGAACGACATCAGGCGCGATGCGAACAAATTCACCCATTACCATGAGATCCTCTCCTGATTTGCGCCATTTCTATTCAGAGAATTTTGGGCTGCTTCCAATACTTTGACCACCGCCAACCCATTTTTTCCTCCGCTTTGCGGCTCACAATGGTTTTCAATGCAGTCAAGAAAATGCTGGCATTCCACCCGTAACGGCTCTGTAAAGCGGATGTTTGGAATGATGACATCCCCATATCGATAGCTGAAGTGAAAATCGGCGAATGTGTCGGTGTACGGCAGTTTGTCAATCCCGATATCGTAAATTTTGATCTTCTCTGTGGCCTCCACATCGTTATAAACAAGCATTTTTTTACTTCCCACCACAGTTGTGCGGCGCACCTTTTTGGGATCCAACCAACTGACGTGAATGTGTGCCAAAATATTTTCAGGAAACTGCATATCTACATAGACGACATCATGAATACCTTCAAAAACACATGGTGCGCCGTGCGCGCATACTGAAACCGGCCGGTTTCCCAACAGATACATCAAGATGGAAATATCATGGGGCGCCAGATCCCACAGCACGTTCATATTCGGTTGAAATAAACCCAAACTGAGCCGGGCGGTGTCGACATAATAAATCTGCCCCAGTTCGCCGCTTTCAATCACACGTTTCATGGCGTGCACTGCGTTGTTGTATTCGTAGGTATGCCCTACCATCAATACCAGCTTCTGCGCCGCGGCAATCTCAATCAATTCCTCCGCATGTTCAGCTTTGGTGGTGAAAGGCTTTTCAACCAGTACATGATAACCGCGCTCTAATACTTCTTTTGCAAGTGGATAATGTGTGATCGGTGGCGTGGCAATGACCACCGCGTCAAGGTCCTGATCGAACAGCTCCTTATAATTTGTAGTCACCTTTACGCGAGGGTATTTGGCGTTGATGGTCGCCAGGCGATCTTCGTTTAGATCGCTCACAATGACCACTTCAGATTGGGGAATTTCGACGAAATTTCTGATCAGATTTGGTCCCCAATAACCATTTCCGATCACCCCTACCCTTATCTCACCCATCATACTTCCCTCCCTTCCCAACAAACGGATCTTCACATGTGATCAAAAACCTTTACCAGGCTAAATTTGAAAAATGAGAGCAACAAACTATGTGTGCTGACTAAATCCTGGTATTGGTATTTATTGATCAACTCCCTTATCTGTTTGTTTTCGCAGGAAGAATCTGCGGAGGTTGAGTATCGCCTTCCAGTTCGGTTTAAATGCAAACCAATTCTTTACTGCCAGTTTTGCCCGGCCTTCATCCCCGGGGTGATAGTAATAACCCGTTGAAGATGGTATGGCATTCAGCACCACGCCAATCACTTTTGTCCCAGTCTGGTTAAGATGCTGCAAAGCCTCACGGACCGCCTGCCCACGAGTATAGTTGGCACGTACCACCAGGATCACCCCATCGACAATCGATGCCAGCATACTTGCATCTGCAACGGGAAGCACCGGGGGACAATCGATCAACACGATATCAGCCTGGTCGCTCAGGGACTGGAGCAAACCCTGCATTTTGACTGAACTCATGACTTCCAATGGGCTTACAGGGGTTTTCCCACTAGGCAATATCTTTAATCCGTCAATTTTGGTTTCGTACACTCGTTGCTTAATGGCCCCTTCCATCAGAGCATCGGCAAGTCCGTTTTCTTGTTCAAGATCGAACAGTCTGTGCAGATCAGGGCGCCGAAGATCGGCATCGACAGCAATTACTTTTTTCCCCAAACGTGCCAGCGTTACAGCCAGATTGGCAACAACAAAGGACTTTCCCTCTGCCGGGGAAGGGCTGGTGACAAGAATGACTTTTGCTGGTTGTTTGGATGTGGCAAAACTGATATTGTGGGCGGTGATGAGAAATGCTTCAGAGATGGGTGAGAGCGGGCTGCTGAGCACTGCCGGGTTGGCGCCAGAACTCTTCATATAATTGAGTTTCCCCAGGATATTTACACCCACTTCTTTTGCCGTGTCATCTGCTGTACGGATTGTGTCATCCTGATTATCAAGAATGAGCGCCCCCACCGTGCCAATTAAAGCTCCCATTAAGATAGCCAGACCGATATATAACACAGGGCTGGTAGACGGAGATTCGGGAATACGGGCAATTTCAGTGACATAAACCGATTCGGCAGAGTCTCTGCTTAATTGCTCCATCCGCTCATAATCATCTTCAATCTCCAGACGTGAAGCGCGGTCAGTTGTCTGTACTCTCTCCAGATAACTGATTTCGATTTCTGCATTGACACGTGTTGCCGAAAGATCTGTGATAGACTGCTGAATTTCTTCCTGTTGGGTTTGCAGATCGGTCAGGTTGTTTTCCACTTTTTCCAGGCGTCTGGTATAGGGCTCTGCCAGGGAACCTTGAATATGATTGATAAACTCATCGGCGATGGTGTTTGCTAACAACACAGCAAAATCCACATTGGTTGAGGTTACTGATAATTGGATCAACTGCGTATCCGCAATTGGCTCTACATTAACCATCCTCTGAATAGTGTCGACTTTTTGGGTTAATTCCAGGCGGTCAATCGCTTTCTGCAGGACAACCTGGCTTTCCAGTATTTGAGAATACGTTTGTGTCAGGCGTTCACTGGCAAGAATGGACGAGTAGTCAATATAACCTGATGCCAGTTCCTGCCTGACCAGCAGCAACACAGTGGCTTTATAAGGCAAGAGCGGTTTGGTTTCGGGTACCGCAGCGGGCTGGAAAACCTGAATAAAGTCAGCCACCTGCTCTACCAAAAGCTCATTTGCGCGTTTATCATCCTGGAGTAAACGGATGTCTGTCTGAGTTTCTGCCAAGGATGTTTCCAGTTGGGTCAATTCATCGGTAACCCTGATCTCACTGGCATACAAATCATCAATTTTGGCTTGTGTCGATGTGATTTTCTCATCGTAGGTTTGCAGATCAGTTTGCAGGTTCGACAATCCCGGTGCATACACCTCGGATTGCGTCGCGTGGATAAACGACACAAATTTGCGCGTAAGGGCGTTTGCAATGGCAGCCGCCTTTTCAGGGGACTGATTTTCTACAGTCACTTTCACCAATTGTGTTGCAGGGATAGTTTGGGTGGTAATTTGCTTGGCCAGTGCCCCAACCGAAATATTGAGGTCCAATTCTTCAATGACCTCTTCAAGAATTGCTTTCGATTTCAGCATTTCACTGTAGGTGGAAGCCAGTCGCTCGGCAGCGATGATGGCGTTGTATTCGTTGGTTAGAGATTCCTTGGAAGGTTCAACATATAGCACTGCGCTGGTAGCGTATATTGGCGGCATCTGTGAAGTGATAATGGCCCCTGTCACACCTCCCAATATGATGCAAACCAGGATAATCCATCCCCAATCTCGAATCAACGAGAAAAACCAGCGCAACACAAAAGTTCCTTGATTTGGCATAAAGTCCTCCTGCGACCTATGGCCTGTGTGCCGTTGTTCCGCCGAGTTATATTATGTGGTAAGTTTGTCCGTTATCGAAAAGCAAAAACAGGTATCTTTTCTGGTTTTTACCCGTAAATCTTCAAGAAACCTTAACTTTTCTCGACTCTTCTTACCAATAAGTATTATTTTGGGAAAATGATTATTTTGAGCATTTATGTATTATTTATCTATCGGGCGTAAAAAATGCGTAAATGTTGTTAATATTTTATCATAAGACCATGCTGAAATACAACAGGTGAAATACTGAATTGTTACATGAAAGTAGAAATTTTGTTAATTAAACCAATATTTTTTATACTGATTTATAAAATGGCAAAAACCAGACCTTTACTTACAGTTATTTTTTAATAATTTGGTAATATTTCGGTTGAATGGCGAATCGTGGCACACTGCTCAATCTCTATCATTTTGACTTCCTGCTTGACTCTTCTGTTACCTGAATAGACCACAGTTCGTTTGGCGTTCGTTATTACACCTGGCAATGACTCTGCCAGGTGTAATAACATGTGCGTGCTGTCGACGTCGTCACCGTCATTGACAGCGAACACGCCGCTCTTTGAAATTAGAGGGGGGGGTTCGATCAGCGTAATTTATCTGATTACGCGCCGGTTACTTTCACCACCTGCGGCAGAAGCACGCGCAGTGCCTCCACCAGACGGTCCAGATCGGCGGGGGTGTTATAACATTGCACCGAGATGCGCACCAGCTTGAGGTCGTTCCACTCGATCAGCGGAACTTCCACTTTGTATTCGTCATACAGGCGCGCCTTCAAAACGTCAATGTCCGTATCGGCGGGCAGCAGGCAGGCCGCCATCTGACTGTACAGATCTGACTCGTCGGGATAGGCCGCCGGCAGACCGGTGATCTGGCGAATGCGCGGCAGAACCGTCTTCAACAGATCATGACAGGCGCTGCGCACCTCTTCCCAGTGATTCGCCTGCAAATACTCAATAGCCATCGGTACCGAAAAATAAGCCGAGGGGTCATGCGTACCGGTCCATGTCAGATCATCCAGAAACTGCGAACCGGCGCTCTTCTTCGGCTCGGCGTGGCGGCCCCAGCTCACAATCATCGGCTCAACCATTTTCTGCATATCACGGCGCACATACAGGAAACCCGCTCCCTTAGGACTGAGCATCCACTTATGGCAGTTGCCGGTGTAGAAATCGGGGTCGAACGAAGCCAGATCCAGCGGGATCTGCCCGGGTGCGTGCGCTCCGTCAATGACGGTGATGATCCCGCAGGCGCGCGCTTTACGGCAGATCGCTTCCACGGGCAGGCGCAGGGCGGTGGGTGAGGTGATGTGGCTCAGGTAGATCACACGTGTGCGTGGGGTGACACCCTGCCAGAACTGCTCGAAGATCTGTTCGCCGGACTCGGCCGGATAAGTCACCGGCTGGTACACGTAACGCGCGCCGCTCATCTGGCAGGCGTACTCCCAGGCGTAGTTGCAGGCGCCGTATTCGTGATCGGTGGTGAGAACCTCATCGCCCGGGTTAAGCTTCAGCGAGCGAGCCGCGATGTTCACACCGTGGGTGGCGTTAGGCACAAACGCCAGATCGTCGCCATTCACATTCAGGTAACGTCCGAGTGCATGGCGGGCCTCGCGATCCAGTTGGGCATGTTCGCGTCCTAACAGAAGCACAGGTTGATTTTCAAGGCGGATTTGCCACTGCCGGTATGCTGTAAACACCGATTTGGGGCAGGCGCCGAACGAACCGTGATTGAGAAAGGCGACTGAAGGGTCAAGCAGAAATTGGGATTGGAAGGGATTGGTCATGGCGCAATTATACGCCCGAGGGAAGATTGCAAGCGAAAACGCCCCGGTGACATCCCCTTGACTCTGCATCTCAAACGATATACAATCTCACTAATCTTTATCAAAACAGGCGATGAAGAGGACGAGTAAGAAACGTACATCGGCACAGAGAGCAGGCGATTGGTGAGAATCCTGCCCGAGAGGCGCTTCTGAATGGACCTTGGAGCCGCAGGGCAAAACGCAAGGAGTAGCCTGCGCCGGACGCCCCCGTTATCGGGCCAGGGTATACCTGTCATTGACAGCGTACCTGATCGAGTGAAGCTGGCTCTCTTTCCCCGCTGCATCACCGGCGGGGTTTTTCGTTAAAACCCGCCCCCGGAAAGAGAACACACATACGCACCAGCTTAATTTGGGTGGCACCACGGACCGAGCGTTCGTCCCATACAGGGATGAACGCTTTTTTGTTTAAAAATTAATCAAAACAGGAGAATATTATGTCAGACACAACACGTTTTCTTTTGAATGAATCGGATCTGCCGAAGTTTTATTACAACATCGCCGCCGATAGCCCCGTTGCATCCACGCCGGTGCTGAACCCGATGACCATGCAGCCGGTGACCCCCGACTTTCTGTCGGTTCTGTTTCCCATGGAGCTGATTCAACAGGAGATCAGCACCGAGCGCTATCTGGAGATCCCGGAAGAGGTACGTGAGATCTACAAGCTGTATCGCCCCACCCCACTTCAGCGCGCCGTCCGGCTGGAGAAGCTGCTGGGTACCCCGGCGCATATCTACTTCAAGAATGAGAGCGTTTCCCCGGCCGGCAGCCACAAGCTCAACACCGCCATCCCGCAGGCTTTTTACAACAAGGCCGCGGGGACTCGTGCGTTGACCACCGAAACCGGGGCCGGGCAATGGGGATCGGCGCTTTCGATGGCCTGTAAAATGTATGACCTGGATCTAGAAGTGTACATGGTTAAGGTTTCTTATCAGCAAAAGCCTTACCGCCGCATCCTGATGGAGTCCTACGGCGCGCAGGTGTTCGCCAGCCCCACCGATCGCACGGATTATGGCAAACAACTGCTGGCCGAAGATCCGCACAACCCCGGCTCACTGGGGATTGCAATCTCCGAGGCGGTGGAGGTGGCGGTTAAATCCGGCGGGGCTAAAAAGTACGGACTGGGGTCGGTGCTGAGCCATGTGCTTACCCACCAGAGCATCATCGGCGAGGAGGCCCTCAAACAGATGGATCTGGCCGGCGAGTATCCGGATGTGGTGATTGGCTGCGTGGGTGGCGGATCCAACTTTGCGGGACTGGCTTTCCCGTTTTTACGCCAGAATCTGCGTGATGGGCAGCGAACCCGTCTGCTGGCAGTGGAGCCCACCGCTACACCGTCGCTGACACGCGGAGTATATACCTTCGATTACGGCGATACCGCCCGCATGGCGCCCATCACCAAAATGTACACACTGGGGCATACCTTTGTGCCGGCCGGCATCCACGCCGGGGGATTGCGTTATCACGGTATGGCCTCCAGTATCAGCGCTCTCTACGACGCCGGGCTGATCGAGGCGCGCGCGGTGAAGCAGCGTGAAACCTTTGAAGCCGCACTCACTTTTATGAACGCGGAAGGGATTGTGCCCGCGCCGGAGAGCGCTCACGCCATCCGGGCTGCCATCGACGAGGCTCTGGATGCCAAAGCGAAAGGTGAGAAACGCGTCATCCTGTTCAACCTGTCGGGTCACGGGCATTTTGACCTGTCGGCTTATCAGAAGTATCTGGCTGACGAGCTGGAAGATTATGAATATCCGGCCGAAGCGGTTGAAGAGGCCATGCAGCATCTGCCGCAGGTGAGTATCCCGCAGGCGTAACAGGACAATCGACAACCACCTCGGGATCAGGTGTCATCCACCTGATCCCGAGGGGCAGGGCAGGAAGACCGGCAATATCGACCACCCCGGCATTTCGTGCCACCCCTCCAGTGGAGGGGAAAAACAGTCAATGAGGCACCTGGCCTCCATGGAGCGGACTGGACAGGCCGGTGGATAAAATCGACTATAATTTATGCCAATCACGGAGAAAGAGAAGCAAAGCGAACATATGGAAACCAGAAAACGTGTCTTTTCAGGAATTCAGCCTTCGGGCAACACCCACATCGGAAATTTGCTCGGGGCTATCCGCCACTGGGCCGCACACCAGACCGAGAGCGACAACCTGTACTGCGTGGTCGATATGCACGCCATCACCGTATACCAGGATCCGGCTGCGCTGAAAAAGCACACTCGCGAAATGGCCGGTCTGTTGCTGGCGGCCGGTATCTCCCCCGAGCATTCCATCCTGTTTGTACAGTCACATGTGAGCGCGCATGCCGAGCTGGCCTGGATCATGAACTGCGTCATCCCTATGGGGTGGATGAGCCGCATGACCCAGTTCAAAGAAAAATCCAAAAACCGCGAGAACGTGAGCGTGGGATTGTTTGCTTACCCGGCGCTTATGGCGGCTGACATCCTGTTGTATCAGACCCACCAGGTCCCGGTCGGCGAGGATCAGAAGCAGCATGTGGAACTGGCCCGTGACACGGCCCAACGCTTTAACAACCTGTACGGCGAAACGTTCACCATCCCGGAGCCGGTGATTGCCACCACGGCTGCCCGCATTATGAGCCTGGATGATCCGACCAAAAAGATGAGCAAAAGCAGCGAACGCGCCGACAGCGCCATCATGCTGCTGGATTCACCGGATGTGATCCGGAAGAAGATCAAGCGCGCTCAGACCGATTCGCTGACCGGTATTGAGTTTGATCCGCAGCGATCCGGCCTGTACAACCTGCTGACGCTGTTTGAAAGCGTGACCGGCATGACGCGACCACAGATCGAAGATCACTTTGCCGGCAAGGGATATGGTGCACTGAAAAGCGAGCTGGGCGAGGCCATGGTAGAGTATCTGCGCCCGCTGCAGACCCGCTACGCCGAGTTCACCGATGACCCGGCCACATTGGATAAAATTTTGGCCGACGGGGCCGATAAAGCCCGTCCGCTGGCCGAGAAGACGTTGAAGATGGTGAAAGAACGCGTGGGTTTGGGGTAAAAAGAGTGTCGAGTGAAAAGTGTTGAGTGAAATCACTTATCACTTCTCACTCAACACTAAACACTATACTTCGCGTGCGCGCAGTTCTCTGGTATTGCCTGCGAAGTTGGCCATTCTGACGTCAAAAGTCACAGGCA
>DAISXR010000013.1:50185-52959 GCA_036825755.1 Anaerolineaceae bacterium
AGGCGTTACTCTGCCTGTTTTCGTTGCTCAGTCATGATCCGCCAGGTATCGTGCATCGTCTGCGGCACCTGTTTGATGGCGGCCTCCGGCTTGCGCTCCAACTTGAGCGCCCCGCTGGGGCAGGTGGATACGCACAATCCGCACCCGATGCAGCGCTCGGCTTTGAACACCAGCCGGTCGTCTTCCACCACCAGCGCGCCCATCTGGCAGCGTTCCACGCACACCCGGCAGTCGATGCATAGATCCGGGTCATAAGAAGCGATAAACGAACTGGCCACCGCGTCGGCCGGGCGGGGATGCAGCTTCAGTTCATTCAGTACGCCGCAGCAGCACCCGCAGCAACAGCAAATAAATGAGATATCCACCGAGTTACTGGGTTGTAGCACCAGGTTGTGTTTGTCAGCATGGACCAGAATATCCAGCACCTCCGCGCGGGTGATCTCACGAGCGCGCCCGATACGCACATAATATTCAGCCCAGTCACCAAAGGACAGACAGGCCTCTTCAGGGGCATCACAGCCGCGCCGCTGAATTTTGGTCATGCGGCGGCAGATGCACGGCGCAACCGCAAAATAGTTTTGCGTTTCCACCAGCCCGAACACCTGCTCATAAGGCAGCGCTTCCAGCCGTGCATCGATGCTCTCATGGATAGGGATGGTGCGCATCTGGGGCAGCGTTTGCGGTTCCACCCGTTCTTCCATGGTGCGCCAGTAGTCATACAGCGCCCGCAGCAGATCGCGGTTCAGGTTGTTCACCTGCATCTCATAAATGCCCACCAGGTACGGCAGGGCCTGGTAAAGCCAGCCGCCGTCATCAGCGCGGGTGGAGAGAACCAGCCCTTTGCTCACCATTTCTTCCAACCGTTGAGTGATTTCCTCCACCGATAGCCCGGCCCGTTCGGCGATCTGCCCGGCCGTCTCGTAATTAAGCGTCAGGCCAACCGCCAGTTCGGCTTCCGCGGGGGTGAACAGCTTTTCCAGCAGGCGTATATGCGCTCCGGTAGTGCTTGGCGGGAAACCTTCCGACATGCTGTCGAGATGGGCGGCCAGTTTTTCGTAGATATTCTCGTTCATCGTTTCCTTTAAAATAATTCCGTACAGACAGGTAGATTCAGTAAAGAGCAGGAGATTCTCAGTGAGTAGCTTTCTCCTCGGTGAAATCAAACACACTCGCTCCGGTGATGCGCACCAGATCAGGCGGGTGGATCTTCAGCGTGTATTGCGCCGCGCCGCAGCCGGCGTACACAAATTCCTGCGCCGTCAGCCGTTCATCCACCAGGGTGGGCAGGCCCGGGTTGACCGGCGGAACGGTGCCGGGGCGCGTCCCGGTTAATTCAAAGATCATGTCAGGGCTTGCCAGTGAAACATCCCTCAGGCCAAGCGCTTTTTTGATTTTCTTGTAAGAAAGGCGCCTGTCACCGGGGATTACAGCGGTCATAAAGCCAATCTTTGTGGCAAGGATAAACGCGGGCGCCATTTCAGGCAAAGTGCCCAAACCAGCCCGCACGCCATCTTCCGGTGAGTAGAGTTGATTGGTTTCGGATGGGCAAAAGAGAATTTCATATCGCACACCCTGTTCATACAGCAGGCGGCGCAGGGATGCGGTGGGTTCAGGCAGGTTCATCCGGTTGATCCACCGTTTTTCGGTGCTCCCACTCGCGGAACCAGTATGCCATGCCCTTCCACTCGCCCCACCCGGCAAAGGCCTCTTCAATTTGCTTCGGCGTCACCTTTTCGCCGTTGTACCATTCCTTGGAAACCAGGCTGGTTGCCCAGGTATCCACCGGCAGATAGTCGCCGCGCCCCAGCAGCAAAAGCAGGTTGGCGGCAGCATACCCGCCGATGCCTTTCAGGGTGAGCAGTTGCTTGCGCAGCTCGATGCTGGGCAGATCGGAGTGTTTGAGCGCTTCCAGATCCAGCCCGCCGGATGCCACGGTTTGGGCGATGGAAAGCACATACGGCGCGCGGTAGCCCAAACGGGTATTCTGACGGAGCTGCTCTTCCGTGGCAGACGCCAGAGCCTCAGCGGATGGGAACGCCCGCCGGCATGGATCTTCCTCCAGCGGCTGGCCGAACTGCTCGATCAGGTTGGCGTTCATGCGTTTGGTGGCTGACCACAGCGTATTGGTGGTGAGAATGGTCTTGATCACATCCTCAAACAGGCTGGCTGAGCGCAGAAAGCGGCCCATGGATTTTTGCCTGACCCGCGCCAGCTCGGGGTGGTTTTCTACCGCCGCGTAAAAGCCGGTCAGATCGATATCCATGCCCAGCATCCAGCGGGCCTGTTCTGCCAGTTCCTGCTGCTCCGGTTCGCTGAAACTGCCTTCCGCAGCAAGCTGCACGCCTTCAGGGATCTCGCGCATCTGCAGGGCGGCTGTATGTCCATTGCTCAGGCGGGTGACGTAGTGCAGGATGCCAGTTTCCTCATCGTAGCGGAAGGGCGCCATCTGCACCCAACCGTGGGAATGGACAACCGAATAAAAGGAAAACGGATATGGGGTAGTGAGCTGTTTTTCCATTGTGGGTATGAGGGTATTGTATCAAAGGTGGGCTTATTTCAGACGAAATACGCGTGCCCAATATGAGGGTAGAGTGCGAGGCACGGCATTTGGTGACAAATCATTGTACCAGTTCCTGCATTTGGATTATATGGATATTCATTTTATCAGCCCATGTTCGACCCTTCACCTCGTTCAGTGTGACAGAATAGGCAGCCGTCATACCAGCGGGTATTTCCCTCCCGGGAGGGACGCCCTGTGGGCGCGGCATGCAGCG
>DAISXR010000013.1:53059-56131 GCA_036825755.1 Anaerolineaceae bacterium
CTACATCTTCTCCGGGGCGGTCATGCCCATCAAATCCAGCGTGTTGGCCAGCGCGATGCGGGCGGCGTCCACCAGTCCCAACCGCGCCCGGCTGAGCTCCGGCTGCTCGGCATCGATCACGCGGCAGTCACGGTAAAAGGCGTGGAAGGTGGCCGCCAGATCCTGCGCGTAATGCGGCAGGTAATGCGGACTGTAATCGCGCGCCGCCTGGCTGATGATTTCGGGAAGCTGAACCATCTTCTTGATCAACTCCAGCTCGGAGGGGTCGTAAAGTTTATCAAAATCACCCGCCGTACCAATTTGATACCCCTCTTCTTCGGCCTTGCGCAAAATCGAGCAAATGCGCGCGTGAGCGTACTGGACGTAGTAGACCGGGTTCTCGCTGGACTGCTTGAGCACCAGATCCAGATCAAAATTGATATGCTGGTCATGGCTGGAGCTGATCAGCATAAAGCGCAGCGCGTCCGCGCCCACCTCGCGCACCACATCGTTCATGGTCACATACTCGCCGCTGCTTTTTGACATGCGCACTTCCTGCCCGTTGCGCAGCAAAGTGACCAGTTGGTACAGGATGATCTCCACCCGGGCTGGGTCCAGCCCCAGCGCTTTCATGGCGGCGATCAGGCGCGGTTTATCGCCCTGATGATCGGCGCCCCACACGTAGATGGCCTTTTTAAAGCCACGGTCCACTACTTTGTCCCACACATACGCGATATCGGAGGCCAGGTAGGTGGGCCGGGCATCCGGTTCCGCGATCACCTGCGCCGAACGGATCACCACCGCGTCCTGCTCCAGCCCAAAATCGCTGCAGCGGAACCAGGTGGCGTTGTCCTTTTCATAGATATAGCCCTTTTCCTGCAGCATGCCAAAGACTTTGTCGAACTTGCCGCTCTCATACAGGCTGCGTTCCGAGAACCATCCATCAAAACGGATATGCGCTTCCGCCAGGCTTTCTTCAATGGCCTGCAGGGTGCGCCGGATGCCTATCTCGCCCAGCTCGTGCAGGGCTTCCTTTTCCGGCTTTTCCAGATAAACCTGCCCGTACTGGATGGCGATCTCATTACCCAATTCCTCCAGGAAGATGCCAGGGTAATGCTCTTCCGGCATGGGAATGTCGCGCCCCAGTTGTTTGGCGTAGTGGGTGAGCAGGGTGCGGCCCATCTTGCGCACCTTGGAGCCCAGATCGTTCACATAGTATTCGCGCTGAACCTCATACCCGGCTGCCTCGTAGATGCGCGCCAGCGTATCGCCATAGACGGCGTTGCGGGCGCTGCCGATGGTGAGGGGCCCGGTGGGGTTGGCGCTGACAAACTCCACCTGTACGCGCTCGCCCTGCCCGATATTCACCCAGCCATGTCGCTTGTCGGCTGCGATGATTTCTGCGACCTCTTTTTTCAACCAATCGGGGGCCAGAAACAGGTTGATAAAACCGGGTTTGACCACCTCCACCTTGCCGACGAAATCAGACTGCGGCAGGTGCCGCACCAGAATATCAGCAATTTGCAGCGGAGCCATTTTTGCCGGGCGGGTCAGTGTGAGGCTGACGCCGCTGGCATAATCGCCCTGCTCTTTGAACTTGGGCCGGTCCACCTTGACGGCGGGGATTTCGAATTGGGGCAGATCGCCGGCTGCCTGGGCCGCTTCAACGGCCTGCTTCAACAGCGCAGCCACTTGCAGGTTGAGGGGAATATCCATGTGCTTGATTATGTCCTTCGTCAATAATTATTTCACATCAGGCGGTCAGGCCTGTCTGTCACAAAACCTATACCTCGCGCGGGGTCAGATACATGGCGAGAATGTTTTCCACCGGCACGTCGGCCTGAATGTAATGAGCCGAGGTGCAAATATACCCGCCGCCCTTGCCCAGTACGCGGCACAGGCCGGTCACCTCATCGGTGACTTCCTGCTGCGTGCCATACGGCAGCGTATGCTGCAGATCCACCCCGCCATGGAAGGCGATTCGGTTGCCAAATTCATTCTTGATCTTCTGCATGTCCATGTCTTTGGCGCGCGGCTGCAGGGGGTTGAGAATATCGATGTGCAGTAAATCGATCAGATCGCCGATGATGGGATATACCGCGCCGCATGAGTGATACATGATGCGCACGCCGTGATCTTTGATCACCTGATTGAGACGCTGGTGGCGCGGAACGATGAACTTCTTCCACATGCGGGGCGACATGAGCAGCCCATTCTGCATGGCGACGTCATCATAGGTGTACACCAGCTCGATTCTGCCTTTGGCCACCTTCATCAGGTTCTCAAAATTGGCGATGAACAGATCGGTGATCACATCCATGATGGCGCAGGGCACCTCGGGTTTGTCGATCAGATCGGTCAGAAAGCGGTCCATCCCGTACAGGCCCCACGATGTTTCAAAGATGCCGCCCACTTCATAGCGGATATGCTGCGGTACATCCTGGTTGAATTTCTCGATGATGCCGGGCACGCCCTGCCAGTTGAAGTATTCCGTCTTCGGCCATCTGGCGTAGCTGCGCACATCATCGGCAGTTTTGCAGCCGGCGAGCGGAAAGCTGGCGTATTCCTCATAGGTGGAGTATTCGTTGCTCACGCGCCGGCGGTGCGAGCCCAGCACCGAGTAAAAAGTGCCGTCCTCGCATACTTCCAGGGCCGGGCCGCTGTATTCAGGCCAGACAATGCGGCAGTCCACCCCCAGCAGGCGCAGCATTTCTTCCTCGGTATCTACCCCCAGGAAACGCTTTAGCTTGCCAATGGTCTCCGGCACGCCCCAAAAATCGAACGGAACACGGTCCGGCCTCTGCAAACGGATGGTGCGGTCAACGCGCTCGTACGGCGTCATGGCGTCGGCGGCTGGATTGCCAAAGCGTTCTTCCAGCATGCCGCGCACGTCACTGGGGTGGTCTGGCAGTTTGAATGTCATCTCAGAATCTCTCCCAAAAAGCTCGTTCCGATTTCGGGCGGTTCCAGTTTGAAAATCTCGGCGATCGTGGCGGCTAAATCGCTGTAGGTTTTGCGATCGCCCAGGTTGACATCATTTTTAACCGGCATGCCGAACACCAGCAGCGGGATGTACTCGCGTGAGTGGTCGGT
>DAISXR010000014.1:0-24976 GCA_036825755.1 Anaerolineaceae bacterium
CCCCTTCCTCCGGAATATGCACCGTATGTCGACAAAACATACCGTTATGGCAGCACGCAGGGCGGAACCAGAGAGAGCCATTCTGGTGTGGAAATCCCCGCTGCGCTGGGTACACCTGTGATCGCCGCTGCAGAAGGCACCGTTTTCTATGCCGGAGGTGATGATATCACCCAGTTTGGCCGGTATAAAGAATTTTATGGCAACCTGGTGATCCTCGAACATCGTCTGGTGGGGTTGGATGAACCGGTCTACACCCTCTACGCGCACCTTTCCAGCATCCTTGTTCAAACTGGTGATCCGGTTACAGCCGGTCAGCAGATCGGGAATGCAGGCAATTCAGGCGCAACATCAGGCGTGCATCTCCATTTCGAGGTCCGGTATGGATCTCCCTCCTTATCCAGCACCGCCAATCCGGAACTGTGGCTGCAGCCGTTGGATATCCAGCCGGATCCAAAAAACAAGCACACAGAAACTACCGGTACCGTGGTTGTCCGGCTAACCGAAGGAGGAGAACCGGTGGCATCCGTACCGTTAAAACTCGAAGCCTATGATGAAGCACAAAAGAATAAGCTCTTCTATGTGGATGCGGAATCGTATGCCTTGGATGCTCCTCCGGACGGATACTGGAAGGAAAATCTGGTGGTTGGCGGGCTCCTGCCAGGAACTTACCGGGTTTCGGTGGTATTCAATAATCAGATCTATGAAAAATGGGTAAAAATTTCTTCAGAGTTGATTACTCTGGTAGAATTTGACTTTGCAGAGTAGACAATCTTTCACCCGGCCAATATAAGGAGAATCAACATGGGCGTCAAACCGGATCATTGGATCAGGAAAATGGCTTTGGAACACAACATGATCGAACCGTTCGTCGAGAACCAGGTTCGCAGTGGGGTCATTTCATACGGCGTTTCCTCTTACGGATATGACATCCGGGTCGCCAATGAATACAAAATTTTTACCAACGTCTTCTCGGCTGTGGTAGATCCCAAAGATTTCAATCCAAAATCCATGATCGATTTTACCGGCGATGTCTGTGTCATTCCGCCTAACTCCTTCGCTCTGGCCCGTACCATTGAATATTTCCGTGTACCCCGCAGCGTGCTCACCCTGTGTGTGGGCAAAAGCACCTACGCGCGCTGTGGCATCATAGTCAACGTCACCCCCTTTGAACCGGAGTGGGAAGGCTATGTCACCCTGGAGATTTCCAATACCACACCCCTGCCCGCCCGCATCTACTCCAATGAGGGGATTGCACAGGTGATTTTCTTTGAAGCAGACGAAATGTGTGATACCTCGTATGCCGATAAAAAGGGCAAGTATCAGTATCAACAGTCGATTGTTCTGCCCAAACTGTAAACACAAAAGCCGGATCCCTCAACAGGACCCGGCTTTTTTATCCGAATAAACCAGTAATTCCAACCCGCTGAATTTCACTCGTTTGTTTCAAGATCCACCGCGATGGGGCAGTGATCCGATCCCATAAAATCGGCCAGGATGTAAGCATTTTTAACGTTCTGGCGGAATTCCTCGTTCACATAAAAATAATCGATCCGCCAGCCGATGTTCCTTTCGCGTGACATCGACTTGTAATCCCACCATGTATAACAGCCCGGATCCTGGTTGAACATGCGAAAGGTATCCACATAACCCTGGCTGATTAATTTATCCATCCAGTCTCGCTCAATTCGTAAAAATCCTGAGGAATTCTCATTCTCTTTCGGCCGGGCCAGATCGATTTCCATGTGAGCGGTGTTGACATCACCGCAGATAACCAGATTCTTTCCCTGCTTTCGCAACGTTTCCGCATAATCCAGAAACGCGTCATAAAAGTCCAGCTTATACTGCAGCCGTTCCGGGCTGGATTTGCCGTTGGGATAATAGATGTTCATCAGGGTGAATTCAGGGTATTCCAGCACCAGAATGCGACCTTCGCTGTCAAAACGCTCAATACCAATACCATGCTGCACCGAAAGCGGCTGGACGCGCGTATAAACCGCCACGCCGCTGTATCCCCTCTTCTCAGCGGAAGAAAAATAAGCATAATAGCCGTCGATATGAGTTAAATCTTCATCCAGTTGTTCCGGATGGGCTTTGGTTTCCTGCAAACAAACAATATCGGGATCGGTCAGAAAAATCGGATGAAACAATCCCTTCCGGTGAACCGCGCGAATACCGTTTACGTTCCAGGAAATCAATTTCCGTATTGCCATGCGAATTTCCTCCCTGTGTATTTGATTTGCCAAATTGTACTATGTTTGACCGGGTTTGACCGATTTTTGACAGACTGGTATCTGGTAAACTTTCCGACTATAATTTTTTATAAGCACTTTTGGTTTACAGACTTTCAAATACCGCATTGTTTTTTCCAGGAGGGTTTTCATGTCGGAGATGGAAGAGCATCCGGAGTTACTCGATCGAAAGAAAAAGGTTCTTCTCCCCTTTTTTGATCTGGATTTTCGTTCTGCCCAAAAGCGCGTGATGGATTTTCGTGAGGTGACCATCCCGCTGGATGAGAACAGAGCCAAATATGAGGCTCTGCGCTGTATTAATTGCCCTGATCCTCCCTGTGTGGGTGGCTGCCCTGTGCGCAACAACATTCCCCTGGCCATGACGCTGGCTTCCATGGGCAGGTTTCTTGATTCCGGCCGAGTATTTCGCCGTACCAGCAACATGCCTTCGGTATGCGGGCGTGTCTGCCCTCAGGAACAGCTTTGTCAGGGTTCCTGTGTGCTAAATCATTCCGGCGAACCCGTTTTGATCGGCGCGGTGGAAGCTTTTGTCAGCGATAAATTGATGAAAGAAGAACCAGTCGGCACAGTCACCGCTGAACAAAGCGGGAAAAAAGTAGCGGTGGTAGGCGGCGGCCCAGCCGGGTTAAGCTGCGCCGAGCAACTGGCGCTCAAGGGGCATCAAGTCACTGTATTTGACTCCAATAAGGAAGGCGGCGGATTGCTGCTGTTTGGAATCCCCGGGTTTAAGTTGAGCCCTGATATTATCCACGGCATCCTGCATCGGATTAAATCGGAAGGTGTTCAGTTCCAATACGAGACGACCATTGGGGTGGACAAAAAAATCGATGATCTCCTCCAGGAAGGATTTGACGCCGTATTCATCAGCGTGGGAGCCGGTCTGGATTCGCCCATCAAAATTGCCGGTGAAGGACTGCCGGGGGTCTACCACGCCACCGAATTCCTCCTGCGCGCCAATGTGGATTTCGAATTGCTGCCTGAGCATATGCGTTCCATGCCGGATGTGGGCGAGAATGTGATTGTGATTGGCGGGGGCGACACCTCGTCAGATTGTGTGCGAACAGCCAAACGCCTGGGTGCCAAACACGTCACCTGCGTGTACCGCCGTTCAGAAGACGAGATGCCCGGCGTGACCAAGGACCGCAAACTGGCGCGTGAAGAAGGGGTTGAGTACCTTTTCCTGGCGCAGCCCATCGAATTTCATGCGAAACCGGATGGAACGCTTGGCGAGGCAGAATTTATCCAAATGGAACTCAGTATTAAAGACGCCGGTGGACGTCGTCTGCCCGTTCCAATGGATAATTCGAACTTTCGCATCCCGGCCGATACGGTGATCCTGGCAATTGGCTACCAGCCCTGGCCCACCATTGGAGATACCACGCCTGATCTGGAAACCCATCATTGGGGACTGATCACCGTTGATGAAAATTACGCCACCTCAAGAAAAGGTGTTTTTGCGGCAGGCGATGCGGCGCACGGGCCGGATCTGGTGGTTACAGCCATCGCCAGTGCGCGCAAAGCCGCCGAATCAATCGACCGGTATCTGAAAGGGCAATAAATCAGTGTTGGAGAACGACCTTATTCGGGATACGTGGCTGCCAGGTAATCGATGACGAGCTGTTTTTCGTCCTCGTTCAACTGTGCGCCATTGGCAATCATCCGGTTTACCGTCTGCTCCCATTGATCGTACGATGCACTTTTACTTTCAACTCTGGACAGTGAATGGCAAACAGAGCAACGTTCCTGAACCAGTTTTTCGCCGGCCGCCAGTGCTTCGGCATCAGGTGTACCGGCAGAAGTCTGATCCGTCGCAACCGGCGCTTCGGTTCCAGTGAGCACGGGTTCAGTAGACTGGCTGGTTGGTTCCTGAGCAGGAGCGGTTGTCGCGTTATTGCCGGAGCATGCGGACAGGATGAGTGTAAATGCAAAGATTAAAACGAAAACCAATGAAAGATTCTTGTTCATGTGGATCCCCCTGTTGAGATTGGGTAATGATATGTGTCTATGATACACTATTTTCCTCGGAGGTAAAGGATGGAAAAGCGAAAATTCGGTCGAACCAGCCATATGAGCACGGTGGCAATCTTCGGGGCAGCCGCCCTGATGCACGACGATTCCGATCAGTCGGACGCAGATCTGGCGATTGAAACAGCTCTTAATTTCGGCGTCAACCACATCGATGTAGCGCCCTCTTACGGTAATGCTGAACGATTAATTGGCCCGTGGGTAAAACGGATGCGCAATGACTTTTTCCTGGGATGTAAAACCACCGAGCGAACCAAACAAGGCGCCCTTACAGAAATGCACGCCTCTCTGGAACGGCTGCAGACGGATCACTTTGATTTGTACCAGAGTCATTCCGTGAATGATCTGTCGGAGCTGGATAAAGTAACCGGATCGGGCGGCGCATTGGAAGCGTTGATCGAAGCAAAGAAATCCGGCATTACCCCCGCGCTCGGCATCACCGCGCACGGCATGCAGGCTCCTGCAGTCCTGATCGAAGCCCTGAACCGGTTTGATTTTGATTCTGTCCTCTTCCCGCTCAACTTTATCCTGTTCGGTGTGCCGGAGTACAGAGAAACCGCCCTGAAACTGATCGAGCTTTGCCAGCGGAAAAATGTCGGCATGATGACCATCAAATCCATCGCACGCGGCCGTTGGGGAAACCATGAGAAAAACTGGGCGCCCTGGTATGAGCCGTTCTCCGATGATGTGACTATCCAATCTGCGGTCAACTTTGTGCTCTCACACCCGATCACCGGCATTTGCACCGTCAGCGATGTTATTCTACTGCCGAAAGTGTTGCGAGCCTGTGAACACTACCAGGTCATGAAAGAGGATGAAATGCAGGCCCTGACTGCATCCGGGCAGCATTATGTAACCGAACCATTGTTTTAAGAATAGAAGAGAGTTTTATGAGTTTTCGGGAATACCTGTCTCAACTGGACCGCGCCGACCAGCTTTGTCGTGTCAGCGTGCCGGTCTCCAAAGAATATGAAGCCGCCGGGGTGATCAAAGCCCTCGAGCCGAAGGCAGTCCTGTTCTCCGCCATCCGCGAAAGTCGATTTCAGGTCGCCGGCGGATTGTTTACCGGCAAGGCTCAACTGGCCCGATACTTTGGCATCCAACAAAACCAATTGATCCCGGCACTGGCGCACGCCATCAGCTCCCCCTCCCAGCCCGCCCGGGTGGATGATGCCCCCTGCCAGCACACGGTGAACCTGAATCCGGATCTGGATGAATTACCTATTTTGCGTCACTGCCAGCAGGACGGGGGAAATTACATCAGTTCCGGCGTTGTGGTCACATCCCACCCCGACTGGGGTCAAAACCTGGATTTTCACCGCTTCATGCAAATCTCCAAAACCGAAATGGCGGTGCGAGTGGTGCGCAGCCGACATTTTGACGCCTTTCTCAAAGATCAAAGGCAGATTCCGGCGGCTATCTGTGTCGGCGTCCCACCGGCGGTGCTGATCGCCGGCGCCACCTCAGTGGATATTGGGGTGGATGAACTGACCATCGCCAATACGCTCAGCCCGCTGCAGGTGGTCAAAGCGAAAACGGTCGATCTATGGGTCCCAGCCGATTGCGAATTCATCATCGAGGGGTTCGTTGATGGTGAGCGTCTGCATCCGGAAGGCCCGTTTGTCGATCTGACCGGCACCTATGATATCGTCCGCGATCAGCCGGTTTTTACGGTAACCGCGATAACCCATCGTGAAGATGCCATCTGGCATGGCCTGCTGCCCGGCGGATTAGAGCATAAACTGCTCATGGGAATGCCGCGTGAACCAACTATTTTCGCCAAAGTGAATGAGGTAGTGGATTGCCTGGATGTACATATCACACCGGGCGGCGCCTCCTGGCTTCACGCAGTGGTTCAGATCCGCAAGCATGCTCCGGACGACGGGAAAAAGGCGATTGAGGCGGCCTTTGCCGGTCACCGTTCATGCAAACACGTGTTTGTGGTGGACGAGGACATTGATATCTATGATCCGCACCAGGTGGAGTGGGCCATGGCCACCCGTTTTCAGGGTGACCGTGACATGCTGGTCATGCCCCCGGAGCAGGGTTCCAGCCTGGATCCCAGCGCCGATTTGCAGACCCATTTCACCACCAAAATTGGGTTCGATCTAACCGCTCCGCTGGGTGCAGCAGCCGCCGGTTTTCAAAAGGCTCCATTTCCAGCCGTCCAGCTTGAAAAATACCTCACCCATCAGGCAAAGTCATGAACTTATCTTCAGAAGAACAGGCCATGCTGGAAGGTCGTCACGGCCCGGCCATGCAAAAAGCCATGCAGATCTTATTCGGTTTGGGCCAGATCTACGATGCCGCTCAAATGATCCCGGTTGGATCGGTTCAGATTGCCGGTGTCAGCTATGACAACCTTGGCGAAGCAGGCCTTGGCTTTTTGACGCAGATGGCCGACGGAGGCGGCAAGGTAAAGGTGCTCACCACGCTGAACCCGGCCGGCATGGATACCGAAAACTGGGCCGCTCTGGGGATCAGTGAAGAATTTGCCACCAGTCAGCAGCGGGTGCTGGATGCATTTACGCGCATGGGTGTCGTCACCACCTGTACCTGTACACCCTATCTGGTTGGCAGCCTGCCCCATTTTGGCGAGCACATCGCCTGGGCCGAAAGCAGTGCGGTGTGTTTTGCCAACTCTGTGCTGGGCGCCCGCACCAATCGCGAGGGGGGACCCGGCGCGCTGGCAGCCGCCCTGACCGGTGTAACCCCCTGTTATGGGATGCACCTGACTGAAAACCGGCTACCCACACTGACCGTGAATGTTGAAGTATCCGTCCGTGGAACGAATTGGTTCGGTGCGATGGGTAAGTGCATCGGTGAAAAACTGGAGGCTCTGCGCATCCCGCCGGTGCCATACATCCGAGGGATTGAGAGTGCCAGCCTGGAAGAATTGAAAAGCCTGTGCGCCAGCCTGGCCACCTATGGTAGCTGCGCCCTCTTTCATATGGAAGGGATCACCACTGAGGCGGCTCTATATAATCCGCCGGAAATGACCATCACGATCACATCCGATGATTTGCAGACCAGCCTCGATCAGCTCAACGACGTGGATTCGGAGATCGACTTTGTCACGCTGGGCTGCCCGCATCTTTCACTGGCCGAAATCCAGCGCATCGCCGAATTGTTGAATGGAAAACAGGTTAAGAAGGAATTCTGGATCACCACCTCGCGGCCGGTTAAACGCATCTCGGACAGCATGGGCTATACGAAAATGATCGAAGATAGCGGGGCAAAAATCGCGACGGATACCTGCTGCGTGGTGGCGCCAATCCAGGGCCGCTTCCACGCCGTGGCCACCGACAGCGCCAAATCCTGCTATTATGCGTATGCCAAACACAAGCTTAAAACCCGCCTGCTTCCTTTTGATGAAGTTATCCAGGAGGCTCTGCGATGATCCTGAAAGGCAGAACCATTTACGCTGGTAGCGCCGAAGGTACAGCTCTGGTCAGTCAGAAAAACATCTCCTTTTTTGGCGGCGTCGATCCGGATACGGGTATTGTGCTGGAAAAAGGCCATGATCTGGAAGGCCAGTCCATCAGCCAAAAAGTGCTCGTTTTCCCAACAGGTAAGGGTTCCACTGTTGGTTCTTATACTTTATACAGGCTCAAAGCCAACGGCAAGGCCCCGTTGGCCATCCTCAACCACGTGTGCGAGCCTATCACCGCGGTGGGCTGTATCATCTCCGAGATTCCGTGCCTGGATCAGGTAGACATTTCGTTAATTCAAACAGGCAGCCATATCACGGTGGATGCCGAAAATGGCTGCCTTGAAATTTCAGAATAATCTGTTTCGTGTGGTCTAAAACGGCTATTTTTTACTGAGAAGCGTCTTTCTTCACAGAAAAGATGATCCGGTTTCGAGAAGGATCAAGCACCTCGAACCCTTTATCGGTGGGCTGCATTTTCACACCCACCTTTTTCACATGGGCAACTAAGTCATTCAGCGCGGTTTCGTCTGGTAGACGAAAAGAAATATATCGCAGCCCCAATGATCCATCCGGCGGCGGCGGAGCACCCACCCCTTTCCAGGTGTTCAGCCCAATATGATGGTGATACCACCCCGCCGATACCATGCCCATGCGGATGTTTGCATCCATTCCCATTTCATCGAACCCCAGTACCTCATGATAAAACTGCACAGATTCCTGCAAATGCCCAACATGCAGGTGGAAATGCCCGATGCGTGTCTCTGCCGGCATGGGCTCGTCGATCCGGTCATCCGGCTGAAGGTGCTGGAACAAAGCATCCAGATCCAGCGGATCGCGCCCGCTGCTCAGGCTCCCGTTCTTTCTTCGGGTGATATAGTCTCCATTTTGCATTGACCAGCTGCCGTCTTCAGGCGATTCCGCGTAAAGCTCAATTCCGTTTCCTTCCGGATCATCCAGGTAGGTGGTTTTCGTCATCACATGGTCGGTCGGGTAATTGGTGTATCTCAACGCGATCAATCGCCTGATCACGCGCGCCAGTTCACGCTGGTTGGGCAGCAGAATGGCAAAATGATAGAGACCGGTTGTACCGCGCGCCCGGGTGGCGTTTCTGAGCTGCGATAATCTCACAACATCCCGCCCACCGGCACCCAGACCGGCGCTGTCGCCCTCAGTCCAAAGTAACTGAAGTCCGATAACTTTCTGGTAGAAATCGATCTCCCGCTGAAGATCATTGACATTCAGATGGATATGGTCCGGTAAGGTGGCCGGATGAATACGAAAGATTGATGTTGTCTTTGATTCGAGTTTTTGCTCCATGATGTACATTTCCTTCTCCTTTGAGAGAACGTTTACGCAAAGATTCTTACCCCACGTAGAAGGTTTCAGCGTCAGCCTGGAATCCTGTCTGCTCACTTAATGTTATTCTTCATCAAAAGGGTATGATTAAACAGGTAATTTAGGAAAGAAGATATAACCAGGGGGACAAATATGAACGCGTCGCATTCATCTCATCAGGATCATCCACGGGATGGTTCGCAGGAACAGCAGGAAAGTCACCAGAATCACCAGCTACACCACCATCCGTCCGCCCATTCACATCCTGGACAATCTGAAGCGCATGACACGGCCCAATTGGAAAACCCTCAGGATGCAGAAAAAGCAGTCCACGGGCGGGAGATCGAAGGCAATGAGGGTACCCGCTCTGAAGCAGATATGGAACATCATTCACACCATCAGGCGCACCAGCAGCAATTACCTGCTTCAGATCACACCGGCCATGCAACTCATGCTGGTCACACAACAGGCGCCGCCCATGAAGACCATGCCGCGCATGTGGATCACAGCGGACATGAAGACCTGTTTCGCCGGCGATTCTGGGTATCACTGGTTTTATCCATTCCGGTGCTGTTGTACAGTGAGATGATCCAGCAGTTTTTGGGTTTTTCCATGCCCGTATTCCCGGGCAGTCGATGGATTGAACCGTTGTTTGCCATCATCGTGTTTCTTTACGGCGGGGTGCCATTCCTCAAAATGGCCGTCCCGGAACTCAGGAACCGCCAGCCGGGCATGATGACTCTCATCTCGCTCGCCATCACCGTGGCGATGGTGTACTCGCTGGCTGACTTGCTGATTCCCGGGCAGATGTCCTTCTTTTGGGAACTGGTGACCCTCATCGTGATCATGCTGCTGGGTCACTGGCTTGAGATGCGCAGCGTCAGGCAGGCCTCAGGCGCCTTGACCGAACTGGCGAAGCTGCTCCCGGATACCGCCGAACGCATTACGCCGGATGGGCAGGTTCAAACGATCCCCATGCATGAGCTGGTGAAAAATGATCTGCTGCTGATCCGCCCCGGGGCCGCGATACCGGCGGACGGGGTGGTCGAAGAAGGGCAATCGGAAGTCAACGAGTCGATGATCACCGGCGAATCACGGCCTGTGAAAAAGGAACCCGCCTCCAAAGTAATCGCCGGTACCATCAATGGAGATGGAAGCTTGCGTGTGAAGGTGACGGCCGTGGGTGATGAAACCGATCTGGCAGGCATCATGCGGCTGGTGAAGGAAGCCCAGCAATCCAAAAGCCCAACCCAGCTGCTGGCGGATAAAGCTGCCGGATGGCTTTTCTATATTGCGCTGGCAGTCGCGGCCCTGACAGCCATTATCTGGAGTCTGGCGGTTGGTTTCAATATCGAAGTCATTGAAAGGGTAGCGACCGTACTGGTAATTGCCTGTCCGCACGCGTTGGGTCTGGCGATCCCGCTGGTCGTGGCCATCACCACCGCCCTGGGGGCACAGAATGGCATTTTGGTGCGTGACCGCCTCGCCATGGAACAGGCCCGCCAGATCGATACGATCATCTTTGACAAAACCGGCACACTGACCCGCGGCGAATTCGGTGTGACTGCCATCCAAACCGCGCCAGGCTGGGAAGAAAACCAGGCGCTGGCACTGGCGGCAGCCGTGGAAGGTGACAGCGAGCACACCCTGGCAAAAGCCATCCGTAACACAGCCGCCGAACGCGGCCTCGATCTGCCGGCTGTCACCGATTTTGAGGCTATCAAAGGTCGTGGCGTAAGGGCAATCTGGAAGGAACATACCATCCATCTGGGCGGCCCTCGCATGCTGGAAATGCTGGAACTTTCGCTTCCCGCTGAAATAGATACATTTGAACGGCAATCCAGCCAGAATGGACACAGTGTGATCACCATGATTGTTGATGGAAAGCCCGCCGCCAGTTTTGCCCTTGCAGACGTCATCCGACCTGAAAGTAAACAGGCAGTCAAACGATTGCACGAGATGGGTATCGAGGTCGCCATGCTGACCGGCGATAGCAAGGCTGTAGCAGAATCGGTGGCGCGAGAACTGGGCATCGATACCTTCTTTGCGGAGGTGCTGCCCGAACACAAAGACCGGAATGTACGCCAGTTACAGGCGCAGGGCAAGCGGGTAGCCATGGTCGGCGATGGCGTCAATGACGCACCGGCGCTCACCCGTTCAGATCTGGGCATCGCGATTGGCAGCGGTACTGATGTGGCAGTAGAATCAGCCGATGTCATTTTGGTTCGCTCCAACCCCTTGGATGTGGTCAATATTATTGAGTTGAGCCGCTCCAGCTACCGAAAGATGGTGCAAAACCTGGTTTGGGCAACCGGATACAATGTGATCGCGCTCCCTCTGGCAGCCGGCGTTCTGGCACCTTGGGGCATCCTGTTATCACCAGCCATTGGGGCCGTCTTGATGTCGGTTTCCACCATCATCGTAGCCTTGAACGCCCAGCTTTTACGGACAACGCGCTTTTCGGCTGAGCAAGCGTAAACTCGCGCTTTCCGAATTCGAATAAAAAGTCCAAAAACCTGTCAGGGTGCTTGACACGGCGATTTTTCGCGCTATAATGATGTAGTACCGTATTCGGCCTTCTATAATTCCGTTTCGGAACTCCAACATGAACCCCAGAAAATATCAAAAATTGTTTGACGATCTGGATTACGAGATCCTCAAGGAATTGCGCAGTGACGCTCGCGCATCGGCTTCAGACATCGCCCGCTTTGTCAATGCCAATGAACGCACCATCCGGAAACGTATCGACCGCCTGGTGGAATTAGGCGCGGTCCGTCTGACTGCTATCATCAACCCTCGCTCATTTGGCTATACGATGTCGGTGGATATCTTCCTTGAAGTGGATCCCAGCCATGAGGTGCAGGTTCTGGATTTATTCAAAACCATGCCCCAAATCACCTATATCGCCTTTGGTGAAGGCTCAAAAGACCTGTCCATCGAGGCGCGCTTTAAAAACAGCGAGGAGATGGCGATCTTCCTCAGGCATACCATCCCGCAGATCCCAGGGGTCACCCTGAAAGGTCATGCACTGGTCCCGGCGATCCTTCGCAACATTGATGAATGGATGCCATCAAAACAGGATTTTGGTATTGAGGAGGATTCATAAGAATCCTCTTTTCTTTTATCCCCTACCCCGGAGGTAATTAAACTTATGCCCGTAAAACACTTTATTGAAACGCAGGATTTCTCAAAACAGGAACTGCTGGACATTATTGAAACCACCCGTTTGATCAAAGAGGCCGACAAACAGGGTTGTACTCCCAAACTATTGCAGGAGGCCTCGCTGGCTATGATTTTTGAAGAACCCTCCACACGAACCCGGGTCTCATTTGAAGTGGCAATGACAGAACTGGGCGGCCATGCACTGTACCTGAAACCCGGTGAAATTCATCTGGGCGCACGTGAATCCATTGGCGATACAGCCCAGGTGCTTTCCCGCATGGTAGATGTGATCATGATTCGGGCCCTCAAACATCAAACGGTAACCGATTTTGCCCGGTATGCCACTGTTCCGGTTATCAACGGCCTGACGGATTACAACCACCCCACCCAGGTCATCTGCGATGTTTTTACTATGATGGAGCACATGCCCGCTGGGAAAACCCTGAGTGATTTGAATGTAACGTTCGTAGGCGACGCCACCAATGTGCTTTCTTCACTCATGTTCATCTGTACTCGCATGGGCATGAAGTTCACCCACGCCGCGCCCAAAAAATACCAGGCCAAGGCGGATTGGATCAAAATTGCCGAGCAAAATTGCCGTGAATCCGGCGGCTCTCTCACCATCACCGAAGACCCGGTGGAGGCCGTAAAGCAGGCCGATTTTATCTATACAGATCTGTGGTGGTGGGTGGATCAGGAGCACGAAATCCCGGAAAGACGGGCAGCTTTCATGCCCACGTATCAAATCACCACTGATCTGCTGAAGAAAGCCCCTGCGCATTGCAAGCTGATGCACTGCCTGCCGGCATCGCGCGGGGTTGAAGCAACCGATGAGGCGCTGGACTCACCCAATTCCATCATTTTTGATCAGGCTGAAAATCGCCTGCATGCCGAAAAAGGTCTGCTGGTTTACTTTGTCTTGCCCAATCTGAAGCGTCCTTCACAGTCCTTAAAGGAATATCATCGCGGGCGTATTGAATCGTTTGTCGAAAAACTTGCTTGATCGCACATTATAAAAGGAGAAAACTATGGCAACATCGCAAAGTATCGCTGCTCCTGCCAAAACCAGGGGTTTTAAGAAGGTGCTGAAAGGGTTGGATATGACCCTTTTCACCGTTTGTGCCATCCTGGTGATCGACACCCTGGCGCCTTCCGCCTCCATCGGGGCTTCCAGTATTTCATGGTGGCTCATCACACTGGTGCTGTTCTTCATCCCCTATGGCCTCATCACCGCCGAGTTGGGCACCACCTACCCGGAACAGGGCGGTCTCTACATTTGGGTCAAGAATGCTTTTGGTGAAAAATGGGCTGCCCGTACCACCTGGCTGTACTGGATCAATGTGGCCCTGTGGATGCCATCGGTCTATGTTTTATTCGCGGGCATGTTTTCGCAAATGTTCTTCCCTGATATGAGCCTGTGGATGCAAATTGCCATTGGCATTGTCATGACCTGGGTGACCGTGCTGATCGGCACCCTCTCGCTGGAAGTGGGCAAATGGGTTCCCAATATCGGCGCCATTCTGAAAGCAGTCATCCTGATCGTGATCGGGGTGGCCGCCTTTGCATACGCCGGTAAAAACGGTGTGGCGAATGACCTGTCATTCTCCGCTTTGCTGCCCAGTTGGGATGCTGGTTTGTTCTTCCTGCCGGTCATCGTGTACAACTTCATGGGTTTTGAGCTGATGTCAGGCGCCGGGGATGAGATCAAAAATCCTGGCAAGGATATCCCGCGTGCCATCATCATTTCCGGTCTTTTAATCACGGTCTTCTATCTGCTGGGCACGCTGGGCATGTTGATGGCCCTTCCGCTGGAAGATCTGGGCCTGGTTGAGGGTCTGCTGGATACGTTGTGGATTTTGCTGGGAACTACCGGTGTCGGCGGCGTATTTGTATACATCCTCGGTATCGGTGCCCTGTACACCTTCCTGGCCAACATGGTTACCTGGACCATTGGCGCCAACCGCACAGCCGCCGAAGCAGCCGCGGAAGGTGAACTTCCGGCGGTGTTCGGAAAGCTTCACCCGGTGAATAAAACGCCGGTCAGTGCTTTCATCCTGACAGGCATTGTCTCCACTTTGGTGCTGATTGTATACGGCTTCATGGCCGGCAGCGCTGAAGACCTGTTCTGGACGCTGTTTGCCTTCAGTTCGATGGTCTTCCTGCTCCCCTATCTGGCCTTGTTCCCTGCCTTCCTCAAGCTGCGCAAAACGGACGCCAAACGCGAACGCCCCTACCGTGTGCCAGGCGGAAACGGTGTCGCAACGGTTTTGGTGGTCTTATGTCTGTTGTTCATCGTTCAGGCGATCGTATTCTTCGTATGGGTTCCGGGTGAACCCATTGATTGGGCGTATGCCGGACCAGTGCTTGCGGGTGTGGCGATCACGTTGATCATCGGTGAAGTTCTGCTTAAAGTTGCAGAAAACAGGAAACGATAGCATGACCGCAACAATTGAAAGTACTCCGCGCCGCGATGGCTTTCGTATGCCCGGTGAATTTGAGCCCCATACAGGCTGCTGGATTCTGTGGCCGGAACGACCCGATAACTGGCGGTTGGGTGGTAAACCGGCTCAGCACACCTTTGTGAAGGTTGCCGAAGCCATTGCCCAGTTTGAACCCGTGACGGTGGCAGTATCCGCAAGCCAGTTCCTGCATGCTCGCGGTTTGTTAGGTGAGCATATCCGTGTCGTTGAAATGTCGTACAACGATTCGTGGATCCGGGATTGCGGCCCCACCTTTGTGATTGATGACAAAGGCAGCGTGCGCGGTATCGACTGGGATTTCAATGCTTGGGGCGGTCTGGTCAATGGTCTGTACTTCCCCTGGGATCAGGATGATCTGGTTGCTCAAAAAGTGATCAATATTGAGCGGCTGGATCGCTACAAGGCCCCCTTTGTGCTGGAAGGCGGTTCCATCCATTCCGACGGTCAGGGAACATTGCTCACCACCGAGGAATGTCTGCTGGATGAGGGACGCAATCCACACCTCACCCGTGAACAGATCGAAGAGAACCTGAAAGAATACCTGAATATCGAAAAGATCATCTGGCTGAAAAACGGCGTCTACAATGACGAGACCAACGGGCATGTGGACAACATCTGCTGTTTTATCCGCCCGGGTGTGGTGGCGCTTACCTGGACAGATGATCCAGATGATCCGCAATATCCCATCTCACAGGATGCCTTCCGGCGTTTGAGCGAGGCGGTGGATGCCCGCGGCCGTAAACTGGAGATACACAAAATTCACCAGCCGGACCCCATCTACATCACTCGCGAGGAAAGCGAGGGAGTGGATGCCATTGCCGGCACCTATCCCCGTGAAGAAGGCGACCGTCTGGCGGGTTCTTATATCAATTTTTACACAGCCAACGGCGGTGTCGTGGTTCCCGTTTTCGATGATCCGCACGACCAGGCCGCGCTGGACACATTGCAGGCCCTGTATCCGGATCGAAAAGTGGTGGGGGTCCCGGCCCGCGAAATTCTGCTGGGCGGCGGTAACATCCACTGTATCACACAACAACAGCCCAAAGGTTAACCAAAAAACTGGCAGAAAGAAATTTCTGCCAGTTTCTTTTCATGACTGAAGGTTTCCGTTATTTTGTTACTTCACTTTCATCTCGAATCCGAACATGATGCGGCAGATATTCGTGCTGCCGTTTTCGTTCTTTCATGAATTCTGAAAGCCAGCTCCTGACCTGAGCGGGTTTGTCCACCCGAAAATCGGCATTTGTGACTGTCGTTTTTGGAGTCACTCGCACAGCGTATCCGCGATATTTGTGAACCGCTTTGAATGCCTCTTCATCTTTATCATCATCACCAAAATAGATCGTGAAAGCCCCTTTGGGTGTCATGTGAGTTTGAATTCGCTCCACAGTGCGTGATTTATTTGCCGCACGCGGTGCATATTCCAAAAAGCGTTCTCCGCCCAGCAGGGTAAAGGTATCGTTATGTAAAAAATCATCCGCGATATCCAGCGCTTGAGCCAGAACCTCCCGCTGCTCCCGTTCATCAGCAAAACGGGCATGCAGGGCAAGCGCCCAATCCTTGTTCTCCAGAAAATATCCTCTTTTCCCGTTAATCAACTGCTGCCACAAAGGCTGCAATTGCATAATCTTTGGGCGGACCTGTGACAGAGACATGCGTCTGGAAATCTGACCATCCGGGTATTGGGTTTCAATGCCATAGGTTCCGCATTTCAAAAGACCGGGAATGGGAAGCAGTTTCTGTATATGCGCCAATGTTCGTCCGCTGATAACGGCGATGAAAACACCCGGTAAACGATGGATCTGAGCAATTAAATCAACCAGATTCTCTTCAACCAGGATAATATCGGGCGTTTTAACAAAATCTGCCAGCGTGCCGTCATAATCCAAATACAGTCTGACAAATGGCGCCCGGGCAGCCTGGCGGCATAAATCATCGAGGCTATCCATCTTGAACCTGTGTGGTCTCCAGCAGCGGCAGTATCTCCCGCCTGAAAATGGCCCTCCATGAAAAACGCTGGCGCGCGCGGACACGCGTATAATATTCGGGTTTTTCTGACATCCAATCCAGCAACTTTTCCGCGAGTTCCTGAGCAGGCATACTGGATGGAAATACCAGGGTATGCCCCTGCGCGTGATCCTCAACAGCCGGGATTAACGTGGAGATAACCGGCATCCCCAACATACCTGCCTCCAGTACCGGCATGCCAAATCCTTCGGAGTGTGAGGGCATAAACATAACATCCGCCACACGATAAAGTTCCGCAACCATCCTGTTGTCTATGACAAATCCGGAATCCGGTTGAGGTCCCATTTCATAAATGAAAAACATATCTCCGTCGAGGCCCAGTTCACTTCTTTGGCCTCGCAGCTTCTCATAATATGCCCAACTGATCGGATCATGCGGATCCGGAGGTCCGGTGAGAACCAGTTTTGGGTGTATCTGGCTTTTTTTCAGTTCTGCAAGAACTTCGAGCGCAAATTCGATATTCTTGGCGACTGTGACGCGTACAGGCATCAACAGGATCATCCCGGCATCCCACAGCTTCATTTGATCTACCAGCTTGAATCCTTCCTCTGATAGGGCCAGCAATGTGCATGGGTCAACTCCATTGCTGATCACACACACCGCGTCCAGCGGAAGGCTGAACGTCTCTGCCAGTTCTTTTTGGCGATGAGTTGATGGCACCACGTATGTAATCTTCGGGTGTGCGGTATTCAGCAGCGTCCAGGGATAGCGCGGATATACCTCATGCAGTGAGCGCGGGCTGGTCCATGATAGATCATGGCACCAGGCAATCACGTGCCGTAAAGAACCCTCATCAATCAGTTTGACCAGAGCAACGGTGAGTGGTAAATTCAGATTCTTACTGAAGATGTTGTGGATTATCACCTGATCAAACTCCGTCAGAATGGGGCGTAGTTTTTGGGTCAAAATATCCACAAGCGCATCGAAGTTGTCCGGGATCTTACCGGTAGCCAGAATGGCGGTTGCTTTGGCGATCTCTGGGTGCAGCGTGTCCACTTCGTCAATGCAGATGAACTTTACTCCTTCCGGCAAACTTTCGGCGGCACCCCTCCCGGTGATCACGGTGAGCGGCATCCCGGCGGCTGCAAACTGCTCGGCATGGGCCTGTATCACCGCCTCCACACCTCCAACAGTAGGCAGCGCAGTAAAATGCAGAATGGCTGTTTTCAACTGATAACCTCTGGTCTCCTTTCTTTCATTAATTTTGTACCCCTCAACTTTTATAATCCAAGCTGGTTGATCTCATTAATTTGTCCACAAAACCAGGTTCGGATATCATTCTCCTCTACCGACCATTTCAAACGACAGGCACGCGTTTCACGATCCGCTTCAGACATCACCAATGCCTGATGCATCGCAGCGGCTGTAGCCAGCACATCAAACGGAGAGATCACCAGCGCTCCAGGCTCCAGTTGCTGACGGGCGCCAGTGCGTTCGGATAATACCAGTACACCGTTTTTACGATTGACAACAGCGCCTTCCTTGGCTACCAGGTTCATCCCATCGGCGATGGAATTAACCAGCAGTACATCATACGTTTGAAGGGCGGCAACAGCACGGGTGTAATCATCCCCAAATAAAATACGAACCGGTTCCCAATCACTGGTGCCGTATTTTGAATTTACCCAACCGGCCGCGGCCATAAATTCATCGTGGTAGGTTCGGTATTCCTCCACATCCAACCTGGAAGGAACCAGGAGAGCCAGAAATTTTACCTTGCCAATATGCTCCGGGTACATCTCCAGCATTTCGCCAAAGGCCTTGAACCCTCTGACGATATTTTTACTGGGCTCGGTACGATCCACCCGCAAAATGAGCTGCATACCGTGAAACTCTTCTTCAAATTTCTTCCTCATTTCGATGGTATCCTCTGATTCAGCCAGGTTTTTCAGTTCGGTCACATCAATGGAGATCGGGAAATCGCGCACCAGCGTAGCCCGGTTGCGATACCAGATACGTCCACGCCGGTAATTGACATTTGCACCTGGCAGGTGTGATTCAACCGATCGTAAAAAATTCAACGCATCATCGCGTGTCTGCAGGCCGACCATGTCTGATCCGGTTAATCCATCCAGGATGGCCCTGCGCATCGCCGGGGGCAGCATGCGAAGCTCTTCAGTCCCCGGCCATGGAATATGAATAAAGTGTGTCAGCGCCGCATTTACCTGCCTGCGACGTCGCCCCAGCAGGGCTCGCAGCATCCTTGGCGCAAGGTATAAATGGTAATCCTGCATCATCACCAGGGTGTGAGTTGGATTTGCCAGAATTCGATCTGCCACCGCCTGGGCAAACTTTCGATTAACAACTGTATAACCGTGATCCCAGGCATGCCAGGTGTCTCGTGTGATCGTCGGATTGGATTTGAAATCCCACATGGAGTGTTGCAAAAACCACAGCAGCGGGTTGGAAATGACGTTGTAATAGCCATCATATTCTTCCGCAGTGAACGGTATCATATCCAGGTTCACAGCCCTGTTGCTTCCGTCAAGCTGAATTTCTCCACCCGGCCATTCTTTTTCAAGATCATTGGTGGCGGAGGCGATCCAGGAGATGTCGATTTTTTGTGTCAGCCCCAATAATGCAGTCACTAATCCCCCGCCGCTGCGGTGTACCTGTACACTGTCATCTTCCTGATTGGTGAAACCAAAGGGTCCCCGGTTCGACACGATAACCAGTGCGCGATCCCTCAATAATTTCTCCGGATCATTGATACACACCGAACCCTGATCCTCTGAAAAATCATTTTCATCCATATAAAGCCTCTGTTTGCCGTGACGCTCGCCGCGGCCTGTTTTTATCAGTCCGGTTCGATTGTCAGCAAAACAGCCCTGGATGACTGAAAATTATTCTATTTAGCGTCTCGCACCTCTGCCATCCTCTGGTTTACCAATTCTCATTCCCCCAGCTAAAATAATCATCTGCTGTTTCGATCGACAGCAAAAACGTTTACCCCTGTTTTGAGTGTATCACACCGGAAATTGCTTCCAGCCAACAATGAATCCAAAGCGGGAAATGATACCAATCACCGAAATGCGTCGTATAGAAAAAACTGAACCGGTTACACCTGGTTGTCTCTCTCCTTGTGAATGAATGAATCGCCTTGCCGATCTGATTATCCGGCCGTGCAAATCATCAATCCTCTCAAATTAACGTTTCCAGCTTCGATAGCCCTGGCTCAAAACATATGCCACCACAAGGATAACCGTCAGGACCCCGTCTGCCATGGCTGAAAACTGCGCATTCGCTGCGTTTTCTGTGATCAGACTGACCTCGATTACGGTCAGAAGCAATTTGTTGACAATTGTCAGTTCCCATAAACCGGGATATTTACGAGGGTTCAGAGCCAGCAATATAAAAACACCAGTAAACATCATAAACCCGACTGCTCTCCACCATTCAACCTGCTTCGTATCCGGGCCGGTTGAAAGAGCTACACCAACCGCTGTCACAGCGGCGTATAAAGCCGCAAGTATGGCTAGAATCATCAATGCGGTCGCTATTCGATTACGCAGAACTACACCACTCTTGTACTGTTCTGTCATTTCCATCATACTACCCCCAAAAATTGCTTCATCAGTCATGATCATGATTAATTGCCGAGTTCAGTATATTTTCGAATTCAAAATTTACCTATAGCTCAACATGAAATTTGGATGAGAAATTATTACAGTTTTGAAAAATGGGTACAATTGGTAACTCCGTAGATACTTGCTGAAAACTTTTACGTGTGTTTAATTGTTTGTTTAGCCAGCCTTCATGGTTTTGTCAGAAAAACCTGTATATAACTGAGAAAAGGATATTCGGTAATACAGGCGAGCCAGGATGGACCTGCCATCAAGGCTTTTTCCCGGTAAGAAATCTGGATTATTTTGATGAAAAAACTGATTGTCATGGAAAAACAGTTCAAGGTCTGGGCAGCAGCCGCTTTATTGATCATTCTGTTGACTGGCGTGATTATCAATTTCCTGGTGAAAAGTTACCAAAATCAAATCAATACATTAACGCAGAACGAACTTGAATCGTTCGCGGCCAATACCAACACCGTCCTGAAAACTTATGAGAATTTCTCAAATTATATCTTTACTGAAATCGTTGATACATCCAGTGTAAAACTGCTAATTAACGCCGCCAATAATTCCCAGGAACCCCAAAAAAACGGCCTACGCCGCAGTCTATACGACCTCCTGGCAGATAATTATCAGGAGATGCTGAAGTTCAATTTTCGTCAGCTTAGTTTTTCTCTACTGGATGGCGAAAAATTTCTGCGTTTTCAAAACAGCGGGTTATTGATTGGAGAAGACCAAATCACACCGGCGGGCATTCGGGAATCTCAATCAAAATCACATCTTTACAACGTTTTAAGCGGGGTAAAGATGAACAACAGTTATAACGTGCTGTATCCCCTTCTTTTGAATAATAATCTAATCGGCACTGTGGAAATATCCATCACATTGTCAACCGTAGTGGATATTCTGGGTGAATTGAACCCCTATATGGAGACCTATCTGGTGATCGAAGAGGATGTGGTTCATGACATGACCCCATCCTTATCAATTGACGAATATGAACCAAGCTTTATCGCTAACGAATATATGTTTGACAAAGAGGTCAACAGTCACTCGCGCGAAAAAAATATACTTCTTTCCATGGATGACAGGATCAGGCTGTTTCAAACCGCGCAAAAACGCTATTTACCTCGCTTAAGTGAGAATGAAAGCTTTGCCATTTTTACAATTCTTTGATGGATCTTTCTATTTGATCCGTTTTCTGGTCGTCAACAATATCACCAACATCCCCACCGCCTATCTGGTAGCCGTCACTCGCAACCAGCAATATGAGGTGTTTTACCTGGATGCGATCATCAGTATTGTGTTGACCCTTTTAATCATGTTGAGCTTTATAATCACCACCTTTTTGTTTACCCGTTATCATGTGAAATTACAAAAAATTGCCGGTACAGATTATTTGACTGGTGCAAACAACCGGCAACGGTTCATGCAGCTTGCCCAGGTAGAAATGGCTCGTTGCCAGCGGTACAACAAACGGTTTGCGATCCTGATGTTTGACATCGATTGGTTCAAGAAAATTAATGACCGGCATGGGCATGCGGTCGGCGATCGCATTTTACGAAAAATTTCTGATGTCATTTTGGCCAATATTCGCGTCAATGATACGTTTGCTCGGTGGGGTGGTGAAGAATTTATTCTGCTTCTGCCCGAATCGGAAATGGAAACCAGCTATCGCACCGCTGAGAAATTACGCAAACTGATTTCCACGGTGAACTTTCAGGTGAATGAACCGGTCACGGTCAGTGTGGGCGTGGCTGCCTGGGCCGGCGGAGATCAATCCATTGATTCGGTGATCGATCTTGCAGATCAAGCGTTGTATCAGGCAAAAAACTGCGGGAGAAATCAGGTGATACGGTTCGATCATATGCCTGGTGTTCCATCCTCAATCTGATCTATACCCATTACGGCACTGGTTATATTCTGTCGTATACCGCTTCTGTGTACATGGTAATATTCTTAATATGGAAAAGCTGCTCACCCTTCAAATGGCGCGCAACATGCTTCTGGCTGCCCAGGGTCTTTCCTCACTGCCAAAAGAAACCGCGCAAAAATGCGATGTGCTGGAAGCCATTCGGCGCATGAACATGCTGCAAATCGACACCATTCATGTGATTGCCCGAAGCCCCTATCTGGTGCTTTGGAGCCGCCTGGGTGATTATCAGCCTGAGTGGCTCGATGAGACATTGGCTGAGAAGAATTTATTCGAATTTTGGGCGCATGCCATGTGTTTTTTGCCCATCGAAGATTTCCCGCTCTACCGCCGCTGGATGCTGGATGCCATGCAATCAAAAACCTGGCCAATGAAATGGCCTGTACAGTGGATTCAGGATCATCCACAGGTGGTTGAGCGTGTCAGATCGTTCCTCGATGAAAACGGCATCGCCCGTTCTGCTGAGTTTGAAAGCAATAACCATCCACCCAGTGGATGGTGGACCTGGAAAGATGAAAAGAACGCCCTCGAGGCCATGCTCTACACCGGCGAGTTGATGATTGCCCGCCGCCAGAAGTTCCAAAGGGTGTATACATTGCGCCAGAACATCTTGCCGGACTGGAATGATGCCGACGTACCAGACAGCGAAACCATGTATCGAACCTTTGCGCTGCGGGCCATCAGGGCCTTGGGGGTTGCCCTTCCGGAATGGGTAGCCGACTACTTCCGCCAGCCAAAGAAATCGATGCCCAAAAAGCTGCGGGAGTATGCAAACCAGGGACTTCTGCGAACCGTGCAAATTGAAGGCCTGGGTTCCGCCTATGCTCACCCGGATAACGATGAAATGCTCGATCAGGCTCTTTCTGGTAAGCTGGATTCAACCGTTACCACATTGCTCTCTCCGTTTGATCCGTTGGTATGGGACCGGCAACGAGCGCGCGACCTTTTCAATTTTGACTACACGATCGAGTGTTATACCCCCCAGGCCAAACGGATCTTCGGATATTTAAACCTGCCCATCCTCCATCGTGGGCAGTTGGTCGGCAGACTCGATCCAAAAGCTCACCGCACGCAGGGTATTTTTGAGGTGAAATCGCTGCACCTGGAAAAAAATATTGTTCCGGATGCCGATCTGATCACCGGTCTGGCGGATACGCTGAAACGTCTGGCGCAGTGGCACGAAACACCACAGGTGGTCATTCAACCTTCCGGATCGGCTGAACTGGATCGGTTATTACAATCTGCTTTGTGAGATTTCGTACTGATCAACTGTCGCATTTACCAGCCAATCATCGCAAAGGATTCTTGTTAACTTCAGCAGGGGGAAATGATTAGGAAAACAGATGACTGGGCAATCGACTGATGAAAAAGAGTTGATGGATTCGGAACGCGACGAGGCGCTTGAACAAATCAGCGCGCTTTTGGAGCCTGTGGTTCTCTTTCTGAGTATCATATGGTTGATTTTGCTCATCATCGAGCTGGTCTGGGAAGCAACACCGGTCACCCAAACCATTTTTTGGGTTATCTGGGGCATTTTTTTAATCGACTTTCTGATCCGTTTTTGGATCGCCCCGCATAAACTGAGCTATCTCCGCAGCAACTGGTTGACCATTTTGTCGCTGTTTATTCCCGCTATTCGCATTCTGCGGGTGGTAAGAGCCTTGCGGATCTTATTCGCGGTTCGAGCCGCCCGATCGCTTCAAATGATCCGTGTGTTTGGTTCCATCAACCGGGGTATTCGCTCGATCCGCACCCATCTGCAGGCGAAACGATTTGGTTACTTCCTGCTTCTCTCAGTTGTCATTATCCCGGTGTCGGCGGCGGCTGTTTTCTTCTTCGAAAAAGAAGCAGCTGGCGGAGGGTTTGCCGGTTACGGCGATGCCCTGTACTGGACCGGCATGATGGTTACTACAATGGGATCAGGCTACTGGCCTGAAACGGGTGAAGGAAAACTCATGGCATTTCTTCTTTCGGTGTATGGCTTTGCTACCTTTGGGTACGTGACCGCCACACTAGCAACCTATTTCCTGGGCCCGCAGAAAGCGGACACTCAATCGGATCCAGATCGAACCCTGGAGTCAATTCACTCCCTGCAACAGGAAATCGCTCTATTAAGGGAGCAAATTAGACAGAAGCGTGCCGACGAGTGACCACACACTCTATTCCCTCTTCTACAGCCATCATCTCATTACTTCATTTTTGTCGGATATACTGAAACATCCGGTACAGCGGGGATTTGAAACTTAACCGGAAACAAATATCAGATAACAAGGCATCGGGGATGCAGCCACGAACATTCACGCATGAACCCGGTGTATACAGGAAAGATTGAATCATCCCCACAGGTTAAATGGCCTGGAGATGATCAGGAAAGAGGTTGACATGATCAAAATTGGCTGGAAAGCCGGAATTGAACAACATACTCCTGCTGAACTGCTGGAATTTGCTATTGCCGCGGAACAGGCGGGGGTTGAATCGATCGATGCCAGTGATCACTTCCACCCCTGGGATCCGCGCGGACAGGCGGCGTTTGTATGGACCTGGCTGGGTGCGGCCGCAGCCCGTACACAAAAAATTGAGCTGGGCACAGGCGTGACCAGCCCCATCCTGCGTTACCACCCTGCTGTGATCGCTCAAGCCGCCGCGACACTGGCAGTCATGGCTCCCGGGCGGGTATATCTGGGTCTGGGTACCGGCGAGGCATTGAATGACTATTCAGCCACCGGCCAATGGCCGGAGTACAACGAGCGGCAGAAAATGCTTGC